>CAWVZA010000001.1:0-55421 GCA_963934545.1 uncultured Sulfitobacter sp.
GATGGAGTCAGACAGTGAATCCTTGGCAAAGGATATTTGTGCAACAAAGCCAGTGAACCCTATAAAGGCTGCGGCGTCCAGCTGTGTTCATGCAGCGTCAGGCAAAGGCATATGGAACACCCCGCGCATTCACGCGTTTGCGTCTGACTAAACAACTATCACCAGATCGGAAGGATGCTGAAATGACCCGCCTCGAGATGTTTATTGCCCGTATGACGTCCCAACGCGCGTGTATCGATTACGCAGCTGATTTGACGGCCGGTATGGTAGGTCCAGTATATGAGTTGGGCCTCGGCAGCGGGCGTACCTTTGATCACATTCGCGCCAAAGTGACTGATCGCGCCATCTTTGTTTTTGACCGCGCAGTTGCGTCTAACCCTGCAAGCACCCCTACCGACCAGCAGCTCTTATTGGGCGATGTCGTTGACACGCTGCCAATGATGCTTGCCGGTGACGGCGCTACTGTCAGCTTTGCCCATGCTGATTTGGGCGGACACAATCTTGAAAAGAACGATGCATTCGCCCGTCTTGTCTCCCCACTTATCGAAGTGATGATGGCACCTAACGGTGTGATTGTATCGAGCGACATGATGTACTTCGAAGCTCTTGAGCAAATTGGTTTGCCTGATGGCGCTCTAGAAGGGCGCGCTTTTATTTACCGTAACTCCCTGTAAATAATAGGCATAGTTGAATTGTTAAATTTGTTTGAGGCGAAGGTTTAGCTTTCGCTTGCGTAGCGTTGCAACTCGCCATAGCTTTCAAATCAAGGTAGTGAAACAATGTTTTACATAGCAAAACAAATCCTTGGGAGGGGATTTATATGAATTTTCTGAAGAAAACTGCTCTTGCCGCCGCGATGTCTGTTCTGGCGACTGCCAGCTTTGCTGAAACAACGCTGATCCATGGCGAAGCAGGTCCAAATCGTGGTGCACGCGCAGTTGCACTCCAGTGGTTTGCGGACCAAGTGGCCGAGCGTTCCAGCGGCGATATCAAGATCGACATTCAGTGGGGCGGAGCATTGTTTAAAGCGAAGGCTGCGATGCAGTCCATCGGCGACGGTGTGGCGGATATGGGCTCGGTGATTGCTGTGTACTATCCGCAGGATATGGCTGCTTATGGCATTGCCGACCTGCCGATGAACAACCCTGACGCATGGGTTGGGATGCGTGCCACGGACGAGCTGATGCGCACCGATGCGATGCAGGCCAGCTTTGCCAACCGTGATATGCGCTATATCGGAACGTGGACGACATCACAGGTCAACATCGGCTGCAAAGACACCGCCATCCGCAGCGTTGCCGACATTGCAGGCAAAAAAGTGCGCGGCGTTGGTGCCTACGGTAAAGTTATGGGTGAAGAGGGCGCAAACCTTGTCTCCATGTCGATCTATGACGCCTATCAGGGTCTCGACACTGGACTGCTCGATTGCTCACAGGGCTATTCCTATGCTGTTGCGGCACTCAAGCAGGCCGAAGTTATGACCAGCTATACCTTGCTCAACTGGGGTCAGGTCGGTGGTGTTGGTATGTTCATGAACCTCGACGCTTATGAGGGTCTGAGCGAAGAGCAACGCACCATACTTGATACAACGGGCAAAGATATGGCGGACGAGTTTGGCCGCCTCATCACTGCTGCAAACGAAGCCGCGATTGTGTCCATGAAAGAGCAGGGCGTTGAGATTATCGAGCTGCCCGAAGAAGAGCGTGCCAAGCTGGTAGCCTCTGGTGAGAAATTCATCGCACAGTGGGTCGAGACTGCAACCAAAGGTGGCCTTGACGGTGCGGCTGCTCTTGCACAGTACCAAGAGCTATTGGCCAAATACGCAGCCGAGCGTGACACGAATGGCTACCCTTGGGCGACCGCTTCAAACTAAGGCGGCAACGCTTTATTGGGCAGGGCCGCTGGTCCTGCCCGTCCTATTTCCCCAAATATACATGAGGAGCGTGAGCCATGTTGGTGCCGCTTGAGAAAATTCTGCTGGGCCTCGGCGCTGTGGCTGTGATCTTGCTTGGGGTGTTGATCACTTCGAATGTGATCGCCCGTGCTGTGTTCAACTCCTTCATCCCCGACAGTGTCATCATGGTGCGTGAATTGATGGTCGCAGCGATCCTTTTACCGCTCGCGGCTGCAACGGCACAGCGTGCGCATGTTTCTGTTGCGTTTCTGTCGGATCGGTTCGATCCGCGCTTTCGCAGTTGGTTGATTGTGGCTGGATCACTGTTTGGCATGATTGCCCTCGCACCCTTGTTCTACAAAGGATGCCTTGAGCTGATCAAAGTCATTGAGCGTGGCTCGTTCTTCTCGGGCGATCTCGACCTGCCAAAATGGCCGGGCTATTTGTTCTTCGTCCTTGGCTTGGGGGCTGCTTGGCTGCGCCTGCTCGAGTTGTTTGTGCGCGACACCCGCACCATTCTGGCGGGTAGCACTGTCTCGGATGAGCAGCAACATGCGGGCGATTTGCCCGAAGAGGGACATAACTGATGGATGGTTCAACCGTTGGTATGGTGGCCTTTGCCGCTGTTTTGTTTCTGCTCGCTTTTCGCATTCCCATCGCCTTCACGCTTGCCTCTGTAGCGACCACAGGCGCTTTCTTGATCTACTCGTTCCGCAGTGGAAGCTTTGACCCCGAGCGCGCGATCAAGCCTACCTCGTCGATGGTCTTTTCCAATTCTTACGATCTTGTGCACAGCTATGAGCTGTCGATGATCCCGCTTTTTGTGGCGCTGGGCCATATCGCTTATAAGGCGGACATCACAACCAAGATTTATCACGCTGCCAAGGTCTGGCTCACCCGCCTTCCAGGTGGGGTGGCTATGGCGAGTGTCATGGGCTGCGGCGGGTTCTCGGCGATCACAGGCTCCTCCATTGCATGCGCCTCGACAATGGGCAAAATCTGCACGCCTGAAATGCTGCGTATGGGTTATGATCCGCGCCTTGCGACTGCGTCTGTTGCGGCGGGCGGCACGCTTGGCTCGCTTATTCCGCCTTCGGTCCTCTTCATTATTTATGGCATCTTTACAGAAACGTCGATTTCGTCGCTCTTCCTTGCAGGTATCCTTCCAGGTTTGCTCACGCTGGCGGGGTTCATCCTTGTCATTGCCGTTTGGGTCTATGTCAGTCCTGAAATTGCACCGATCAACGACACGGCCTATTCAGCCCGCGACCGATGGATCGCAGCGTTTGAAAGCTGGCCTGCAGTCTTGTTGTTTGTGGTGATCATCGGCGGCATTTATGGCGGTGTATTCACAGCCACTGAAGCAGCGGCAGTTTGTGTGGTCGCTGCCACGCTCATCGGGTTCGCGCAGAAAAAACTTACATTTGATGATCTGTGGGATGCCGTCAAAGAGACCTGCGTCCAGACGTCGGCCATTTTCATCATCGCGGCCTGTGCCAAGATATTTGTTGCCTTCATTGCGCTGACAGGCGTGGCCCCTGTGATTGTCGAGGCTGTGACGGACGCGCAGCTGAGTGTGGTCATGCTGATGATCTGCATTGCGGTTATCTATCTATTGCTGGGCATGTTCCTTGATCCGATTGGCATTATGGTCCTCACCCTGCCACTCATGATCCCGCTGGTTGAAAGCTATGACCTGAACCTCATCTGGTTTGGTGTGGTTGTGATCAAGTTACTGGAGATTGGCCTCATCACGCCGCCTGTTGGGCTGAACGTATTTGTGATCGCGAATGTGGTTGGGCGCGATGCGCCGGTTGGAACCATCTTTGCGGGTATTACACGGTTCCTCAGTGTGGATATTATCGTCCTGATCCTGATCATGTCCTTTCCGGTCATCTCACTCTTAATACCCATGGCCGCACGATGACGGATCAAAACCAAAGCACTGATCGTAAGTTTGCGAATACACTGGCGCGGGGGCTTGGTGTGTTGCGGGCTTTTCGGGCCAGCGATAATGGCCTCACGCATGCACAAATTGCTGAGCGGACGGGCCTGCCCAAGCCAACGATTTCGCGTTTGACCTACACGCTCTGCGAGTTGGGTTATCTTAGTCATGGGGGACGCAATGACCGCTTTCGCCTTGGCCCCGCAGCGATTGTGCTGGGGTCTGTAGCTTCTGTCGCGGTCGGTTTTGTCGACATGGTGAGCGATGATATGCAGCGCTTGGCTGATGAGACGGGGACGCTGGCGCTTATTGCGGTTCGCGATAGCGACCGGATGATGCTGGTGCGCACATGGCGGCCTGCGACGGCTTCGACCATATGGTTGGAACCGGGGCACCGCATCCCCTTGCATGGCTCGTCCTCTGGGATGGCATTTCTTGCAGCGTTGAACGAGGAGCGTTTTAACGCAATGGAGCCTGACGCCGAGACGCAGGCATTTCGCCAAGAAGGGTATGACCAGTTGTTGGGGCAGGGGTTCACGATTGCCCCAGAGGCCACTCGCTATGCCAGCACGGTGAATGCTGTCAGTGTTCCCTACTATTCTGGCGAGTTTGGTGAATCTGTTGCGTTTACCTGTGGGGCAACGCCCAAAGATCTCCCGCGCAGTCGGATGCAAGAAGAGGTTGGTCCTGCCTTGCACAAACTCGTACAATCGCTTGAGATACGCGCGGGCCGCGCCCCTGCGCTCAGCCGTCGCGGATAGAAAATAAGAAAGAGAAAAGCATCATGTCTGATCCCATTGCCTATAGTGTTCACGGCCCTGTTGCCGTCCTGCGCATTCAGAACCCACCCGTAAACGCATTGTCCCAAGCAGTGCGTCAGGGACTATGGGACGCGATGGATCGCGCGGAGGGTGATGCACAGATCAAAGCAGTGCTGATCGTTGGCGATGGTCGCGCATTTATCGCAGGCGCTGACATCACCGAATTTGGAAAGCCGCCAATGGCACCTGCGCTGCCTGACCTATGTACGCGCATTGAAGGTTCACCTTTGTTGGTTGTGGCCTCCATGCATGGTGTCTCACTGGGGGGCGGTTTGGAAATTGCGCTGGGTGCACACTACCGTACCGCGCAGCCTTCTGCGGTGGTCGGATTGCCTGAAGTGCACCTCGGTTTGCTGCCAGGTGCTGGGGGGACACAACGTTTGCCACGTCTGACGGGTGCGGACAAAGCGATCGAAGTGATCACCTCGGGCCGCCAGATCAAAGCGGTGGAAGCGCTTGATATGGGGATTATCGACAAGATCACGGAGGGCGATCCGCAGGAGGTAGGCCTTGCTTATGCGACGGACTTGATCGGCGCAGATGCGCCGCGCCGCGCAATTTCGCAAATGCCCGCGCCTGCGCCAATTGACTGGGACGCGACCTATGACGGTGTGTTGAAAAAGGGCCGTGGACAGGTCAGCGGTGGTGCAGGTGTGCGTGCCGTTCAGGCTGCCTCCGAGTTGCCTTTTGCCGAGGGTATGCTGCGGGAGCGCGAGCTTTTTATGGAGATGCTTGCCAGTGATCAAAGCAAGGGCATGATCTATGCGTTCTTTAATGAGCGTGCCGTGAGCAATTTGCCAGAGCTGAAGGGCGTAGAGCCACGTCAGCTGAACGCGATTGGTGTTATCGGTGGCGGAACCATGGGTGCAGGCATCGCCACGGCGGCTTTGTTGTCGCAGATGGAAGTGGTCCTGATCGAGACGGGTGAAGAGCAAGTCGCCGCCGCGCGGGGCCGTATTGAGGGCAATCTTGCAGGGGCGTTGAAGCGCGGCAAGATCAATCAGATGCAATATGATGCGCTGACCAAAACGGCGCTCACCGTGGCTGTTAACTATGAAACGCTTTCAAACGTCGATCTGGTGATTGAAGCTGTGTTCGAGAATATGGACGTGAAGAAAGAAGTCTTTGGCAAGCTTGATGCGGTCTGCAAAGCGGGCGCTATCCTTGCCTCCAACACCTCCTATCTGGATGTGGATGAGATTGCAGCGGCCACCTCGCGCCCTGCTGACGTGATCGGATTGCACTTTTTCTCTCCTGCGCACGTAATGAAACTGCTTGAGATTGTCGTGGCAGACAAAACTGCAATTGATGTGGTGGCAACAGGCTTTGCGCTGGGCAAAGCTCTGGGAAAAATCTCTGTGCGCGCAGGAGTTTGTGATGGGTTTATTGGTAACCGCATTCTGGCCGTCTACCGCACTGCGGCTGATCACATGGTGCTGGACGGAGCGTCCCCTTACCAGATTGACCGCGTGCTAACGGGCTTTGGCTTTGCCATGGGTCCTTTTGCCGTGGCTGATCTTGCGGGCCTCGACATCGGCTGGATGACCCGCAAACGCAAAGCGCCTGACCGCCATCCGGACGAGCGTGTGCCGACCTACATCGACAAGCTGTGCGAGGATGGCCATTTCGGGCGCAAGACGGGGGAGGGTTATTACCTCTATGAAGCGGGCAGTCGCGCCTCTGTGCCGAACCCCAAAATCCCCGAGCTGATTGCCGCTGAACAGCGCGATTTGAATATTACGCCACGTGATTTCAACGATGAAGAGATTGTCAGACGCTACATGTGTGCGATGGTGAACGAAGCCGCAAAGGTTGTGGAAGAGGGCATCGCCCGACGCCCTGCTGATGTGGATATGGTGCTGCTGTTCGGCTACGGCTTCCCGCGTTATTGGGGTGGCCCGCTGAAATGGGCCGACCTGCAAGGGCTGGATACGGTGTTGGCCGATATCGAGCGTTATGCCGCTGAGGATGCTTGGTTCTGGAAACCCGCACCCTTGTTGCAGCAGCTTGTGGCGAGCGGTCGCAGCTTTGATGACTTGAACCGCGCTCCTGCTAAGTAGCATTGCAGTGCAACCGATAGATTGATGAAGAGGAACGTACCATGGACCTGAGCTATTCACCCGAAGAAGAAGCATTCCGCGACGAAGTTCGTGCATTTCTGACTGAAAAAGTCACGCCCAAGATGCAGGACAAAGTGCGCGGCAAAAGCGAGCTTACAAAAGCGGACATGGAGAACTGGCATTCTCTGCTAAATGCCAAAGGATGGCTTGCTCCGAACTGGCCCAAAGAATTTGGCGGTGCCGAGTGGAACGCCGTGGAAAAGCACATCTTCGAGGAAGAAGCCGCCATGGTTTCGGCACCGCGTATCGTGCCGTTTGGCCTTGGTATGCTCGCGCCCGTGTTGCAGAAATTCGGTTCAAAAGAGCAGAACGACTATTGGTTGCCGCGCATCCTGTCCGGTGAGGACTGGTGGTGTCAGGGCTACTCCGAGCCGGGTGCGGGATCTGACCTTGCCTCATTGAAAACCTCAGCTGTTAAGAACGAGGCGGGCACGCATTATATCGTGAACGGTCAAAAAACTTGGACCACCTTAGGCCAGCACGCCAACATGATCTTCTGCCTCGTGCGCACCGACAAGGATGTCAAACAGCAAGAAGGCATTTCCTTCCTACTGATCGACATGGACACCCCTGGCATTGAAGTGCGCCCGATCATCTTGCTCGATGGCACGCCCGAAGTGAACGAGGTCTGGTTCACGGATGTTGAAGTGCCCGTCGAGAACCTTGTGGGTGAGGAGAACAAGGGTTGGACCTATGCCAAGTATCTGCTGACGCATGAGCGTACGAACATCGCGGGCGTTGGCTTTTCCCAAGCGGGGTTGGCTTCGGTCAAACGTCTGGCGAAATCCGAGATGGCAGGCGGCAAGCCCCTCATCGAGAACCCGCATTTCGCGGCACGTGTCGCACAGGTCGAGATTGATTTGATGGCCATGTCTACAACCAACATGCGCATTGTTTCCAAAGCGGCGGCAGGCACTGCACCGGGTGTGGAGAGTTCCATGCTCAAGGTCAAAGGCACGATTATCCGTCAGGAGATCAATGATCTGGCGCGCCGTGCGGCAGGTGCATATGCAATGCCGTTCGCGTCCGAGGCTGTTGAGGGATCGAACGCAATGATCCCTGATCCATTGGGCGCAGGTCCAGTCGCGGCCAAGTATTTTAATAACCGTAAATTGTCGATCTTCGGCGGATCAAACGAGATCCAGCGCGGGATTATCGCAAAAGTCACGATGGGAAGCTGAGTACATGAATTTTGATCTGACAGAAGAGCGGCAAATGCTGCAAGACACGCTGCGCCGTTTCCTGCGGGAGAAATACGACACAGCAACCCGCAACAAGATTTTGGACAGCGACACAGGCATGTCGACTGCGATCTGGTCCGAACTGGCCGAGCTTGGCGTAATCGGTGCATTGTTCACAGAGGAGCAGGGCGGATTTGGCGGCAAAGGGTTCGACCTTGCTGTGGTGTTCGAAGAGTTGGGTCGTGCAGGTGTGGTAGAACCTTTCTTGGATACTGCCGTGCTGGCGGGTGGTCTGATTGCCGACTTGGGCAATGACGACCAACAGGCACACATCGAAAGCATCATTGATGGGAGCATGCAACTTGCCTTCGCCCACGGTGAGCCAACAAGCCGCTATGACCTGACCCGTGTTGCAGCTACGGCAACCGAGAAGGGTGATGAGATCATCCTGAATGGCCGCAAAGCTGTAGTTGTGAATGCTGAAGCTGCAGACATGCTTGTTGTGTCGTCCCGCGAAAGTGGCGCACAGGATGATGCGGATGGTATCTCGCTGTTCCTTGTGCCCAAGGATGCAAAAGGTCTCACCATTCAGGGCTATGCCCTGCTCGCAGGTGGCCGTGCAGCCGAAGTGACCTTGGATGATGTCGCAGTGCCAGCATCGGCCCGCTTGGGTGCGGCTGGCAAAGCGTCTGATGCCATTGAGGTACGTATCGCTGCGGCGAATGTGGCCCAAACCGCCGAGACATTGGGCGCGATGGACACGGCGTGTGCGCTGACCAAAGACTATCTGCTGACGCGCAAACAGTTTGGCCGCCCGATTGCGACGTTCCAAGCATTGGCGCACCGTATGGCTGATCTGCTGATCGAGATGGAGCAGGCGCGCTCTGCCGTGACGTTGGCTGCGGCGCACCTTGAGGGTGACCGTGGTATGCGGGAGCGTAATATCTCTGCGACCAAAAACCTTATTGGCCGTGTAGGCCGTTTGGTGGGCGAGGAGAGCATCCAACTGCACGGTGGCATCGCCATGACACAGGAATACGAATTGGCCCATATCGCCAAGCGTATTGTTATGGCCGACCACCGCTTTGGCGATGTGGATCATCATCTGGAGCGTTTCATTGCCCTCTCTGCAGCCTAAAGAAGAGGCCGGTTTCATCCATGGTGAGACCGGCACCCAGCGCCTTGTTGGCTATATTGTCGATGTGCGCGATCCTTTACATGGGCGCTGCTATCTGGATGTGACGGACGATCACCTCAACCGCCATGGCGCGTTGCACGGTGGGATTGCGGTGACGTTGCTGGATAATGCATGCGGCACGACTGGATCGCTTACGGTTGACGCCACAGGTAAAGCGCCGTTTCTGACGGTTTCCATGAACACACAATTCGTAGGCTCAGGCGCGCATGGCCGCATGACGGCAACAGGCACAGTGACGGGCGGCGGGCGCAGCTTGCTCTTTATCAGTGCTGAATTGCGCCACGAAGACGGAACATTGGTTGCCACATCAACGGGCGTGTTCAAGCGCGTCCCCCAAGATAAACTTGCATAACGGAGACGGGGATATGAGCGCACGGTTGGAAGACGCAGGCGACCGCCTGATCATCTGGAACGGCAACACGGACAAGCGTGGCGCACTCTCGCCCGAACTATATGCCTGCATTATGCAGGCCTGCGAGATGGCGGATGAGCGGCGCATCCGCTCGATCATCCTGACTGCCGAGGGGCCGTTTTTCTGCGCGGGTGGTGATCTCAATCAGTTGATCAAGAGCCAAGGGATGTCCGCTGCGGACCGCACGGCACGCATCGAAGGATTGCACGATGTGATCCGCACTATGCGGAACTGCCCCGTGCCATTTATCGCAGCTGTTGAAGGTGGCGCTGCGGGTGCGGGCCTCAGCTTTGCTTTGGCCAGTGATATCATTGTGGCTGCAAAGGGTGCGAAGTTTGTGGCGGCCTATGTGAAGGCAGGACTGGTCCCTGATGGTGGCCTGACTGCGCATCTGGCGCGCGCCTTGCCGCGGCAGTTGAGTATGGAGATGTGCATGTTGGCGCAGCCTGTTCTGGCCGAGCGGATGCATGATTTGGCTGTGGTCAACTCACTCACCGAAGTGGGCGGTACAATGGATGTGGCACGTACCTACGCGGACCGCTTTGCTGCGGGGCCGCGGGATGCACAAGCTGCGATCCGCAAGATGGTTGCTGCTGCTTATGATGCCACCGAGGCAGAGCAGTTGGATCACGAGCGTGATGCGATGGGCCATGCCACAGGCGCTCCTGAAGCGGCTGAAGGTATTGCGGCATTTTTGGAAAAACGCAGTCCCAACTACAGCTGATTACGGTAATTAGGCGAAAATCATCTGGGAGGATGTTGCATGGCACGGGTTGAAGAGTTTCTAAGAGATCGTGTGAAGGCCGCACCTGACAGCGCTGCATTGAGCGATTCAAGCGGTGTGCATTGGACTTACGCAGAGTTTGATCGTGCCAGTGACGATCTGGCTGACGTTTTGCGTACTGCAGGTGTGCAGCCGACGGATCGCGTGCTTTTGCTCGTCGAGAATTGTGCTGCGGCCGTGGCTGCACTTCATGCGACTTGGAAAATTGGTGCGGTGATCATTCCGTTCAATGCGCGCCAGACCGAGGGCGAGATCGAAAAAGTGCTCAATCATGCGACCCCGGCAGCGGTATTGATGACCTCTCACGTGTCCCCTGACGCCGCCGCACATGGCGCACGGATGAATGCAAAAGAAGTCACTGGTGCGTTCGGCACTATGATGCTGGCTGAGCGACCGAGTGATGTAGACGCCGGTCTAAAAGACGTGGCCGTGCTGCTCTATACGACGGGTACTACGGGTGATCCGAAGGGCGTTATGCTGACCCATGAAAGTGTCCGTTTTGGCGGCATGGCCTCCAGTGGCCTGCGCCGCATGGTCCCAGAGGATGTCGTCTATGGTGTGCTGCCGATGAGCCATGTTTTCGGTCTGATATCGGTTCTCACAGGTGCCTGTTTCACGGGTGCGCTTGTGATGATCGAAGCACGGTTTTCCGCGGCCAAGCTCTACGAGGCATCGATGAATGGCGTGACTATTATTCCTGCGGTGCCACAGATGCACGCAATGGTCATGCAGTATACCAAAGAGCAGGGGATGGAGCTGCTGAACTCGCCCACATTGCGATATGTCTCGTCGGGTGGTGCGCCGCTGGACCCTGCATGGAAGCGCAAGGCCGAGGCGTTCTATGAGCTGCCCTTGCAGAATGGTTTTGGCATGACTGAGACATCCTCGGGTGCGTCTGCCACGAACAACCCTATCGGCTCCCCTGATATTTCTGTGGGGCCTGTTACGCCGGGTACTGAGGCAATGATTGATGCTAAAGCTCCGGGTGGCAACGATGTGGATGAGGGCGAAGTGCTGGTGCGCGGCCCGCACATCATGAAGGGATACTACCGCAACGAGACGGCAACTTCGGCTGTGTTTGCCGGCGATGGCTGGATGCGCACGGGCGATCTGGGCAAGATTGACAGCGACAACAAGCTGCACATTCTGGGTCGCTCAAAAGAGCTGATCATTCATGGTGGCTTTAACGTCTATCCGCCCGAAGTCGAAGCAGCACTCAATGATCATCCGCAGGTGATCCAATCGGCGGTGGTTGGGCGCACGAAAGATGGCGACGAAGAAGTGCTAGCTTTTGTTCAGGTGTCAGACACGGACCGACCGCAGATTGACGAATTGCGTGCCTTCGTAAAAGAGCGCTTGGCTGGATATAAGCGGCCCAAGCATATCATCCTTGCAACGGCGCTCCCCGCAGCGCCCACAGGCAAGCTCCTCAAACATAAAATGATTGAAGTCTTGGGCGGAGAGCTTCTCTAACGCGCAGACCTAGACGTATACGCCTGCGGCAGCTTCGCGAATGGCGCGGATGTTTGTGCTGTAGGGCGAGGGATCAGTGACTGAACCGCCTTTGAATACGGCAGACCCTGCGACCAGCACATCGGCTCCTGCACCTGCAACGATAGGAGCGGTTTTCGGATCAACACCACCGTCGATCTCGATGTGGATCGGGCGGTCGCCAATCATGTCGCGCAGAGTTTTGATTTTGGCGCTCATATCGATGAATTTCTGACCACCAAAGCCGGGGTTCACGGTCATTACACAAACGAGGTCCGTCAGATCGAGCAGTTCTGCCACGGTTGATGCTGGTGTGCCGGGGTTGAGCGCAACGCCCGCTTTTGCGCCTGTTGCGCGGATTGCTTGCAGTGTGCGGTGGATATGTGGTGTAGCTTCGACATGGGCCGTGATGAAATCAGCGCCTGCATTTGCAAAGTCTTCGATATAGGCATCCACGGGCGAGATCATCAGATGCACGTCCATGATTCCCTTAATGTGTGGGCGGATGGCAGCACAGGTTGCAGCACCAAAAGTGATGTTGGGCACGAAATGCCCGTCCATGACATCCACGTGAATCCAGTCAGCGCCTTGCGCCTCAACAGCGGCACACTCAGCCCCGAAATTTGCGAAATCAGCGGCAAGGATGGAAGGAGCGATTTTGACAGAACGGTCAAAGGACATGGGCGATAGCCTTTCATGGACAGGTTTTATCAGGTCATAGCGACTGTGGCCTCTCAGGGCAATCGCGTGATCGGCTTGCTTGCTTGACTAATCACAGGGGGCGGGGGCAAGCTGATGGGAGATAAACATGGGGGACGAACGATGACTATTTTAACACGGCGCCAGACACTGGCGGGTATGACGGCATCTGCTGCGGCATTGGGATTGGCAGCGCCAGCAATTGCGCAAGGGCGCAAAATTACGCTGGGCGCACTGCGGTTCACCAGCCATTCGGGCACGTTCGTGGCACTGGAGCGTGAGTATTTCAAACAGGCGGGTCTCGACGTGGAAGTGAAGTTCTTCCAAGCGGCCCAGCCTATGGCGGTAGCAATCGCCAGCGGTGATGTGGATTATGCTGTGACGGCGATCTCTGGCGGTCTGGTGTCGCTTGCCGATAAGGGTGCGATCAAAGTGATCGGTGGTGCATTGCAGGAAGAAGCAGGCATCGACGGGCAAAAGTTCCTCGTCTCTGATGCGGCATTCAAGGCGGGCATTACGGAGCCATCCATGCTGGACGGGAAGTCATACGGCATGAGCACAGCTGGATCGTCCTTCCACTACATGGGCTCAAAAATGGCCGCTGCCGAAGGGATCGAGCTCAAGTTCAAGCCGCTACAAAAAGTGGGTGCGATCATTGGTGCGCTTAAGTCTGGCCAAATCGATGCGTGGTCTATCGTGCCGCATATCGCCAAGCCGCTTGCGGGTTCAGGTGCTGTGCATATTATTGGCGATGTGGCGACTTACCTGCCTGACTATCAGGTCACGACTGTCTTCACCTCGGCCAAGAATGCGGGTGAGGAAAAGCAGATGACCACTGATTATCTAGCGGCTTATGCCAAGGGTGTGGCGGATTATAACGCGGCGATGATTGCCAAAAATGGCGGTGAGGACGGCGTGAACGCGATGGTCGATCTGATCCACAAATACGTCTACACAGACCGCCCACGCGAGAAGGCAGCGCCTTCAATCATCAATGGCACGATGCGCCTCAACGAGGGTGCGAAAATGAATGTGGCCTCTGTGCGTGATCAGCTTGAGTGGTTCCAGTCAGAAGATTTGGTGGGCAAGGATATCACCCTCGATACACTGATCGACACTTCTTACGTCGAGACGATGGGGGCTTAAGCCTCACCATGTGACAGGGGGATAGGGCGCGCGCGCCCTATCCCGCTCATGGAAGGGGTGGGGATGTTTTTTATCAGATGCGGCGCCTTAATGGCGTGGACGCTTGTCGTGCTGGGGCTTCTGAGAGCAGGCTTGGGCTTCTATCTGGCGTTTTCGATCACGCCTGCGGACATTGCTATTTCTGCGGGGCGCTCCCTTGGCGCTGTCACGTTGACAGAGGCTATCATCGGCGGATTGGCCCTTTTTGCTGGTGGGATTGTGCTGGGATTACTTGTGCAGATCGCTAAGGGTGTAAAATTTGACTAAGGATACTCCGTGGATTTGAAGCTTGATGCGGTGACACACCGCTATGGTGAGACTGAAGTTTTGCGCGATGTCTCGCTTGATATCCCTTCTGGCCGGATCACCTGCATTGTTGGACCGTCAGGCTGCGGAAAATCCACGCTGCTGCGCCTGCTGGGCGGGTTGGAGCAACCTAGTGAGGGTGCTGTTCGCCAAGCAGGAGAGCCGCCCGAGGGCTGCCTGAATGCGCTCACTTATATTTTTCAGGATTTCGCATTGCTGCCGTGGCGCACGGTTGTGGGCAATGTGGCGTTGGTGCTTGAGGATCATAAACTGCCTGATCAAAGCGGGATCATCGCTGATGTTCTGGCCCGCACGCGGCTCACTGATTTTGCAGACGCGCTGCCCAAGCAACTCTCGGGCGGTATGAAGCAGCGCGTAGCGATTGCGCGGGCTTTGGCGGTGAACCCTGCTGTGATGCTGATGGATGAGCCGCTTAGTGCGCTTGATAGTCAAACGCGCGAGTTGCTCATGGATGATCTGGTGGGGCTATGGACGCGGACGCCTTTTACCGCCGTTTATGTTACCCATAATTTGGCCGAAGCGGTACGCCTTGGGCACCGCATCATTGTTTTTTCGCGCAGACCCGGTGAAGTCCGCGAGATTGTCGAGATTGATACTCCGCTGGAGGACCGCGCCCATGGCGATCCCGTATTGGACGCGCAGCAAAAGCACCTTTGGGGCCTGATGCGTGATGAAGCGGCTGCGGCTGATGCGGAGTTGCTCCATGTCTGATCGGGTGCCGTTTCGTGGAGGAGGCTTTGCGCCCATGCAGGTGCGTGGGCTTGGCCTTGCCGTCTTTGTGCTGCTGATCGCATCTGCGGAATGGGGGACACGCAGTGGGTTTATCTCTGCGCTCACCCTGCCGCGCCCTTCGGATGTGTTTGGTACATTTGTAGAGCTTTGGGAAAGTGGTCTGCTCTTCAAGCACTTGCTGCCGTCGCTTAGCCGCTTGGCTGTGGGGGCGAGCATTGGGGCGCTTGTGGGCATTTCAGTGGGCGTGATGATCGGGCTGTTCGCTTATTTGCGCGCAGGACTGGTGCCGCTGGTGGCGGCGATTTTTCCAATTCCTAAAATCGCATTGTTGCCGCTTTTTGTGATTTGGTTCGGGATTGATGAGGCGTCAAAATACGCACTCATTGCGTTTGGGACGTTCACGCCAACAGTGGTCGCGACCTATGCGGCCGTAGACAATGTGGACCGCACGCTGATCCGAATGGGGCAAAGTTTCGGCCTGTCGTGGTGGTCGATCGTGCGCAAGATCGTACTGCCCGGTGCCATGCCGGGGATTTTGTCGGGGCTGCGCATCTCGCTCACGATTGCGATTATCCTGCTTGTTGCTGCTGAAATGTTGGGCGCTGAATACGGCGTTGGTGCATACATTCTGGAGGCAGGAAGCTTGTATGATCTGGAGCGATTGTTCGCGGGTGTCGTGATCCTTTCGATCATGGGGGTGTTGCTGTCATGGGCGATTGGCCTACTGGAACGGCGGGTTCTGCGCTGGCGGGTTTAGGACCGCTTCGGTCATATAGGACATAAGTATTGACCTAAGTTGAGACTCCATATTTTGTGTCCCTGAAACTGAAGTTCGGGGAGGAACGATCATGGATTGGCACCAGATATTTGCAACGCGCAACGACCGCATGAAGGCCAGCGAGATCCGCGAACTGCTCAAGCTGTTGGACCAGCCCGACATCATCTCGTTCGCAGGTGGCATCCCCGATCCCGACCTCTTTCCTGCCGAGGCGTTTCAGGAAGCATTCGCGGCGGCCCTTACGCCCGAGATGCAAGTGACAGCTTTGCAATACTCCGTATCCGAGGGCTATGTGCCCTTGCGAGACTGGATCGTAAAGGAAATGGCCTGCCTTGGCATTCCTTGTACGCGTGACAATATCCTGATCACTTCAGGCTCCCAGCAAGCGCTTGATTATCTGGGTAAACTCCTGCTTAGCCCTGGCGACACTGTACTGGTCGGTTGGCCCACCTATTTGGGCGCACTCGGCGCGTTCAACGCCTATGAGCCGCGCTATGACCGCCTTGATCCCGAGACGAACCGCTCTGCGGCCGATTATGCCGAGGCTGCGGGGGAAGGACGTGTGAAATTTGCGTATATGTCTGTTGATTTTGCCAATCCGACGGGCAAGACGTTGGATGCGGCCATGCGTGAGCGGGTGATTGATCTGGCAGATGAGATGGACATCGCAGTGATCGAAGATGCCGCTTATCAAAGCCTGCGCTATGAGGGCGAGGCGCTTTCTCCCGTGTTGGCACGTGAGATTGAGCGGAAGGGTGACATCAATAATTGCCGTACGCTCTACTGTGGCAGTTTTTCCAAGACCCTCGCGCCTGGTTTGCGTGTGGGATGGGTCTGCGGCGCGCAAGAGGTGATCAGCCAGCTTGTCTTGATGAAACAGGCGGCGGATTTGCACAGCTCTACAATCAACCAGATGGCGATTGCGACGGTCGCAAATGCACAGTTCGACAGCCATGTGGCCAAGATCAAGGCAGCTTATAGCACGCGCCGCGACCGGATGCTCGAAGCTCTTGATGCCCACATGCCAAAAGGCGTGACTTGGACCCGCCCCGAAGGTGGTATGTTCATCTGGCTTGAGCTGCCCAAACATATCAAAAGTGCTGACTTATTGGAGCAATCGCTCAAGTTTGAGCGAGTGGCCTTTGTACCCGGGCATGCGTTTTTTGCTGATGGGTCGGGCACCAATACATTGCGCCTGAGTTTTAGTCGCACGGATGAGGTCGCTATCGACGAGGGAGTTGCGCGTTTGGGTCGGCTGATTGCTGCCGCTGTTTGACGCAAAGGGCGATTGAACAGCAGCATTGCTGCGCATAGATATGAAGCTATGAAACAAACAATTGCTCTCTGTCTGATGCTGGTTGGTGGACCACTTATTGCGCATCCGCATATCTTTGTGAACACGGGCCTGACCTTTCTGGTGGACGATCGAAACCGTCTGACCCATGTGCAAGTGACATGGGAATATGACGAGCTTTATTCGCTGCTGGTGACCGAGGATATGGGCGTGGACAGTGACTATGACGGCGTACTCACGCCTGAAGATACCGCGCTGTTGACGGGTTTTGACATGCAATGGGTCGAGGGCTTTAACGGTGATCTGGTGGGTGCATTGAACGGGACAGCCCTTGACCTGTCACAACCGTCTGCCGCGACGGCGACACTGCGTGAGGGAAAGATCATTACCACGCATCTTCGAGCTGTTGAGGAAACGCCCTCTATTACAGGTCCGCTCAATTTTCTACCCTATGACGGGACGTATTACACGGCGTATGAGGTTGATCTGCCCGTCTCTGTTCAGGGCGGTAAGGGGTGTGAGGTCCTCATCAGCGCACCTGATATCGCAGGAGCGCTTGCAGTGACAAAGGCAGAGCTTGGTGCGTTGCCATTGGATTTTGATATGGAAGCAACAGGATTAAGTGATATCGGCCGCCGCTTTGCCACGGACGTACAGATCACATGCGCCGCACTTTAGGCATCGCCATCTTGGTTGCCTGCGCCGTGCTGTCATGGCTGTGGTCGAGCGGTGCGTTTGAGCAAATAGCGATTTGGGCAGCGGGCGAGCAGCGGAATTTTCAAAACGGTATTGCATGGACCCTACGCGCCTTGCGCGGGGGGGATACAGGCGCCTTTGGTCTTCTGATGACCAGCTGTTTCGCCTACGGATTTTTCCATGCGATTGGCCCCGGTCACGGGAAGCTGCTGGTTGGTGGATACGGCCTTGCACGATCCGTTCCAATGTTTCGCCTGTCGATGATTGCCCTGCTGTCGAGCCTTGGGCAGGCAGTCACGGCGATTGTTTTGGCTTATGGAGGTCTTTGGCTGCTGGGCGTGACGCGGGAGCGGATGGTTGGCGCTGCTGAAGATTTTCTTGCGCCATTGAGTTACGCGTTGATTGCGTTGATCGGTCTTTGGCTTGTATGGCGGGGTATTGCGCGTTTGCGGCGCGCACAGGTTACCCATGATCACAGCCATGAGGGGACGGGTCACAGTTGCGATACATGTGGGCATCGTCACGGCCCCTCGATTGAAGAAGCAGAAACGGCAACGAGCCTGCGTGATGCGTTTTTGTTGATCGGTGGCATTGCTGTGCGCCCCTGTACGGGCGCGCTGTTTGTGCTGATTATAACATGGCAAATGGGGATACCTATTGCAGGCATAGCGGGCGCGGTTGCGATGGCACTGGGTACAGCATCAGTGACCGTCGCTGTAGGAATTGCTGCCACAGGGTTTCGTAGTGGAGTGATGCGCAGTTTGGCCAATGCAAGTGCGCTCACATGGGTGATGCCAATGCTTGAAATAGCAGCGGGATTGGTTGTTGTTGGACTGTCAGGAGCGCTGTTGATCCGTCTGCTCTAAGGGTGGCCTGACTTGAGATATTTGCGCTGCGAAGGCCGCGGCAGATATCAAGCACACCTAATCATATTACCCATGGCTGCTCGTATTCAGGCACCGTTCGGAAAGAAAAAGATAAAACTACCGAAGTCTCAGCACACGCCAGCCGTTGTTATGGCAGTGCGGGTACAAACTTCGAAAACAGAAGAGCTAGGTGCTGTTGGCGCAGAAGATGTGGTGAGCAAACTGACTGACTTGTTAAAGCAAACTATGATCTAAATCGCATCGCAAGCTTCAACAAATCTATCAACGAACCAGACTATTTCTCCCGGACAGATCGCGAGGTCTGCGTAGTCGCCTTCGAGATGAGCGATGATTTGTGCTTCGCATTGCTGTGCAGTTATGCCCAGTTGAGGATAGTCAACAGTCCCTGCTGAGCCCGAAACTTCTTGCAAAATGCTGCGCGCGGCTTCAAGGTTTTGGTTTACATTCTCCACGGTCTCGCCATCCCAAGCAG
Organism: uncultured Sulfitobacter sp.; assembly: GCA_963934545.1. GTDB lineage: Bacteria > Pseudomonadota > Alphaproteobacteria > Rhodobacterales > Rhodobacteraceae > Sulfitobacter. Next base: position 18,917 of record CAWVZA010000001.1, read on the forward strand.
CGAGCGCATACTGTGCAACATGCATTTTGCGTTCATTTAGTAGGTCGAGAAAACGATGAGGGATACGTTCAAGCTCAGGCATCGCATAGGCGATTGCGTTCATGCTAATCTCCCCGCGCAGAAAAAACCTGTATTTAGGCGTTCAAATTCGGCTGCGGCTTTCGCTGTGGATAGTTGTGCCACGCTCGATATGTCAGGGTGCAATTCACGTTGGATGTTGCAAGGACGTCTACCATTTCCCGCATATGGCACAAGGAATTGGGGATTGGACGAGGTGTAAGAGGGCTGGGTAGTCTCATCATGCAGGCGTGCAAGCGCATTTGAACTCCTGTGCGCGCTCACGATTTCATGGGGGGCAATACCAGCCGAATGTTGCGACAGGAGTTCCAAAAGAATGGGATCATCGTCAGTCGCAAGGATTCGCACGCCACATACTCCACAAACAAGGCAACTCAGTAAAACTACAGCTTACAACTTGCTCCATAAACGTGGCGGAAATAGGATAATTTGATAGCGCGAAAAGGGTTGTTTTGTTTTCTGTCAGCTTTGTATTGGGCCTGCTTTAATCAATAACGGTTGTGGCGTTTGGGGGGGGGGGCGGACGATATGACTGCGACATAGCAACACGAGCGCCTCGACGGTTCCATGTTCAAGCGCGTCGATCATCTTTTTATGCTCGCTTTTTGCAACGGTCAGATAGCCTTTTTCGCCAAAGCTATAGGTGCGGATCGGGTAGGTGCGCTGGGCCTGAAGTTCGATCGCTTCGATCAGTGGAGAGCTGCCACAACAGTTAAAGATTGTGCTGTGAAATCGGTTGTTGACGTGAAAAACCTTTTCCAGATCACCTAGTGCCGCGGCCGCAATGTGGGCTGTATGAAGTGTACGCAGCGCCGAGATGATTTTTGGGTCGATAGGGAACTTAATCCGGCGCAATGCGGCATTGTGAAGAATATCGCGCAGCTCGTATATCTGTTCAATTTCGGTTTCTGAGTATCCGCAAACATGCGCACCTTTGTTCGTCTCACGCAATACGAGCGCCCGTGCCGCAAGAATATCTATCGCGCGCCTGACGCGGTGGCGAGAGGCCGAGAAGCGGGCCATCAGTTCATCTTCGATCAGTCGTTGAAGCGGCGGAATGTGACCAAAGATGATGTCCATTTCCAGGCTGTTTGCGATGGCGTTTTGTTCATCAGCAGGGTTAGGGAATATGTTTTGAAGGGGCAAAAAAACGGGCTTCTCGGTTCAGGTGTTAGGGGAGTAATTAGATGAGCGTCATTTTCAGGAATGCAAATGGAGATCGGTAAAAACGAGGGATGTCTTGTGACCAACGCCGCATTTTTCTTGAAAATAGCTTGATACATGCAGAGTGGTTGGCGTTTTTCCAGCATGCTTTGTCAGTGAACTGCGTTCCAGTTCGACGAGAAATATGGTTCGCCACCAATGCTTGGTTAATACTCTTCTTTTCCGCCGTTCACTTTGCGAATGCCGGCATTATCGAGATAGCAAAAGCTTTCAGTGCGCGCCTGACGCCGTCATATCGAGTGACGCTTGGAAAAAAGTAAGTAGGTCTTCAGGCTATGTGTTGGATTGCTGTAAAGCCTTCGAATGTTGGCGTGCCTTCATGTAATTTAGCGCTGTCTTTGGTACCCTTGTGTGCCGCACGGAATGCATCGCTTTTGGTCCAGCTGCGAAAAGTATCTTCAGAGGTCCAGACTGTGTGCGAGGCATAAATAATTTCTCCATCGACCTCGGGACCTTTGAGCATATGAAACTCGACAAACCCGTCCATCTCTTTGAGGTGACTGTCACGTCCAAGCCAAAGCGCCTCAAAAGCGGCTGCATTGGTTATCGTGACGGTAAAGCGGTTCATGGCCAAGTACATTTCACATTCCTTTTTGTCGCTGCCTTTAGATAACACAGCTTTCTTCAAATCACAGACTGCAATGACGTGAGGCCGCGCAGATATTTGCGCGGCCTCACGTCATTGATTAGGACTTTAGGAGTTACTTCCAGCCAACGTCGTTAAAGATTTTCTGGGCTGCAGGAAGATTCAATGCAACGGCGGACAAGTTCACATCATCCGCCTTAAACGCGCCTAACTTCGCAACACTCTCGCTCAGTGCGACACCTTTGACGGCAGGGAATTCGTCATTGCCCGCTGAGAAATACTGCTGCGCCTGATCGGATGAGAGATACTCAAGAAATGCGATGGCGTTGGCGCGGTTGGGGGCATGCGCTGCTACGCCGCCGCCTGAAAGGTTCATATGCGCGCCTTCTGCTTCCTGTGCGGGAAAGACCCAACCGATTTGATCGATATCGTCCGTTACTCCGCTGACATCGATGCGCATAGCGCGGGCAAAATAATAGGTGTTGGCGACTGCAATATCGCATTCACCCGAAACGATGCCGCGCAGCTGGTCGGTGTCGCCGCCCTGCGGATCACGGGCAAAATTATCAACCATGCCTTGGGCCCATGCGGTAGCGGCTTCGACGCCGTGGTTCTCGATGACTGAAGCCAGCAAGGTTTGGGAGTAGACGTTGGAGGAGGAGCGGTGGCAGACCATGCCCTTATACTTGGGGTTGGCGAGTGAGACATAGTCCATCGGTGGCTCGCTCACTTCGTTCTTGTCAAAAAAGATGATGCGCGCGCGCTGGGAAAAACCGAACCACTGGTTGTCTGCGTCCTGCAAGTTTGATGGCATGCGCGCCTCCAGAACTTCGCTGTAGGCAGATTGCAAAACGCCTGCATCGGCTGCGCGCTTGAGGCGGGAGGTATCAACCGTGAGCAGGATATCAGCAGGGGAGTTTGCACCTTCGGCTTGCATACGGGCGATCAGCTCGTCTGCTTTGCCCTCAATGCGATTGATCGTAATGCCTGTCGCTTTGGTGAAGTCACTGTAGAGCCGCTCATCGGTGTCATAATGGCGCGAGGAGTAAAGGTTTACTTCGCCCTCTGCTGTGGCGACGCATGTGCTTGCGAAAACGGCAGCAGCGGCCAGCGCGAGAGTAGACGTATGTGTGAGGTGTTTCATGGCGAATCCTTAGGTTTCTAATTCTTACTGTTTTACTAAATTATCTAAATCGAGATGAAAAGCAACAATTCTGATTTTTTTAGTCAGAATTAATTTGACGAAGTAATTCCTACCCCAAGTCCAGCACACCACCGCTACGATGCTCCAACAGTAAGCGAGGGGAGGGCGCAGGGTGTGTTCGAACATTTACCGCCTGTTGCTGCGCAAGCTCGAGCAGTGTGTCAAATGTCACGACAGGAAGCCCTGCCTGTTTAAGTGCGTGTTCCAAGTCAGGGCGGGCAGAATTGACCACAATTCCATGATCACTCACGAGAACGTCCACGTCCTTTCCTTGGGTTGTCACACAGCGCGCATGCTCTACCAGCTTTGCATAACCTCCCGCTGTTAGGTCCGTCGTCACAATTGTGAGCTCAGCCCCCTGTGCCGCATCGGGATGCCCACCTGGTCCACCAATCAGGCGACCATCCCCGCCTATGGTGACGTTCACATTGAACGCGCGGTCAATTTCGACGGCTCCCAATACCATCACCGACAGCCGTTCCACGATGGTGGCGGCGTTCAGTGGATTGGCGTATTGTGATGCGCTCATGGCGTGATGATCTGGATTGGTCACGGATGAGGTAACTGCCGCACCGTCAAAACACTGCACGTCATGAATGCACTCGAACAGCCCCGCCTGCTGCAACGCCACATGTGCGCCTGTGATCCCGCCAGAAATAAAGCTGCCCCGCACATCCGATCGCTCCATTGCGGCACCGATCACTGGCACAGCGGCAAGGGAGTAGCCGCCAGCACCTGTTTGCAATGACATGCCGTTTCTGAGCAATCCAGTCGCCTCGATCACTTGTGCAACCATGTTGCCAATAGCCTACGCTTGGGGTGTTTGCGCGGCAAGGGTTGTGTCACTTGCAATGCCACTCACATCGCCGGGGTGTGGGAAGGGGATCACGGCGTCTACATGCTCTGCCGGAATATCTGTATGGCGCAGGGTGTCATCAGTTATCTCATGGGCGAAGACCACGCTATGAGTGGCATATTCTGCATCAACCATCGCATACACGAGCGGCCCACATGGCAAAGCGCCTCCGCGTCCCGTGCAGGCCCCATCGGCGTTGGCAACGGAAGCACCGATGAACGCCACATCCACTTTGAGCACGCCAGTTTCTAATGCGCGGGCACGGCCACCATGGCTTTGCAGCAGCGCAGGGTTTTGAAGGTCGCCTGATATCATCGCATTGGCCACAGGGCCTTTTGCATAATCGGTGACGACATTGGTGATCACTCCAGCCCTAATGAGGGCGGCGAGGGGGGCATGCACAGGAAACAGCGAACTGGGGGCGATGGTCAATCCGCGCAAGCCGCGCCGCGCCGCCTCTGCGAGCACTGCATTTATGAGGCGGTCCCCGTTGCGGTAGTGATGATGGAACGACAGCACAGCGCCATCGCCAATGCCGAACTGGTCAAATGCAGCCGCGAGATCGGGCAATCGTTTGTCTGTTGCGTCGAATGCGCACGTTTCGGCAGGGTTTTGACCGCACCCACTGGGGCCATCTGCAGCGGCCCAATGGGAGAGGATAAGGGCCATTCCAGTTGCGCCATGCGTCCGCAATGTGTGTCTGTTGTCATCCTATCGCCTCTCATCCCCTTGCATCCGCACGCTCGACGGCTACCCTTTGCACAAAGGAGCCTGCCCTCATGTCTGTCAACACCACACCCGTTTCTGCCGGTGCTGCCCTCAATGTCCTGCGTGCAGGATTTGCGGCACAGATGGCAGGGCAAATGACTGCTTCATGGATGCTGCATGGGCGTCCAGGTATTGGCAAGACCGAGATCGTGCAACAGCTTGCGGATGAGACGGGTAGCTGCCTGTTTGACCTGCGCCTCACCACGATCGAGCCGCAGGATTTGCGCGGGTTGCCCTTCTATGATCATGAGGCCAAACGCACTGTCTGGTACCCGCCCGAGGATTTGCCAAAAGGTGATGGCGCACCCACAATCCTCTTTCTGGACGAGCTGACAGCGGCAGCCCCTTCGCTGCAACCTACTGTCTATGGCTTGCTACAAGAACGGCGCGTGGGCCAGCATGCACTGCCTGATAATACCTTCATCATTGCGGCGGGAAATATGGTCGAGGATGGTGCCATTGCCTATGAGATGGGCACCGCGCTGTCTGACCGCCTCATCCATCTCAGCTTGCGGGCTGAAGCGGGTGAATGGCTAAACGCCTATGCTGTGCCGCAAAATCTGCATCCTGCGGTGACGGCATTTATACGCACGCGCCCTGATCTGCTCGACACCACAGAAGAAGCGCTGCGGCGCGGCCAGATGATCGCTTGCACACCGCGCTCATGGGCGCGGGTGAGTGCGATTTTGCAGGCCACACAGGATAAGGTTCTGCGCGACGTCCTGCTGGCTGGAACGCTGGGGGATTCCGCCGCAGCAGAGTTTGTCCTGATTGCGGATGACATCGCTGCTACGGTTCAAGCCCAAGCCATGCTTGGAGTGGAAGGCGCTGAGCGCGTGCAACTATATCCGCGCAGTCTGCATGGGCTGACCGCGCTGGTTTACGCGCTGGTGACGCTCGCGGATGCAGATACGCTGCCTGCGACAATTGACGTGATGGCAGGGATTGAGCGACTGGCGCAGGAGTGCACGGAACCTGACTTTGCCCGTTTGCCGCTGGGCGAGTTGGTTACATACGGTTTTGAGCTGTTGATCGACAAAGCGCTGGCGCATGATCTGCAAGAAGCGTTTCGCACCTCTGCGTCCTATGCGGCCTACCTCGCTGCGCGTGAGGGATGAACCCAGATCATCATAGCGTTCGCGCAGGCCCTGCATTGCGTGCCTTGGTAGAAGCTGATCCTGCGATGGCGACCTTATCGCTGTGGTGCTCCCACCGCGATGGTCCCCAGACGGCGACTATGGGTGATACGATCACTTACGGACCTGCATTCGAGGCAATGGCCCTGCACGAGCAGATGGGACTGGCGGCACATCACATCCTGCACGTGGCTTTGCGTCATTCTGCCCGTGCTGCGGCACTTGAGATCCGTTTGGGGGCTGACTTTGATGCGGAGCTTTTCAACCTTGGGGCGGACGCGTTGATCAACGAGGCGGTCTTGGCTGGAGATCATGCGCTGCCCCGTCCTGCAGTACGAGCAACGGAGTTAATCAAGCGCGCATTGGGGCGGGAGACGAGTCAAACCGAGGCATTGGGGGAATGGGATGCTGAACGCCTGTATTTTGCGCTGCGGGGGCGGGGCGGTGATGCAACTGGCCGTGAAGGGGAGGCCCAGAGCTATGCGCAGATGCAGAGCTTTGAAGCGGATTTGGAGCGCGAAGCAGGGACTGGTGAGGACGGGGATGCCATTCAGGATGCTGCGCGTTGGCGTCAACACATTACACGCGCGATGGACGCTGGGCGCAGTGTGGGGCGTGGCGTCGGGCGTATCGGTCACCAGCTTGCGGATGTGGCGCAACCCCGTGTGCCGTGGGAGCAGATCCTGCGCCGACTGTTAACCCAAGCAGTGATGCAAGCACCGAAGCATAGCCCGAACCGCCCCGCCCGCCGCTGGATTGCTGGCACAGCACAAGCGCAACGTGCTGGTACGCTTGAGCCAGGTTTTGAGGCAGGATCGCGCCCGCGTACTGATGTGCCGCGGATTGCTGTAGCACTGGATGCCTCCAGCAGTATTGATGACACAAGGCTGGCGATGTTCTGGGCTGAGGTGACAGGCATTGCGCGGCGGGTGCGTGCGGAATTGCACCTGTTGGTCTTTGACGATGCCATCCGTCATCGCGCACAAATTGATCCCAGTGCTACGCAGATTGCGCTGCCACAGCTTCCCCGCGGTGGAGGGACAGCATTTGTCCCCGTCATTGCGGAGGCGTGTCAGATTGGTGCGGCAGCACTTGTCATCTTCACTGATCTGGAAGGTGAGGCAGGACCACCGCCCCGCGGTTTGTCTGTCATATGGGCCGTGCCTGATGGGGTTGTTCTTGAACCGCCATTTGGCCGTCTTGTCGACTTATCACGCTAAAGCTGCCGCAAGGCGTGCATGCGCAGATACGCCGCGTGCATCGAATGTGATGTCGCGTAGGAAAACGCCCTGCGACTGGTTCACCCTTTGCAGGGCCTTTTCGGTCAGGGGCGATTGGAAAATCGTTTGGTGGAGTATCTCCTGCTCCGCTTCCGACAGACACACGACTTCGGGTCCGTCATCAGATTGCACACTGACATAGGTCAGCGAGGGCAGACGCCACAGCTCTGACTGCTCAATGACCAAATGCAATTCGCCGCGCTTCATCTCTCGTGCCGCAGCAATTTGGGTTAGGGCGGCACTGGATTGGACACGCAACAGGTCAAGCAGGCGCTCAGCCTGAGCGGCCTCGATAAGCTTGGTGCGTCGTGTCTTAGGCACGCGCAAAACGCGCATTTCAACAACCCAAATCATAAAAATCATGAGGACGGGTGCCTGCGCCATGGGCAAAGCCAATGCATTCCAGCTTAACCCGATAAAGATGAACGGGCTGAGCGTCAGGATGTAGCGTACGGCCTGAAACTCGATGATCAGTCGCAAGAGCATCTTAAACCCTATGGGGCCGCGCGGCCAGACAGCGACACGACCAAAGAATTTGCGTGGCAGTTGGCGCACTTTGAGAATGGCAGGGTTGCGCAGAGTTGTGTGCGTGAGAATGTACATTGATTAGAGCATAGCGCGGCAAGCCCGTAGGCAAAGGCCTGATTATGTCCCTTGCTTGGTCTTTGCGGTCCACAGGTATAGACATGGGCGCAAACATGAAGACACGCACATGCATAAATTTCCTGACATGCCGCCGATCTGGTGGGCGGGCAGTATCGCAATAATCTATCTGGGCAAGTGGCTGATCCCCGCTTTCCATATCTCCTCGGGGTTTTTGAGTGTTCTGTCATGGGCAATGCTTGCCACAGGTCTCGGTATCATTGCGTGGGCGGCACTTTGGTTTTTGCGCAAGAAGACCCCGATTGAGCCGCATCACACGCCAAAGACGCTAATCGTTGAGGGGCCATTCCGTTTGACGCGGAACCCGATCTATCTGGCGTTGGTCCTGCTCACGCTTGCTTCGGCTGTGGGGCATGGATCCCTAATCGGGCTGGTCGCGGCTGCCGCCTTATGGTGGGCGCTGGACCGTCGGTTTGCCGCACCTGAAGAGGTGCTATTGCTCACGACATTCGGAGCAGAGGCAGAGAACTATTTGGCCCAGACAAAACGCTGGATTTAGAAAGTTGCGGTTGCCTGCATGGCCAACCGTCCCTCAGGCGTAGCGGCGGCGAGTGCGACCGTATTCCCATTGCGATTGGCGTGTAGCGTAAATGGTGCACCATCAAACAGCGGGCTCGTGGCGCGGAAGTCAAAGCTGCGTGGCGCTGCACCATTCATGCGGCGCTTGGCCAAATCCATGAGAAGTGTTGCGATCAGCGGGCCGTGGACCACTAGACCTGCGTGTCCCTCGACACCACGAGCATAGTCGCGGTCATAGTGGATGCGGTGTCCGTTAAAGGTGAGCGCTGAATAGCGAAAGAGCATGACTTCGCTTGGGGTCACAGTTTCGCTGTGTTGCCAGTCCTCACCAACGGGCTCGGTCGGGCGGGGTATGGCACCTTCAGTCGGGTCTTCGCGGTAGGCAATATCGTGCTCTTCCCAAAACGCGAGATTGCCTTCAGTGCTGACTTCATGACGAACGGTCACAAAACACAGTGGGCCTGAGCGTCCGAATTTGGATGCAACATCCTTGATTATCGAGCGTTTGGTAGCGCTTGCGCCAATATGCAGATCAGTATGAAAGCCAAAGCGCCCGCCCGCCCACATGCGTCGCGGCAAAGCGACAGGTGGCAAAAACCCACCCCGTGTGGGATGCCCGTCGCGCTCCAATGCGCTCAACGGGGCGGATTGCAGAAAATACAGCCAATGCCATAGCGGGGGAAGCACATCGCCGTCGCCCAACATTGGCGCACGATCAAGGGTCATTTCCATCAGATTGGCAGGCCCGAGGTGCAGCGTATCGACGTGCTCTTCCTCTTTGCCGATCCAGTGGCGCAAAACGTCCGGGTCAAGTGTCGGTTGCATGGGGCGGTCCCTTTGTCTTTGGAGTGCTCAGTGTCGGGTAAGTTGCGGGAACGGTCAAGCGGTCTGACAATCGGATTGACCTGCCATTTTCGAGTTCCCGCGCTATGTAGGGGGTTACACAGAACAGCAAAAAGTGCGCATGACCCGTGACAGATGACCTGAGCGTAGACCCGATTGACGCCGTGATCACGTGGGTCGATGGCAATGACCCTGCGCACCGCGCAAGGAGGTTGCAGCACATGGCGGAAAGCGAACGGGCGCTGAATGAAAACGCCAGCAATCCGCACCGCTGGGAGCAGAGTGACGAGATCTATTTCTGCCTGACATCTATCTACAATCATGCGCCATGGGTGCGCCGCATGTGGATTTTGGTGGAGGAGGAAGGGCCTGATCTGTCCGACCTGCCTCAAGCGTTGCGTGAAAAGATACATATCGCGCGACATGCAGAGGTTTTTGCGGGCCATACAGATGTTTTGCCGACGTTCAATTCCCTCGCGATCGAGAGTGTGATGTGGCGGATTGACGGGCTTGCTGAACGGTTTTTGTATTTTAACGATGATGTGTTTCTCACCAGCCCGCTTGAACCTGAGGATGTGTTTGTGGGCAATCGTCCAGTGTTGCGCGGCGAATGGGTGGATTATTCTGCATTGTTGGATGATGAGATTGCGCGCGCCGATCCAGCACTTTTTGCGCAATTTATGCATATCAACGGCGCGGCTCTGTGTGGCTATGATGCAGCGCGCTTGTTTGCTTGTGCGCATGTGGTGCATCCCTTGCGGCGCAGTGTAATGGCTAAGCTGTTTGAGCAGCACAAGGCCGCGTTTCTGGCCAACATCAGCCACCGTTTTCGTGATCTGAGCCAGTTTCTTCCGCAAGGCGCGCATACGCATATGAGCATCCTGCGTGGTGACTTCGTGCAGGGCAGTAAAGATGATCATCAGCATATCACCAGCGGTCAGGGTATGGGCCAACCGCCCGCTCAAACCCGTGATTTGCTCATGCCGGAAGGTTTGGACGGGGTCAGGTTTTTATGCGTGAATGATCTGCCACAGTTGGAGGTTTTGGTCCTCGATGCTCGGGAACTCATCGCGCAGGCTGTGGGCGGGATGCCTGCGCCGCTGTGACTATCGTGCCAAGGGGATGCGGGCGATGCTGTGAAACATGCCTGCGGCGTCCTCACCAGCGACAGTGAGGTGGTCAATCATAAACGGGGCTGGCAGTACGGGGGCGAAATGTGCAGCTACAATCGGCAGCATCGCCGAGGTATCTTTGAGCGGGCCCGTTAGGGTGATGTGAAACCGAAATTCGTCCATCACATTTGGGTAGCCCCACTGCACGAGGTTCTGTTCTTGCGAAGGTGTCAAAGGTTTTTGGTAGTGGCGGGTCAGCTCTTCGACGGTTGAAGGGGCGCGGAATGGGTCAAGGTTTTCAACCAGATGCGCCGCGAGGTTGTTCAACGTATCGGTTTTTCCGACAACTGTCAGCGCAAGAAAACTACCAAGCTGCGAAACGGTCAAGCGATCAAGGCGCACGGGCGTAAGCGTCTTTGCTATGTGTTCCACGGCGCGGATCAGTTCCGCTTCTGTCCGCCCCTGAGCCAGTGCCATTGGGGGTTTGAATGTTGCGTGTAGACCGTACTTTCGTGGGCGTTTGGTCATTGTGGCGAGGTCCAGACCGTCAATGATTGGATGCGCAACAGTTCCGCCCAACGCCACATCCCATCCCAGCCATGCGGCACCTGCCTCGGCCAAGGCACCGCATGGCGTGTAGTAGATGGAATAGCGGCGATACATCAGGCGGCTGTGAACTCGTCAAATGCCTCAAGCGCTTTTGCACTATAGGCAATCGAGGGGCCGCCGCCCATATAGCCGATCATTTCCAATGCTTCGCACAGCTCTTCGCGGGTCGTCTCGAGGCGCACAAGCGATTTGACGTGAAACCCGATGCAACTGTCACAGCGGGTCGAGATACCAATTCCAAGGGCGATGAACTCTTTGGTTTTTTCATCAAGCGCGCCAGGCTTTTTGGCGGCTTTGCCCATGGTGTTGAACCCCTCGAACATCTTGGGCGTTTGCGTTTGCAAGGTGCCGATACGGCCCATTGTCTCGTCTAGAAATTTGGCCCAGCTCATCGTCGTCTCCTGATTTAACGGCTCTCGTCTGCACCCATTTTACGTTCCAGCCAGCGTACAAAGAAACTGATGATCAGCACTAGAACAAGGTATTCGAGGATCAACAGGCTGTAGATTTCCAGCGGGCGGTACTCGGTCACAACCAGCTCGTTTGCGCGGCGGGTGAGTTCTTGCATCCCAATGACAGAGGCGAATGCACTCATCTTTACGATGTAGATGAACTGGTTTGCCAGCGGTGGCAGGATGCGTCGGATCGCTTGGGGCAGGACAACATAGCGCATGGTTTGCGTGTAGGTTAGGCCGATGGTTTTGGCCGCCTCCGTTTGGCCGCGCGCGATACTTTGGATGCCAGAGCGGTAGATTTCGGCGGTGAATGCTGAGTCTGAGATCGCCAGCGTGATCACTGCGCCCCAGAAGGCATCAATGCTGACCAAAATACCCATTGATTTTAGGACCACGGGCAGACCGTAGAAAACCCAGAACAGCATGGGCAGTAGCGGGATCGCACGCACAAATTCGATATAGATGCGGCTGGGCATTCTGATCCAGCGGTTGGTGGACATGCCCGGGAGGGCGACCATCATACCGATCGCCATCGACATCACAGCGGCAATAACCGAGAGCAGGATCGTCGCGCCAAACCCGTCGAGCAGGAAGGTGATGTTGTTCCAGCCCTGCTTGGTCGTCGGATCAATGACGTACCAGCCCCAGTTTCCAGCAGCACCGCATCCGGTGAGTGCCAACAGGCAGGTGAGGGCAATGATATTTCTCATGAGGGCGCTCAATGTTTTAGAATCTGGTTGAGAAAGGTGCGGCAGCGCTCGGTCTTGGGGTTCTTGAAAAACTCGGTCGGGGTGCCTGTCTCGACAATCTTGCCGTGATCCATGAACACCATGCGGTCAGCAGCGCGGCGGGCAAATCCCATTTCATGGGTGACCACGATCATGGTCATGCCGCTCTCGGCGAGATCAATAATCACGTCCAGCACCTCTGAGATCATTTCGGGGTCGAGTGCCGAGGTTGGCTCGTCAAACAGCATTATTTTTGGCTCCATGCACAGGCTACGGGCAATCGCCACGCGCTGTTGCTGGCCGCCAGAGAGTGCGCCTGGCTTTTTGTCTGCTTGCTCGGGGATTTGCACGCGCTCAAGGTATTTCATGGCGCGTTCTTCGGCATCTTTGCGCGATAGACCGCGTGCTTTCATCGGGCCAAGGGTAAGATTTTGCATGATCGTGAGGTGTGGGAACAGATTAAATTGCTGAAACACCATGCCGACTTCTGCGCGGATTGCCTCAATCGAGCCCGCGTCGCCCATCACGGTTCCGTCTACGCTGATCTGCCCTTGGTCATGCGCCTCAAGGGAGTTTACACAGCGGATCAATGTTGATTTGCCAGAGCCTGAAGGCCCGCAAACGACTATCCGTTCGCCATGCGCCACCGTCAGGTCAATATCTTTTAAGGCATGGTAAGCATCATACCATTTGTTTAGACCTTTGATTTCAATCGCGTTTGCATGATCGAGGGGTGGTTGATCTGCCATGGACGTCTCCCTTCCGGAACGTATACTAAAGGTGACAGTTGCCATGGGCGCAAGCGGCATTAAGTTCCTTCACATGTTAAAAAGTCGCATCCGCGACTACATAGTCCAATCCAAGAGGGAAGACACATGAATTTTCTAAAAACCATCGGCCTTGCATTTGGTTTCGCTGCATCCGTTGCAGCAGCGCCAGTAATGGCGCAATCAGCGCTCAATGAAATCCTGAGCGAAGGCGTGCTGAAAGTTGGCACAACAGGCGACTGGAACCCGATGTCCGTCCGTGATACGGCGACCAATAAATACGTTGGATATGATATCGATATCATGACCCAACTTGCCGCCGATTTGGGTGTCGAGCTTGAGATGGTGCCGACCGATTGGAAGACACTTGTGAACGGTGTTGTCGCAGGTAACTACCACATGACAGGCTCTGCTTCGATTAGCCCCGCGCGCCTCAAAGCGGCAGGTTATTCGAACAGCTATATCGCCGTTGAGATGCTCCCATTCACTACGGACGACAAAGTAGCCAATTTCAACGGCTGGGACAGCATCAACAAAGAGGGCGTAAAAGTTGCGACAACACTCGGCACGTCCTTTGAGAAGATGGTCAAAGAATGGTTCCCGAATGCAGAGATCGTTGTAGTTGAGGCACCTGCACGTGGCTTCCAAGAAGTACTCTCAGGCCGTGCGGATGTATTTGTGACATCTAACATTGAAGGGTCCACATTGCTGGAGAAGTTCTCGAATGTGCGTCAGGTTGAAGTGGACACGCCGCGTGCGCCGACACCCATCGCGATGCTCTTGCCGCAGACTGACCAAGTTTGGATCAACTACGTCAACAGCTGGATCGAGCTGAAAAAGACCCAAGGGTTCTTCGAAGAAGTCGCACTGAAATGGGGCCTCTGAGCGTCAGATCATAACCAATTAAAAGGGGCGCTGCTGAGCGCCCCTTTCCTTTTGAGCGTAAGGCCAAAGATATGAGTACCCAAGACCTCACCACTGGTCCCCTCGGCGGGCATTTCCGCCGTCTTGCCATCCCCGCTGCTGTGGGGATGCTGTTCAGCACGCTCTATAATGTGGTCGACACGTTCTATGCGGGTTATTTTGGTACGCAGGCGCAAGCGGGTCTGGCTGTCGGGTTTCAGGCCTTTTTTATTCTTGTGGCGATTGGATTTGGTCTCAGCTCCGCGATGAGTGCGCTGGTCGGCAATGCAAACGGGCGCAAAGACGACAGCGAGGCGCGGCATTTGGCGGTGCAGGGGATCGGGCTTGCAGTCATGATGACTGTGGTGATGTTTCTTATCGCCTCTGTATCTGGCCCCTCGCTCATTTCGGTGGTGTCCGAGCCTGGAGGTTACCGTGGTGCTGGGCTGGGCTATTTCTACTGGCTTATCTTCGCACTACCCGGATTCATTATTGGCCCTGCCGCCAACGGCATCTTACAGGCCCGCGGTGACACGCGCACGATGCAGCGCGCGCTGGTGGTGGCCTTCTTCGTTAACGTTGGGCTGAACCCGCTGCTCATGTTCGGCATCCCCGGCTTGGTCGGGGGCCTTGGTTTCAACGGCATCGCACTGGCCACAGTGCTGAGCCAGACAGGCGTTGCAGTATTCATCCTATGGCGGGTGTTCGGGCGCACAATGATGCAAAATTTGCGCTGGGCTGAGTTCAAACCTGTTCCAGCGAAGTACTACGAGATCATTGCCCAAGCTTTTCCCGCAGGGTTTGCCTTGCTTGTTACCTTCTCCAGCGGCTTCATCGTGCAATACGCGCTTAAAGACTATGGCGAAGCGTCATTGGCCGCCTACGGTATCACCATGCGCATCGAGCAGTTGTTCTTGCTCCCCGCACTCGGCATCACTATCTCATTGGTGCCGATTGCCGCGCAAAACTTTGGTGCGGGCAACAATGCGCGGGTCCGTGAAGCGTTTCACCGCTGTTGGATACTCGGCGTGATTGGAACCACGCTTGCGTTTCCCTTTTTGTGGTTCGGAGGAGGTTTTGCCGCACGGGTCTTTTCCAGCGATCCCGAAGTCATCCGCATCTCGGCACTGTTCCTTAAAGTCGAAGCTGCAATTTTGCCGATCTATGTCGTGCTCTTCTCGATCAACTCGCTTCTTCAAGCACTTAAAAAAGCTGCATGGACAATGTGGATCGGGATCTATCGCCAATGGATCGGGATCGCGCTTTTCATCTGGTTGTTTGCCTACGTTATGGATGGCGGCCTAACGGGTGTTCGATTGGGCATTGCGGCGGGGGTTGGCACTGGTTTGCTGCTATCGCTTTGGGTGGGGATGTATGTCGCACGCGACAGGATTGGCGGACTTGGGCGTCCTTGGTTCTTGGAGAAAGCCAGATAAGGCGGGGCGGTAACGCGTAACCGTACTTGTAAGTTAAATGTCGATTCAACTGCTTAGATTAATTGTGCGATATGTAGTCCCATCAAGTGAGCAAGCTTTTGAGTGTTGTTGTCCGTTTTGTAATAGCTGCCCTTCTTTTACTCGTGGCGTCTTTTTCGGGATGCGCTTTGTCAGCAGATCATGGGGTGAAGCGCCCTGTGCTGCGTACGGTTTATGGTGAATTCTACCCCTATGGGTTCACTGGACGAGATGGAACTGCGCAGGGTTATACGGTTGATGTGACACGTTGGCTGGCTGATATCGCAGGCTATGACGTGACTTTTATTTCTGCTGAAAGCCCGCGACAGTTTCTGGAAATGCTTGCGCGAGATGAAGCGGATCTAACACCGTTTCTCGCACTCACGCCGCCGCGCCGTGCCGCAGGGTTGGCGACGACCTCTCTAGGTGCGTATGTTTTGTCGGTCTATGTTCGGAATGACAGTGATGTCTATGACATTGCAGCACTCGGGGAAATGCGGATTGGCACCGTTGCGGGATCTGTGAGCCAAGCCGCAGCTGAGATGTTACCAAATGTCGAGCTGGTTGAGTTCCAGACAGCAGATGCTCTGGTGCTGCCGCTTTCGCGCGGAGAGGTTGATGCGGTTGTTGAGGTTGCGGAAACATTTGAGGCGCGCTTGCTCATTAGTTTCATCGAAGAAAAAGTGCGTCGACTGAAACCGCCCTTGGCGATAAGCCCTTATGGCTACATCGTGCGCAGCGTTTTACCTGAAGTACATGCAGCCTTGCAAGTTTTGATCCAGAAGCAATCGACCATAGAGTTTGTTGCAAATGTCAGAGCCAAGTGGTTTGGCAAAGATCGCAGCATTGTTGAACACCCCTGGTTTGCCAGCGTAGCGATGATTGTTGGTGGCATCGCACTCACGACATTTTCCCTTGGCGTATATGCACTTCGCTTGCGTCGCAGATCAGTAGCCTTAACAGCCGAGTTTGGAACGAGCCAATTGTTGGTTGACGCCTTCAACCATATGCGCGCTGCAATTGCTGTTTTTGACGAGGACATGCGCACCGTGCACTGGAATGGTGGTTTTGAAGCGTGGTTTCCAGAAATGCTAAGCACAGTTCGAACCGGTGCAACGCTTGAGCAAGTTTGTATTGATTTCCACAGAACTGGAATCGTTGCAGATGCCAAAGATGGGCCTGAAATAGCGGCCCTGGCAGCGCATATTACGTGCAAGCTCAAAGGTGGACAGACAGAGCAGAGACGGGTGCATACGCGAGATGGGAACAGCTTTGACGTCAGTATGTTTCCACTTGGCGCGCGTTATTGTGCTGCGGTTTGGTTCGACATGACTAAACTACATTCCCAGCAAGCACTGCTTGCAGAGCAGAGTGGAGAGTTGGTGCGCAAGAACCAGCAATTACATGCCTTCTCTGCCATAGCTGCGCATGATTTGAAGGCACCGTTGGTTCAGCAAAAAGTGCTTATGGAGTTCATTTCTGAAGACCTTGCGGAGGGCGCAGATATCGCTGCCATCTGACGCAAGAGGCTACTTCTCAACGCTCTCTGATTTGTCTTGCAAAATGAGCCTTCTTGTTTTGGACTTACTCGAATACGCCAAGGCCGATTTTGATCAAACTGAAATAACCTGTTTCGCCCTGAACGCGCGGATGGACGGGATTGTTGATATGGCCGCGCTGACCTCAGGGAGGGACGTTGTGATTATGCCAAATATTCCTGCTGTTCAGGTTGATCCTACCTGTTTTGATGTCGTGATGAGGAATTTGATCACAAATGCAGCCAAGCATCATGACAAACCATCGGGCACGGTCACGGTAAGCGGCTTCCGCGATGGTCCAATGGTCGTCATTGAAGTAGAGGACGACGGACCAGGTATTTCTAGAAAGGATCAATTGCGAATATTTGAGCCTTTTGAGCGCCTTACTAAAGTAGAGGGAACAGGCCTCGATCTGTCTTTTGTGAAACGAACAGTCAATGAATGGGGTGGAAGTATTGCTGTTAGAGAGGCCGCCCTGGGGGGGGGCAATTTTCAGCATAATACTTCCCGCAGCACCTGAAACTGTCGTATCTATGAAACGCCTGACAGCTATATTGTCAGAGCAGAGGGCAGGTGGTGCGTAGCAGCAATATATATTGGTTCGCTACGTATTTGGCCAAAGACCTTGTGTCAGATTACTGCTCCGATTAGGTCAGATCGTGCCAAACGAGGGGACAAAGATGATAATATGCTGCGGTGAAGCACTGATCGATATGATACCTGCAAAGACTGTTGATGGGCAGGCATCATATGTCCCTTGCACGGGAGGTGCTATTTTCAACACGGCAGTGGCACTGGGTCGGCTTGATGTGGATGCTGGCCTGTTGAGCGGAGTATCGAACGATAGTTTTGGTGAGCTACTTGTTCAGGGACTAGTAGATAACAATGTACGCAGCGATCTTCTTGTGCGCTCGGATCGCCTCAGCACTCTGGCTGTCGTTCACTTAAAGGATGGCAGTGCGACCTACTCTTTTTATGATGAAAACTCCGCTGGCAGGATGTTAACTTTGGACGAGATGCCAGTTCTCCCTGAAACGGTTTCAACCCTCTATTTTGGTGGTATCAGTCTTGTCGCAGAACCTGCGGCTGACGCGTATGCCGAGCTTCTAAAGCGTGATGGCATGGGCCGTGTGGTGATGATTGATCCTAATATTCGCCCTGAATTTATCACTGACGCTGCCGCATATCGCGCGCGGCTGGACCGCATGATCGCGCTGAGCGATATTGTGAAAGTGTCCGATGAAGATCTCGACTGGATCGTTGGTGATGAGGGCGATCTGCAGGAAAAAGCCCAGCGTTTGCTTGCTAAGGGTGCGCAGTTCGTGATTGTGACGCTTGGGGCTGAGGGTGCTGTCGTGTTTGATGTGTCAGGCCATTCAAAGGTGCCCGCAGAACGGGCCACTGAAGTCGATACTGTCGGTGCGGGTGACACATTCAATGCAGGTGTATTGTCACAGATGTCCAAGGATGGGCAGCTGTCCTCTGAAGCACTCAAACAGTTGAAGGCGAAGGACTTGGCCCCTGCATTGATGCGCGGCGCCCAAGTCGCCGCTGTTACAGTGTCGCGGGCGGGCGCTAATCCGCCTTGGGCGTCAGAATTGGGCGGCTAACTCTCGTCAAAGAGTGCGCCTAAAAGCTGCTGCACCTCGTCATTGGCCTCCAGTCTGTTAATCCAGTCCTGCGGAATACCATTTGCTCCCCCGATGCCGTGGACCGCCCCCATGACAGCACCGACTAGAATAGCACGCCCACAGCTGTCGCCACCGCTGTAAATATTCTGTCGTATCGCAGCAGTAAATGTTGGTGCATTTGCGATATTATGCGTGGCAGACGGCACGCCAAAAGGCAGGTCGCACGCCATACCGAAGTGTTTGGTTGCAGCGGCGTTGCTGGTTGTGGTCATTGCAAGCGCCTCATCCAATAGGCTCAAAGCTTTTGGTCCAGCAACGGCACGGGCTGCAGAAGTTGCTTCAAAAACAGTTCCACCGGTGAGTGCTGCCGCCATCATATGCGCGGATATCATCCCGTATTCCACGGCTGTTGGGTGATCACTTGTGACGCGCACGGCTGATGAGATCGCATCATCAAATGAAGAACCACCAGAAACCCCTTGTGCGACTTGTACGGCTACAAGAGCAGGCAGTTTTGCAATGGCGGGTAATTGCAGGTCCATTGCGCCAGTGGGTCGAGGTAAATCTGCAAGTGCGTCAATCAACGGATCTCCAAACGCTATAACACTCGCATCTTCTTGCAAAAGTGCATCGCGATACGCAGCTCTCAACTTGTCGCCAGAATGGCGTGCCAAAAGCGGCAGGGCTTTTGCCACCAACGATTTGACTTTTTTGGCATTGCCCTCAAAGGGCAGGGATTGCGCACAAGTAAACGCCGCATCTTCAAATCGTCGCATATTGTCGAGGGTGTCTCGTGTGGCGTGGTCGATATAGCCGACATAGGCGCCGCCATACCCGAAGTGCCTGCCAAACCCGTCGACAAAGTCCGCAGTCTCATATTCTTCTCTAGAAGTGGCGAGTGTGCGGAGCATAACCATTGCTTGTTCCCCATACTGTGAGAATGCACCTGCGGACCGATTGGGGTGGGCAAAGAAGGCTGGCACGCCATCGTAGATTTTTGGATCGGGTGTCAAAAACTCAGGAGCGTGAGGGGCAACAGCCTGTATGCGGGTCTGATCATAGATCCAGTGCAGGCCCATCGCGGCGGCATCTGCAACCAGTGCACCAAGGATCATGTTCTTGCATCTGTCTGTCGTCGTCATAGTCGCACTCCAGCTTTTCCATTGAAGGATAAGCTAGCTTGATTTGGGCTCAAGTATATCCATGATCGTTGGCGACAGAGTTTGGACAGATGGCATCTTTTCTGTCAGGGATGATGAGGGTCCGCGAATAAGAACGGCTTGCAGCCTTTTGAGATCGCTCGCCGTTCTTAATCAATACCAAGAGATGAGGAATAGAGTGATTGCAGGGAAGGCTACCAGCAGCACCACGCGGAACAAGTCGGAAGCGACAAAGAATAGTACGGCCTTATATGTCTCGACGATTGGGGTAGAGCGGTCCATCGCGTTGATGATGAACAGGTTCATCCCCACAGGCGGCGTGATCAGACCGACCTCAACGACGATGAGTACAAGGATGCCAAACCAGATCGCGGTTTGCTCGATGTTAATGCGGTTGAGTGCACTCTCGTTTGCGGCGCGGATGTTCAGTTCGCGCAGCAATTCGCGGCTCAATTCACCACCGCTTGCAACCACATCGCGGGCCTGCTGAACCATCTCTGGGGTGGTCTCGTTTACGATGGCGATGATCTGGTTCTGGCTCAGCGAAAGTGTCGCAGCATCTGCTACCGACCCAAAACCAAGAAGGGCTGCCTGCGCATTAGTCTTGTCCAGAAGCCGCTCAAATTTCGCGTCCGACAGGTTGGGAATACTGCCCCGTATCAACCCGTCCCACGCGGACACGCCGTCTTTTATCGCAGTGTCGAGCTTGGCGGCGTGTAGATCCATCATGGAGACAAAACCAAAGTCGAGCTCCATCATGATGGGCCAGAAAATTGGGATCGTGAGAAGGATCATCGACAGACTGTCCATCACGCAGCCGAGTAGAAGATAGAGTACGAGAATAAAGATTAGTACCATCCATGGGCTTACACCTTGGTCTACCACCCATGCGGCGATCTCTTGTGGGACTTGGGTAAGTGCCAGAAAGCCGTTGTAGAATGCGGCACCCAGCACAATGAAAAAGATCATGGCAGTGGAACGGGCAGTGACGTAAAAGCTCTCGGCCAACGAAGCGCTGTTGATGCCACCCGCAAACCACGCAATGACGCCTGTGCCCAATGCGCCAACTGCGGCTCCTTCGGTTGGAGTGAACCAGCCCAGATAAATGCCGCCAACAACTGTGCCAAAGACCAAAAGCACGGGCCATACATCAAACAGCGCTTTGAACCGCTCGATGTAGGGCATCCGCGCGCGGGTCCCTGCGCTGGCAGGAAAGAGACGCACATAAATCGAGATCACGATGACGTAGCCAAGGGCGGCAATGATACCTGGCACAAAGGCGGCGAGGAACATTTTTGCGATATTCTGCTCTGTCAGAATGGCATAGACTACCAGAACAACCGAAGGTGGGATCAAGATGCCTAGCGTGCCGCCAGCGGCCAATGTGGCCGAAGAGAATCCGCCAGAATAGCCGTAGCGCTTAAGCTCGGGTAGGGCCACGCGGCTCATGGTGGCAGCAGTGGCGAGTGACGAACCACAGATCGCACCAAAGCCAGCGCAAGCCCCGATAGCAGCCATCGCCACGCCACCTTTGCGGTGGCCAAGCCAGCTTTCCGCTGCTTTGAACAAGGCCTGAGACATCCCGCTCAAAGTGGCGAAATTGCCCATCAGCAGGAACATAGGAATGATCGACAGCGAATAGCTGGAAAAGGTTGTGTAGGTCTCGGACTTGAGCCGTGCGACGGCTACAAAAGCATCGCCGTTCACAAAGACCAAACCGCCAAACCCCACGGTGAACATGGCAAGGCCAATGGGCACACGCATGAAGATCAGCCCAAGAAGGACAGGGAACGATAGCGCGCCAATTACAGCATCACTCAATGATCTGCTCCGTCCATGGCGGGCAGGTATTCCTGCCCCGTTGCGGCCGATGCAATGCACAGAACAGCGATATATACGCTCACAACGGCACCCGTTGCCGCACCAAACATGCATAGGGCATAGCCCCACCAGACAGGAAATTCGAGCAGGAGCGAGGTCTGGCCAGAGCGCAGTTTGCTCTGCATGCCGGCAAATAGTTGAATTGCGATTAGGACCAGCACAGCGGCAAAAAGTATATCAATCAGCATTTGCAAAATACGGTTGGCGCGGGAAGACAGCCGCGATGTGAAGATATCAACCGAGGCATGACCGCCCGTCAGCTGGCACAGCGGCAAGAAGGCAAAAATGGAAAAGGCGACGCCCGCTTCGATCAGCTCAAAGTCGCCATTGATTGGACCGATGCCAACGTCAATCAACCAGCGCGCGAGATCGGGCATAAGGGAGACAACGGCATCAGCATGCAACACACCGTTCAGGCTGCGCCCAACGATTGAAGCAGTGGTCAAAACAATCAGAAAGGTGAGCATCACCCCACCAAGGTAGGCCATCGCACGCGACAGTTTGTAAATGATCGAATACATAAGGGCCCCATAGGTCGCATGGTATATTGTGCATCGGCCGCCCCATGGGTTTGGGGCGGCCAGCAGTTTTTTAACTGTGCCTTAGGCTCAGAATTTGGACATCATGCCTTTGCATTCACCTGACATCAGCGCGCGCGCTTCGTCGATGACTGCTTGGCCGTCGCGGCCTTTGCCGTCCATATCGGCGATCCAGTCAGCATAGATAGGCTCGACCACTGGCAGCCAGTCAGTCGCAGCTGTTGCTGCATCAATCGTAATGATGTTGTTGCCCATCTCGTCTGCCACAACACGCGCAGGCGCATCAGCATCCGCTTGAACACCACCAGCAAAGACAGAGAATTCCAAACCGGAGTTCGCGTCCATAACAGCCTTCAGGTCATCGGGCATATTGTTGTAGGAATCGTTGTTCATCGCCAGAACGAAACCAAGTGTATAAAGGCCGGGGCCCTGAAACTCGGTGTGGTTCTCGACCAGTTCCGGCACTTTGAGCGCAGGGGTTACTTCCCATGGGATCGTTGTGCCGTCGATCACGCCTTTTGACAGGCCTTCGGAGACTGCAGGAACGGGCATGCCGACAGGGGTAGCGCCCGTCAGTTCGAGCAGTTGGTTCACGAGGCGTGAGCCACCGCGAATTTTCATGCCTTCGAGGTCAGCAGGGAGTTCGACAGGATCAGTGGTGTGTAAGATGCCGGGGCCATGGACCCATGTGCCAAGGATGTGCACATCCTTGAAATCGTCGCGCATGTTTTTGTCGTACATTTTCCAGTACGCGCACGATGCGGCGCGTGCGTCCTCTACCATGAAGGGCAGCTCGAACACTTCAGTCTCGGGGAAGCGGCCAGGCGTGTAGCCGACAACAGTCCAGACAATGTCTGCTACGCCATCAACTGCTTGGTCCAGCAGTTCGGGTGGCGTGCCGCCCAATGCCATAGAATCGAAACGCTCGATTTTGATCCGACCCTTGGATTCGGCTTCGATGCGGTCAGCCCAGACGGACAGGATCAATTTTGGCACGTTGGCTTGTGCAGGCAAAAACTGGTGCATATTCAGCGTAACTTCTTGTGCCATTGCGCCGGATGCAGCGAACGCCAAAGCAGTTGCGCCAAAAAGTGTTGATTTCAGTTTGTTCACAATAGTCTCCCTAATTTATGTGCGGGACTGGTCATTTGCCCCCCCCCCCGCGTAGACCGTCTTGTGGTCAGAATTGCTTGAACCTGACAGCGTCGCTCCAAGATAGTTACCTTGCATACCTAAAGCGGATTGTCGCTTCATTTTTAGCCTAATCTGCCTAAATTCAAGCTAGAAGTGATGATGGTGGATGGAATGACCCGCCGTACTCGCGCTGTGATTGCAGGACCCTTAGCGGCGTAAGTGCTTATGCGTTCTGCCAATATTGAGGCAGGCACCTCTTTGGGGAGCTGCTATGCGGGAAGAATATCGTGATCGTATCAATTATCGATATTACTGCGCCGTAATCAATATTGTGAGTGGCCAAGGGATATTGAGCAGCAATATCAGCACCGTCAAAATGGCGCATATCCGTCCTTCTGAAGCTCAACAAGCCCTAGAAGTCCCTTTCGATAGCAAGGTCGAAATGACCAAAGCATTTGAGGCAGCACACGCACAGCGGTTCGGTTTTGTTCCACAAGGCGCTGATCTGATCATCGAAATCCTGTCTGCGGAAGCAATTGGGCAAACTGGAGAAACCGTAACACTTGAGCAAGATGCACGGGGCCAGACCCATGCGGAAAATATTCAGATGTGGTCGGATGGAACGCAACACAGTGCGCCTGTTGTGGACCGAACAAAGATGCGCAAGGGAGATTTGGTTGTGGGTCCAGCAATCCTCACAGAACCCACGGGCACAAATATCTTGGAATGCGGTTGGCAAGCGGAGTGCATTGCCGACGGTTGCCTTGTTCTAACGCGCACCACAGCACTTGTCCGCCAAGAGGCCATTGGCACCAAAGTCGACCCTGTAATGCTTGAGGTGTTCAACAATTTGTTCATGTCTATTGCAGATCAAATGGGTGCAACGCTGGCAAACACAGCTTATTCTGTGAACATTAAGGAGCGTTACGATTTCTCCTGCGCAATCTTTGACGAAAACGGTGACCTCGTTGCTAATGCACCGCATGTTCCAGTACATTTGGGGTCCATGTCCGAAAGCGTGAGAGTCATTCTGGCGTAGAACCGTGGGAAAATCCGTCCCGGTGACGTGTTCATGATGAACAACCCGTTCAACGGTGGCACCCATCTGCCTGATGTCACTGTAATCACACCGGTCTTTGACGCTGATGGAGCCCGCATTCTCTACACCGTTGCCAGTCGTGGGCATCATGTAGATATCGGAGGCAAGACTCCAGGATCAGCGCCACCTGACAGCAGAACCATCGATGAAGAAGGAGTTCTCATCGATAACTTCCTCCTTGTGAAAGAGGGGCAGCTCCGGGATTTTGAAACCCGAGCGTTACTGGCCTTTGGCAGCTATCCATGCCGAAATATAAATCAAAATATGGCTGATCTGTCTGCCCAGATTGCAGCCAATACAACTGGTCTGAAAGAGCTGCAAAAGATCACAACACAGTTTGGCATAGATACCGTACACGCGTACATGGCCCACGTTCAGGCCAATGCAGAGGAAAGCGTTCGCCGTGTCCTTGATGTGCTCCATGATTGCAAATTCACCTGCCCCCTCGACAGCGGTGATCAAATTCAGGTTGCGATCACTGTCCACAAAAAGCAACGGACCCCGACCATCGACTTTACTAGAACCTCGCCACAAAACGAATGGCACTGCAACGCACTGCTGGCCATTTGCCGTGCTGTTGTTTTGTATGTCTTCCGCACTTTGGTGGGGACTGACATCCCGATGAATGGAGGGTGCCTAAAGCCTCTTACCCTCATTGTGCCCAAAGGGAGTATGATCAATCCAGGCTCTCCCGCGGCGGTTAGTTCGGGCAATACCGAAGTCAGCCAAGCGATCGCCGACACTCTTTATGGAGCATTGAGTGTGATCGTGGGCAGCCAAGGCACGATGAACAATTTTGTCTATGGGAATGACACCTACCAAAACTATGAAACGATCTGTGGTGGAACGGGGGCTGGCGACGGCTTCCATGGTACAAGCGCGGTCTATAGCCATATGACAAACACACGTATGACCGATCCAGAAGTTCTGGAAACACGGTTTCCCGTGCGTCTTGATGGATTTTCGATCCGTACAGGGTCAGGCGGCACTGGCAAGTTTCAGGGGGGCGAAGGCATAATCAGGCGCTTGCGGTTTCTTGAGCCGACCATAGTCACGGTCCTGTCCTCCCACCGAAAGATTCCACCGCATGGCATAATGGGTGGTGGGCATGGTGGGATCGGGGAAAACAGCATCGAACGTGCAAATGGTCAAAAAGAACAATTAAAGGGCAATGACGAAGCTCAAATGCAGTTCAATGATGTCTTTGTTTTGAAATTACTGGGTGGTGGCGGGTTCGGGCAAGGGTGACGTTTGTCTATCGTCATCATCCTGAAACGCGCGTGGTTCCGCAGATGATAGAGCTGGCCTCTCTGCGCCAGAGACTCTTTTGCCCGATGGCCATATGGGATGTCTGGTAACCTTGCAATTCGGGTGCGTTTTGCTCTGGTTCCAGATCAGCCCCTTTCCGTAGATACGTCTGCACAGTGTGACGTGCTAACGTGGTGCAATTACGCTCATCATAGCTATTTCAACCTCGCAGAGGTTGAGACGATTGCTGGGTATATTCTGGAAGCCGCCGCTGATGAGTATCTCGTCGTCAATGAGGCAGGTATGCCCACAGGAGAGATGCGCCGCGTCAAAGAAACGGCATTTGATTTTCGAACGGCAGGCTGTTGGTGAAGGGTGCGCGCTATGACCACCGCATGCGCCGAACCAGCCAAATTACCCGTCTGTGATTTTCCCTTTGGGGAAACATGCCACCCGAACGTGCAGATCAGGTGAACTGCACGCGCAATACTTCTGCGGTCCGAGCAAGCGTAGCGTTGGACAGATCGGATAAGGTGATATCATATACTGTGACGTCGTTGCGCGCCACAGACTTGGCGTAGCGCGGGTCATAATGTTTGGTGATGAGACCTGCTGCGAGGGTCTGCCAGTCTTTGGTTTGTACGTCCATCTGCCACTCGTCGATTTGGGAACCGGAATGATACGGGCGCAAACGATTAAGAATGCTGCTGAAATTTGATCCATCCTGTGTCAAATCATCATAGGCTGCACACAAAAAACGGCTGCGGGCGTCTAGCGGCGCCGTGATCCGGATGCGTGGGGCATTCCCCATCAGCGCCCACAAGGAAGAAGGCAGCATTCGTTCCCCGATTTTCGAGCTTTCAGCCTCTACAAAGGTGACCTTGTCAGGATCAAGAGTGCTCAACGCCAAGGCAATGCGAGTCTCGAACATCTTTTGTGCGGGTTGTGGTTCAGACACGCTGCCGAATAAGGAGCCGCGATGGGCCGCTAGCCCTTCAAGGTCAAGAATTTGCGCGCCCTTTGCTGCGAGATGATGCAATAGGGCGGTTTTTGCTGTGCCAGTTCCACCATCCACCAGCACCAGGCGGTGGGGCATTGGCATCTCGTATAATGTTTTGACAACTTCACTGCGATAGCTTTTGTACCCTCCCTTGAGGAGCTGGACACGCCAGCCAACCTGATCAAGGATTGTGGCAAATGCGTTTGACCGCTGTCCGCCACGCCAACAATAAACAAGGGGCTGCCATGCGCCATCCTTGTCAATGAGCGGTCCCTGTAGGTGGCGTGCGGTATTTTGCGCCACCAAGGCTCCGCCGATTTTTCGTGCCTTGAAGGGGCTGACGCGCGTGTAAATGGTGCCAACCTCGGCACGCTCCGCGTCGGATAGTACGGGCAGGTTGATCGCACCAGGAAGGTGATCCTGAGCGTATTCAGCAGGTGCACGGACGTCGATGATGGTATCGACAGCCAGCCCTTGTAGCTGTGCAAGTGACGTGAGTGTGAGAGGTGTCATGGACGCCTTAAGACCTATTCCAACGCGGTTGTCTCTAGCTATCGTGCGGGTTTGCTCACTTCAGTGATAAGCGGAAAAGAAATGCCATGTGTGTTTTTGGTAAAGATACTCCGATGATATCGGAGCGGGACGTAATGCGCAGATCATGTGAGGAGGGATCCAAATCCGAGTTTTAGGATTTTGGGCACCTACCGTACGCCTGAGCAAAACGTCCGAAGTTGGCCATAGGCTGTACATAGAACACTCTGGAGCCTGAGCGCTGCAAGTCGATCGAGCGCACCAACCGTGCGACCCATCACACAAATAAACGAGGGGTGGGAGGTGGTTGAAGCGTTTCTACAAAGCAGACCTCGGTGCGTCTTGCGGCTAGAGCTAGTCAGGCTAACAGCGGTTACAATACAATGCTGACGGTTCTATTTACCCCAAGGGCAGAGTGCTTCGATCTGTTGGCGACCAAGTTTTTCCAGTGTTTTTATGTTATCTATATAGATCTTCTCAGGGTCCGAAACGTGAGCGAGGGCTTGGGTTACTTGATCTTGACGCAGAAGATGTATGATTGGATAGGGTGAGCGATTGGTGAAGTGGCTAAGATCGTTAGCATCCACACCCTCAAATTGATATTGAGGATGAAACGATGCTAATTGCACATGCGCTGTCAGGTCTGCCTGCTCCAACAGCTGCTGGAACCAATCGAGTAAGGCGAGGTAATCGTCAAACCCGTCTAGACCTTGGGTAAACATGAGCAGGCTGGTGGCAACGTCATTTTCGTCAGCCTCAAGCAGACGCTGTAATTCATCCACATAGAATTGCTTTAGTTGTGCATCAGTGGTGGCATCACAGATGGCATAGTGCACTTGGTCTCTGGCTATGACGCTAGCGGAGAGTGGACATAGATTTAATCCCACTACCATTTGATCAAGCCACTGACGGGTGTTTTTAACAACGTCTTGATGAGCTATGGATAGTGCCTTGGGGCTAGACTTATTGATACGATAGATCCTTCATTTTTTTAACGTACTTAAAGCATATCTTGCCCAAATCTTTAATTTATTCGCGAAAGCCAAATTAACTGAATTGGCGTAGTCACAAGCGTCGACTGTGTCATGCCATCCTTGGCTATTGGCAAGCACTGTTTCAAAGCAAAATAGCGGACAATTACCCCACCGATTGCATTTGTATATTTTATGGTTCGATAACAACTATAAATTTTCTAAATTTCCGTGTCGGTGCTACCTTTGCTCGAAATCTACGAGCTTAAGGTAAAATATGAACAGGCAAGACTTTCAAAGGCGTTTCGACACATCTGGTCCTGTCATACTGCCAGTTATTCATGTTCTTGATGCCAAACAGGCGCGGCGCAACATCGAGGTTGCAAGAGAGGGTGGCTGTCCTGGCGTCTTTCTGATCAACCATGACTTCGAGAAAGAAAAGCTGGTTCCGATTATCAAAGAGATGCGGCAGGCGTTTCCTGGCTACTGGCTTGGTGTGAACTTTCTGGCTGTGACTGGTAAATTCGCGTTTCCAATTCTGGGTGAGCTTCAGGCCCAAGGTGTTCGGGTTGACGGCTATTGGGCGGATGACGCCCGCATGGACGAGCGCCGTGCTGAGGATGATCAGCCCGAAGCAAATGAGATTGCAGAAATCCGCAAGACGAGTGGTTGGGACGGGCTGTATATCGGTGGCACCGCCTTCAAGAAACAGCGCGATGTTGATCCTGCACATTATCCCAAGAGCGCGCGCATCGCTACGAATTTCATGGATGTGGTCGTAACCTCTGGCGTCGCCACTGGTCACGCAGCGGACGTTGGTAAAATCGAGATCTTTCGGGAGCATTGCGGAGATACTGCCCTTGGTTTGGCTTCTGGAATAACGCCTCAAAACGCCGCGTACTACGCAGATGCGGTTGATCTTTTCATGGTGGCAACGGGCATCAATTTTGAGGGGGACTTTTACAACATCGACCCCGATCGCCTGAAACACCTCACGCACCTCACACAGAAATAAGGGAGACTATCAAATGACACTCGACAAAGGCCCTAGAGACGACCGTTGGTATTTCTCATTGATGGCACCGAACACCAAAGGCGAGAAGTTTGCGTGGCTGGACCCGACGTCCATCTACATCAACGGCAAGGCCTATCATGACCTGCTGGATGATCTGTGTGCTGACCTGAATGCCGACGATATTGATGTCGTGGCAGGTCTTGATGCGATGGGTTTTGTATTGGCTGCGGGCATTGCCGCGCGGATTGGGCGTGGCTTTTTGCCGATACGCAAGACGGGCAAATTGTGCGTCGATACAGATATTGCGTCCATGACTAACTATTCAGGTCAAACGCAAGCGATGGAAATGCGCCTACCAGCCTTTGCGCCTGAAACGCGGGTCTTGCTTGTGGATCAATGGGTCGAAACCGGCGGCACAATGCACGGTGCTGTGCAATTGGTTGAACAGCAAAAAGGTAAAGTCGCAGGCATGGTGGCCATTGTCATGGAAGACAATGAAAACACCGCAGAATACCGCAAGAAATACAAGTGTATCTCAGCCATTCAACCAGATACAAAATGGCAGCGACAGGCGAACGCGCAGTATCTCGAAAGCTTCAAAACCTACAAGCCAGAGATGGCCTTTCCAGTCTAGGACCCAAGCCGAGCGCACATTTCACAAAGCTCACCTAAGAGGGGTTCCACAGATGAAATTAACCTGTGGAACCAGCAATCGTCCACTTGGCGAAGTCATTGCGGCACATGTGAACTTGCTGCTGGCGGAGTGTTATGTGCGCCGCTTCTTATCTGGCGAAGCTGTCGAGAGGATTAGCGCGGCTGATCGATCCTCTGTAGTGGCACCTGACACGATTGGTGTGACTGAAGCCGTCCTCGTCTTGGTTGAATAACAACTCGGGACAACGAATGCATGCGGAGCCGTTATCGGTTTCTATCTAGAATAAGTATCGCTAATGTACCCAGCATGAGCGCTACTAATTTATCCACAGAGCTTCTGCGAGCCTTCATAACGGTCATCGAAGTCGCCAGTTTCACACGGGCTGCAGAGATATTGGGCCGGACGCAACCTGCGATCAGCTTGCAAATCAAAAGGCTGGAACAAACGGTTGGGAGCGCTTTGATTGAGCGTAAAGGCAAAGAAATCACCCTGACTGAAAGGGGCGAGGCGCTCGCAATTCATGCCCGACAAATCCTTCGTCTAAACGATCTTGCTATGGTCCAATTCGAGACACCGAGCGAATCCTCAAAGCTGCGGGTTGGCTTGCCGGTGGATTATGCCGTGAACACACTTCAATCCTGCCTGACCGATGTCGTCCGAAAATATTCAGACGTGCAGGTCGAAATACGTTGTGACTTATCCAAGCACGTTCTAAGTGCCTTGCGCAGCAACGAGATCGATATAGCGGTTGCCCTGTTTGATGGGGACGATCAGCAATTCCTGTTCCGCAACTGGAAGGAACAACCTACGTGGGTTGGCGCAACCGACTTCGACATCCCTAACGCGTCCGACATCCCACTTGTCGTTCATCCCTATGGATGTGTCTATCGGGACCGCATGACCACTGCATTGAAATTGGCAGGAAAAAGCTGGCGTATTGCCTATTCGAGCCCCGGGATCGGCGGTGTTCAACGTGCGGTCCACGACGGGTTGGGCTTGTCCTGTCTGACGGTCCCCACAGTTCAAAGCGGTATGCGCACATTCACTGAAAAAGACGGCCTCCCCGTATTGCCCCCATTGCATATTGGTCTGTTTGCGCGACAGGCACAGTTGGGTGCAGGCGGATATGCGGCGATTGATGCCATAGTAAATATGTTGGAAGCACAATCTTTGGGCATTCATTCTGGATAAGCGCTCATTATGCAGACATATCAACGATAAATTTCCCAAAACTGCCATCTTGCAATAGCATTCCCCTAAGTTAGCGCCGAACCTGATGGTTCAGCACAGCAACGAATGCTCTTTTCTGCGAAAGGGCGACCAACTGGGAGAAGACGATGATGAGACCAACACTGAGTTCCTCTGTATTTGGCCTAAGCCGCCGCCAACTACTAAAAGCAAGCGCCGCTGCGGTTTTGACCACTCCTTTCGTCAGCCGCGCGTGGGCTGCCACGACCGAGATCAACATGCTGGCTTGGTACGGTCACGGTGAGCCGGATATGGTTGCGGAGTATGAAGCGGCGAACAACGTCAAGTTCGTGCCCAAGTATTATGCAGGCGGTGACAACATGCTGGCGTTGATCGCGCAATCTCCTCCCGGCACGTACGATCTGATCCTGTCGGACGGTGAGTTTGTTCAGCAGTTGAACCTTGCGGGCTACATCGACGAGATGGAGCCAGCAGACTATCCGCTGGATGACATGTTGCATGAAGACTTCAAACAGTTCCCCGGCCATTGGGCACATGGCAAGATGTATTCCATGATGCTGCGTGGCGGTCACCTTGGTGTTTCTTACAATAAAAATTCGGTAACTGCCGAAGAAGCCGCAAGCTATGAGTGCTTCTGGAAGCCAGAGCTTGAAGGCAAGGTTGGCCACTTCGATTGGCACCTGCCAACGCTGGGCATGATGAGCCTCTATAATGGCAACGGTGCTAGCCTTTGGGATCTGGACGATGCCAAATGGGCCGCAGTGCAGGAAACTACATTGGGTCTACGTAAGCAAGTCGGTGGGTTCTTTGACTATGGCGGCACGTTCAACGGCCTCAAGAATGGTGACATGCAGGCGATGGTTGGCATCGGTGACTGGATCACTGGCGTTTTGGAAAAAGATGGCGCACCCGTTGCATCCGTTATTCCCAAAGAGGGCGGCATCCAATTCACAGAGAGCTATTCCATCGGCAAAGGCAGCGAAAAAGCGGCTGAGGTCAAGAAGTTCATCCAATACATGATGTCCCCTGTGGGGCAGGTGAAATCCGCACAGATGGCGGCCTATCCGGGCTTTTGCGTCACCAAGGCGGGGCGCGCTGCTCTGATTGAGGCGGACTTGGCCGAGGCCACACGGTCACACCAGATCGACGGCGATGCGCAAGATCCGATCACACTGATCAAGGAGGGTCGCATCCATTACCGTGATATCCCGCAGCAGCAGGGTCTCGAGGATTGGAACGACTTCTGGTCAGAGTATAAGAACGCCTGATTGGGCCCCCTAAACACACATAAACGGGCGACCATTCGGTCGCCCTTTTTCCCAAAGGATTGCCCCTAGAACATGTCTTCATCAGCTGACCGAAAACTTAATCTCTACGCGCTGACATGGCGGCTTCCTATCATATTCTGGCAGTTCATCTTCTTCGTCGGACCGGTGCTCTTCATGGTCGCGATGTCGTTCTTCCTTGTAAAGAACTACCGCATGACCGAAGCGTTCGAATTTGTGAACTGGTCCAAAATGCTGAGCCGCGGATACTTCTGGGACAGCTATTGGTACACGGTTTTCATAGCTGGGGTCTCAACCATCTGTGCGATGTGCATCGCCTTTCCTGCCGCATTTGCGCTGGCTTTTCGCGCGTCTGAAAGCACTCGGCGCTGGGCAATCTTCCTGCTGATCATCCCTTTTTTCACCAGCTATCTGGTACGCACCTTTTCATGGTTCGTTATCTTGTCCGAGAGTGGTGTGATTAACGGTATGCTTAGCTATATCGGCCTCGGTCCCTACACGATGCTCAACACCAATTTCGGTACGCTGGTGGGCTATATGACCCTGACGCTGCCGTTGGTCGTGATCTTGCAGACTGTGACGATGGCCAACATAGACAAGAACCTGATCGAGGCTGCGCGCAATCTGGGTTGTTCCGCCTTCAGAACCATCTGGCAGGTGATCATCCCGCTGTCCAAGACAGGTCTGATCATCGCCGCTATCTTTTGCTTCATCCTGTCGTTTGGTGACTTTGTGGCTCCGTTCTATCTGGGTGGATCGCAGGAACCGACCTTGCCGATCTTGATCCTTGATACCACCAAGTCCGGGCAGCAGTGGCCACGTGCCGCAGTCGTCGCAATCATGATGATGGGTACGCTTTTCGCCATCGCCTTTACCGGCATCGCCTTGGCCTACCGCAAAAAGAAGGGCGCGAAATGAAGCAGAGCCGCACCCTTAACGTCGTCCTTGGCATCTATGTGGCGATGGTGTTTGCCTTCGTCTTTGCACCAATCATTTTCAGCATGATCTTTTCGTTCAACTCCCAACGGTTCCCTACCATTCCGTTGGGCGAATTCACGACGGAATGGTATGCGAAAATTCTTGCTGATCCCGATGTCTGGGAGGCTGCATTGAATAGCCTGATCGTGTCGTGCTCCACCGCCCTGATCGCGACCTTCCTTGGGTTTTGCACCGCGTATTCCGACTTCCGTTACAGCTTCCGCTTTAAGGGGCCATACCTCGCGTTGATCTTGCTGCCGCCCACTATTCCGCTGATCATCATGGCGCTGGCTATGCTGGCCTGGTTCTCGAAAATCGGCATGTCAGGGCAACTCTATTCGATCATCATCGCGCATAGCGTTTTAACCGCACCCTTTGCCATGGCCGTCATACGGTTGCGCCTAAACCAGATGGATCCTGACCTGGAATCAGCCGCGTGGAACCTCGGCGGCTCCGAATGGCAAACCATGTGCAATGTCATCATTCCGTTTTGCAAACCTGCGATCTTCTCGGCCTTGTTCCTGACAGCTGCTGTGTCCTTCGATGAATTCGCCGTTTCATGGTTCGTCTCTGGTCTGAACAAGACCCTGCCAGTGATCATCCTTGAGATCGTGCAAGGCAACATCGACCCACAGGTCAACGCCATTGGCACGTTTGTATTTCTAATTTCCATGACCCTCGTTGTGCTGGCCCAAGTCTTTTTCGCCAGCCGCCAATTGAAGAGCATCAAAACATGAGCAAACCGCTGGTTGTCTTTGAAAAAGTCCAAAAAAACTTCGGCAATTTTGTTGCGGTGAAAGAGCTCGATTTCGAAATTCGCGAAGGTGAATTTCTGGCAATCATGGGGCCATCTGGCTGTGGGAAAACCACCACCCTGCGGATGCTTGCCGGACTTGAGGCCCCCAGCTTCGGTGAAATTCGCCTAAACGACCGCGTGATGAACGATGTTGCTCCGCACGAACGGGACACGCCGCTGGTCTGGCAATCGCTGGCGCTGTTCCCATTTTTGACGGCCCGCGAGAACGTTGAGTTCGGCCTCAAAATGCGCGGCGTGGACAAGGCCGAGCGCGGCGAACGCGCTCTTAAATGGCTGGCCAAGATGGATATCCTCGAATTTGCGGATCGCGATATTTCAACCCTGTCCGGGGGCCAGAAACAGCGCGTCGCACTTGCGCGGTCACTGGTCATGGAACCGCAGATTCTGTTACTGGATGAACCGCTCTCGGCACTTGATGCCCACCTTGTGATCCGCATGCAGGCAGTCCTGACTGATCTACAGCGGGAGTTGGGCATTACCTTTGTCTACGTCACCCACTCCCAATCAGAAGCCTTTGCCATGGCCGACCGCGTCATCATTATGGGCAAAGGCGAGATCGCCCAAATCGGCTCCTCCAAGGACATCTACCGAGAACCTGCTAACCAGTTTGTCGCGGAGTTTGTAGGGCGCAATAATATCCTATCGGGCAACGTCGCCTCGTTGTCAGACGACACCGCACGTATCACCACGCCATCAGGTGACTTCACCGTGCCCACAAATGAAGTGCGTTTGACCGAGGGGCATAACGCCAGCTTTGTCATCTCGGCTGATCTGGTCCACATTTCCATGGGTGAGCCCGACGGCAGCAACAAAGCGCAGTGCAAGTTGATCTCGGAGGAATTCGTTGGCTCCATGGTCACGCTGTTTTGGGAAGACGCACAGGGCCATGAGTTCAAAGTCCAGATGCAGGAACGCGAATTGTCCAAGTTCGACCTCAAGAGCGGTGCGCAAATCTGGCTTTCATGGGACACCGCCAGCGCCCATGTTTTAAACGAAAGTTAACCCATGATTCGCAATCCGATCCCTTGGCCAAATGGCGCGAAATGTGCAGTAGCGATTACATTCGATATGGATGCTGACAGCTTGATCCACATCGCCAAGCCTGAGGACAGCTTTGATCGCCTTTATCCTATCTCAATGGGCCGTTACGGCCCTATGGTCGCTCTGCCTCGCATCCTTGATACCTATCGTCGTCTGGGTCTGAAACAGTCATTCTTTATACCTGGCTGGTGTCTGGAAACTTATCCAGATGTGGCCGAGGCAATCCTGAAAGATGGTCATGAGATTGGCTACCACGGCTATCTACATGAAGACCCGATCAAGACACGTGGCCAGCAGCGTGAGTGGTTCGAGCGCACGCTGGATGTGCATCAACGCATTTGTGGGCAAAAGCCGCGTGGCTATCGGGCGCCAGTCTACAACATCACGCAAGAAGTGGTGGACCTAATGATCGAACACGGGATGCGCTACGACAGCTCAATGATGGCGGATGACGTACCCTATGAGTTGAAGACAGCAAAAGGCTCGCTTTACGAGATGCCTGTTCATTGGGGCACAGACGACTGGCCACCCTTCGCCCACTATGACGAAATCGGATACATGATGCCTGTCGCTGCCCCCTCCAAAGGTCTCGGAGGATTTTGGGAAGAGTTCGACGCGCAGTATGATGCTGGCGGGTTCTTCATGTTGATTATCCATCCCTTTCTCACTGGTCGATTGGCTCGCTGGAGCCAAGTGGAGGCGTGGATTACCAAAACGCAGCAAACCAAAGATGTTTGGTTTGCCACTTTGGATCAAATCGCCGATCATATGGACCAATTGCAACGAGACGGTGTTTGGCAACCGACTGTTGAAACGCTACCGTATTATGACAAACCCATCCTTACGGCAAAGGACACCAACACATGAACGCAGATGACACACGCCTTTTGCGCATCGCCTATGACGAGGCTAAAGCCGGATTTGACGAAGGCGGCTGTCCGATTGGGTCTGTTCTGGCACGTGGCGGAGAAGTTGTTTCGCAGGGCCGCAATCAACGCGTGCAAAAGGGCGATCCGATTGCGCATGGTGAAATGGACGCACTGCGCAAAGCGGGACGACAGAAAACCTACCGCGACACCACGCTGTATACGTCGTTGAGCCCCTGCATGATGTGCACCGGGACGATCATCCAATTTGGCATCCCCCGCGTAGTGATCGGTGAGAACACAAACTTTGGCGGCAACGAAGATTTCCTGCGCTCCAAAGGCGTGGAGGTCATCGTCGCCAACGATCCTGATTGCACCGCCCTGATGCAGCGCTTCATCACAGAAAAACCGACACTCTGGGCGGAAGATATTGCGGAATAATCCCGCTGGTGAAGTTGGTTAACGTAGATTGCTACAGCATTTGGATATTTCCTGTGGGGCAATGGTGCGTTTACACATCCGCCTCTGCCAACAAACGACATCGAAAGCTACGCAAAGCGTTCAGACCAGAGGTGGTGCAACTGCAACGAAAGCCCATTTTGTGGGCATAGCAGAACTCATGGCTACCAGAATGCTACATAAGAAGCGAACGGCAGCGTTGGGGACGTCGCACGGCTTTGTTGCACAAATATCCTTTGCCAAGGATTCACTGTCTGACTCC
>CAWVZA010000002.1:0-53982 GCA_963934545.1 uncultured Sulfitobacter sp.
TCTATCACGCTGGTTTCAAACAGTGAATCCTACACAGCCCGATTTGTGCAACAAAACCCATCCGCCAGAATGAATGAGGGCAGCAATAATGCGAACAGGGTCGATCATGCCTGCTGGTACGCCGCTGATTTCGGAAAGCTCGGTCAGTTCGTCATGTGGTGTGATCACGGTGGATATCGCCCTGCCTTTGGCGATCTCGACGGTGACATCGCGCTGTTTGCGCGATGATCTGCTCTCGCCCGTGGAACGACTGCTTGTGGGCGTGCCTATACTGGTGCCAACGAACGTGCCGTTAAACACACCCATTGGTGTGCTGTTGAGGGTGGAGCGGAGCGTGGCCGTGTGGCCCTTCTGCGCGAACTGCATCTCACCCAAAAGCTTACCGCCCAACTTGACGCTAAAGGTCTCGGCACTTGCAGGCGCGGCCAGCGCGATGGACACAAGGCAGGCGATTAGCTTTGTCATCCACTACTCGGGTGTGTACTGGATGACAAAGGCTACAACTTTTTCATGTTGCATTTCACAAGGTGCAAGCTGTCCGCCTTGTTCAAGGTCGTAGAAGTTCAGGCTTATATAGTCAGAGCCATCAAGCGCCTCTGCCACCAGTTTTACCGAGTGGCCGTTGTTAAATTCGCTGCGTGTCGCAGTGTAGCGTTTTGCGCCAGCATGCCCTGTGGTCGTACCGCACGGGATCGCTCTGAGTGAGGTTGCAAATCCCGCGGGGGCTGCTGCTCTCACTTTTTCTGTCCGATCTTGGGCTCCGTGCCTGCGCGGATGCGGGCGATATTCTCGCCGTGGCGCCAAAAGATGATCACGGTCAACAGGATGCATAGGATGTAGGCCGTCCCGTACCCCATGAGCACGACCGGCACACTTGAGATAGCTGCGGATGCCAAGCCGCCCATTGATGACATGCGCGTTACGCCAGCACCGATCAACCAAAAGACACAAGCTGCAATACCTACGGGCCATGCCAGCGCCAGCAGAATGCCGAGGAAGGTCGCAACACCCTTACCCCCTTTGAATTTGAGCCAGACAGGGAAGCAGTGACCAATCATTGCGACAAGGGCAGAAATTTGTGCTGCGTCTTCTCCAGCGAGGGTGCGTGCAAGCAGGAGAACAACAGCGCCTTTGGCCGCGTCGAGTATTAATGTGGCGGCTGCCGCAGGCTTTGATCCTGTGCGCAGAACATTTGTTGCACCGATATTGCCTGACCCTATGTCGCGTAAGTTGCCGAGCCCCATAACCCGAGCCACAACAACACCGAACGGGATCGACCCAATTAAATAGGCAATAGCTGCCCAAAGAAGGAGCACCAACAGGGAGTTTTCAATCATCGGCATCTGCTATTCTCCAAATCACGCATCATAGACACAGGCACCAGATAAATAGGTCGCGATGACCTTACCTTGCATCCGTACACCGTCAAAAGGCGTATTGCGCGATTTTGACCGCAGTGTGGCACGGTCCATGATAAAAGGTGCATTTGCATCAAATAAAACTAAGTCTGCAGGCGCGCCCGCCGCCAACCTGCCCGATGCAAGTCCAAGGCGCTGTGCAGGGTTGAAAGACAGCGCACGCCAAAGCTGGGGCAGGGTAATCATTTCCGAGTGCCATAGCCGCAACGCAGCTGGCAGCAATGTCTCAAGACCAACAGCCCCAGAAGCGGCCTCTTCATAGGGCAATCGCTTGCTTTCTTCATCTTGGGGCGTGTGCATGGAGCAGACGATATCGATCAGTCCCGTCGCCACAGCATCAACCATGGCAAGACGATCATCCTCGTCGCGCAACGGTGGTTTGAGCTTAAAGAAGGTTCTATAGTTCGCGACATCCAACGCATTGAGTGTCAAATGGTGAATGCCAATGCCAGCGGTCACATCCAGCCCGTTTTTCTTAGCACGGGCCAAGGTGGGCAGGGCGCGAGCGGTGGTGATTTGGTCGGCATGATACTTCGCGCCCGTCATCTCAACGAGTGCCATATCACGGTCGAGCCCCATCCGCTCCGCCATGGGCGAAACCGCAGGCAATCCACGCAAGGAGGCGAACTTACCCGAAGTGACCGCCGCCCCTTGGCTCATAATGGGTTCTTGGGGGTGGGCGATGACCAGTGCGCCAAGGCCATGGGCATAGGTCAGCGCACGCGAAAAAGCCCGTGTGTCGGTGATCACATGATCGCAATCTGTAAACGCCACGGCACCTGCGTCCATCAGAAAACCAATCTCGGTCATCTCACGGCCTGCGCGCCCTTTGGTCAGGGCAGCCATGGGCAAAACATGCACGGGGGAGGCCTCGTTTGCACGGCGGGTGACAAACTCCAGCGTTTCGGGGCTGTCTATCGCGGGGTCCGTGTCAGGGCGTGTGATCATGGTCGTCACACCGCCTTTGGCAGCGGCCAGTCCAGCGGATCGGTAGCTCTCTTTGTGCCGCTCACCAGGTTCGCAGACTTTCACGCCGAGATCGACAATGCCGGGGGCGAGGTATTTGCCGCGACAATCAATGATCTCGCCTTTGGGGTTCGCAATCCCGCCCTCGGTCACGGCGCTGATGCGATCCCCTTCAACACTCACCGATCCGGTGAATTCGGTTTCGTTTTCAGGGTCAATCAGGGTCGCGTTGATGAAATGAAGCGTCATGGCGTCTCTTTCTGGATCTGCTGCATGAGGTGGAACACTTTTCCGCATCGTCAATGCATGTGAATAGCGGCGCATGTATTGGAAAGTGACGGCACTGCCAGCGAATTGCGTCACCCGTTTCCAATATGGCGTTCCATGGGGTACTCATGACGTCATTCGGTTGCGGGCAGCGAGGATTTGTGTGGCGATTTCTTTTGGGTCTGGCACATAGGCGATGCGCACGCGCAGCCCGTCTTTTAAGAACAAAATGACGCTCCATCCCAGCTTTGTGCGCACATCAAGGATATCCGCCAGAGGAATGCGCACTTCGCCGTCGGGACCGTGATGGATAATGGCGTCAGAGCGCAGATGCCAGCGGTCCTGCCGCGCCGCGCGCCAGCGGGCGGGGTCCTCAAACCCAATATTATAGGCGAGGGCCAGCACTGGACCTACATACATGACCTGCCAGAAGCCTGTCGTCTTGCCAACCACCCAGCTAACCAACAGCATAAATCCGATTGTCAGCGCACCAACAATCGCACAGCGCCGCAAATAGACGGTCAGCGCAGGCGTCCAAGCAGCGAGTGCGTCACTCATCCAGCGATCCACACCATTACAGCAGCCACAGCAAAGGCGACCAACAGCGCAATCGTTGCTATGCGGCCTGACATTTTGGGATCGGGTTTGGGTTCTTTCATCGTAATATCCACCATATGATGAGGAGGGCGAGCATACCTGCCGCCGTTGTAAATGCGCTGCCCACGCGCGATCTGCGGGGCGGTTGTGCCGGTGTCGTGACGCCTGAATAAGGTTTGGCAGCGTCAGTTGTGATGGGTGTTGCGGTGTGCTCCGCTTTTGGCTCAATGTAGGTGCCGATCAGAGTGAGGTCGCTGTTTGGCATAAGTGTCACATCGCCTTGCGCATTGATGCGCGAAAAGTTGAGCAAGACATAACCATCCAGTGCCTCAAGTCGCACACGGTCGGCCCGCAAGGCCTCCTTATCCACATCATACCCTTCGCTAAGGTACCCATGCAGACCGACGCCTGTCAGATCAGACAGGGCAAACAGCTCGATATCATCCTCAGAGACTTGATGACCCAGCAACGTTGAAGCCAGCGCGGCTTTGCTCTGCTGCCTTAGCGCACGCGCCATGTTTGCCATGGGGCGCGAAACGGCAAACACGCGTATTGTGCCAAACTCTGTTCGGGGAATTTCAATTGCTGTCATGGTACAGCCCGCTCGAGGTGGGGCAGCAGATCGTCCGCGCCATGGACAAAGTCGAAACCTAAAACATCAGATTTCTGAGGGCCATAGCGCAGGACGCTAATGCTCGGTGGTGCTGTTTGGTGCACCTTAGGTGCTGCCATCGCGCTGCGCGGATGTGCGGCAATGCGGGTCTGGTCACCGCTTACTTTGAAAAAGAGCGCACGCTGGTCCGTGAGTGCATAGCGCGTAGCGGCATAAGTCTGAAGCTGCCGCTGTGTTGCCCGCAGCGGGATAAGGATTAACAAGGCAGGCAGCACCAACAGCCACATATCACCCTCACTGCCCATGGTCGCAAGGATGAACCATGCGGCTGCCATTAACCCCAGCGCAGCCATGGGTGCGGACCCGTATAACTGCCAGTTGCGCCAATGTAGCCTAGGCTGAGGACGACCGGACCAGAGGAGGGTCTCATTAGGCTCCAATATGTGGTCCCAGAAACCTGATGTACTCATTTGCGGCTGGCAATCAGGTTTTGGGCGAGCAGATCCATCGCGGCCATACGCACGGCAACGCCCATCTCGACCTGATCCTGAATAACACTGCGATTGATGTCATCGGCGAGAGTTCCGTCAATCTCGACGCCGCGGTTCATCGGGCCGGGATGCATGACAATCGCGTCTGGCTTGGCGTGGGATAACTTCTCCGCATCAAGGCCATAACGATGGTAATACTCTCTCTCGCTGGGGATAAACCCGCCATCCATGCGCTCTTTTTGCAAGCGGAGCATCATGACAACATCGACGTCTTTCAGGCCTTCTTCCATATTGTCGAACACCTCACAGCCGAACTCACCAATGCCAGAGGGCATTAAAGTAGGAGGGGCGATCAGGCGGATGCGGTTTTCCATTTTA
Organism: uncultured Sulfitobacter sp.; assembly: GCA_963934545.1. GTDB lineage: Bacteria > Pseudomonadota > Alphaproteobacteria > Rhodobacterales > Rhodobacteraceae > Sulfitobacter. The sequence goes on from CAWVZA010000002.1 coordinate 4,731, forward strand.
CCCAGCAGCATGATATTCGAGCGGGCGACGCGGCTGTGCGCAATATCGCCGCAGATTGCGATCGAAAGGCGGTGTAAGCGCCCCTTGGCGCGGCGAATGGTCAATGCATCAAGCAATGCTTGGGTCGGATGCTCGTGACGGCCGTCACCTGCATTGAGCACAGCACAGTTCACTTTTTCTGCCAGCAGATCGACTGCACCCGATTGAGGGTGGCGTACAACCAGCAAATCAGGATGCATGGCATTGAGCGTCATCGCTGTATCTATCAGCGTCTCACCCTTTTTGATGGATGAGGCCTGCATCGCCATATTCATAACATCTGCGCCGAGGCGTTTGCCTGCAATCTCGAAACTCGCTTGTGTACGGGTCGAATTCTCAAAGAACATATTGATTTGGGTGAGATCTTTGAGCGCTAATCCATGCTTATTCGGCATGCGGTTCTGATTTGCATATTTGTCTGCAAGGTCCAGAATTGTTGTGATCTCGGAGGGGTGCAGTGGCTCAATACCAAGCAAGTGACGGTGGGGAAAACTCATGGGGGGGCCTTACGCTGTTTAGGTCGTTATAGGGATGCGCGTCCAATCGGGCAAGAAGCGGTGGATGAGGCATTTTGATCTGGCAAGCACAGGCGTAGAGTGGGTGCATGGAATCAGCAGAGTTTCACACAGCGCGTGCGCATTTGGAGTGGCAAATTGAACTGGGCGCAGATGAGTGCATCAGCGATACGCCCGTTGATCGTTACGCGTTGCCCGACAAATTGGTTAAACCAAAGCAGCCCGACGCTAAACCGCACCTGACACGCGGTCCTGTAAAGATGGACCAACGCGATCCAGTAGCAGAGGCGCAGGCCGCTGCGAATAGTGCGGACAGTTTAGATGCCTTGCGCGCGGCGATGGAAGCGTTTGATTTGTGTGATCTCAAGCGCGGTGCGCGCAATATGGTTTTCTCAGACGGCATCTCAGGTGCGCCTGTTATGATCATCGGCGAAGCGCCGGGACGAGATGAAGATCGCATCGGCAAGCCGTTTGTTGGTGCGTCAGGTGTCCTACTGGACAAGATGTTTGGCGCGATTGGCATGGGCCGTACAAATGCAGATGCCCCAGTCTACATCACGAACACACTGCCATGGCGCCCGCCTCACAATCGCGACCCGAAACCCGAAGAAATCGCGATGATGAAGCCGTTTTTGTTACGCCATATCGCACTGGCTAGTCCGAAAGTGTTGGTGGTTATGGGCAATTGGGCCTGTCAAACGTTGCTGGCAAAGCGCGGTATTACACGACTGCGGGGACAATGGACGGAGGCTGTGGATATACCTACTCTGCCAATGTGCCATCCTGCCTACCTGCTTCGTAATCCGGAAGCGAAACGAGATGCTTGGGCCGATTTGTTAAGTCTCAAAGTGGCTGTGGATAAGTGATCGACCCCATTATCTTACTTGCGTTTGTTCCAGCAGCGCTCGCCCTTAATGTCACCCCCGGACCCGACATGATGTTGTGCCTTGCACAGGGCATGCACTCGGGCCGCCCAGCAGCATGGGCTGCCAGCGCGGGAGTGAGCGCAGGCTCGATGGTGCATGTGACCATTGCTGGCCTTGGCCTTGGCGCGGTGGTTGCAGCATTTCCTTGGGCGTTCGAAGCGATCAGGTGGATTGGTGTGGGCTACCTGCTTTATCTCGCGTTTCAGGCGTTCCGCAGCACAAAGGTCAATGCGCGCGGTGCGGGGATGCGACCGATGCAGGCATTTTGCGCAGGGTTGGTTACCAATCTGAGTAATTTTAAGGTGATCTGGTTCGTTCTTGCCTTCATTCCCCAATTCGTTGTGCCCGAAGCTGGTCCCGTTTTTCTTCAGTTCCTTGCGTTCGGTGTCATGATTGCATTGGGTGGATTTTTTGTGAACGGCACGGTCGGTTCCTACGCTGGCACTTTGGGTGCAAAGCTGGTGAGTTCGTCGAAAGTCTTGGCGTATGTTACGGGCAGTATTTATGCGGCCCTGGCCACCCGCCTTGCGATTATGGAGTAAGTGATGAGCAAGATCGACGAGAGCAAGGATTTCATCCCAGTGCGGATTGCAGTGCTGACGGTCTCTGACACGCGCAGCGTTGAAGAGGATCGTTCGGGCGATGTGTTGGTGGGACGGTTGACTGCAGCAGGTCATATGCTGGCTGATCGCAAAATTTTGCGGGACGAACGTGCCGAGATCGCAGATCAGCTGCGGGTATGGTGCGCGGACCCCCAAATTGATGTTGTGATTTCGACAGGAGGCACTGGGCTCACGGGGCGCGATGTCACGGTAGAAGCGCACCGTGACGTTTACGAGAAGGAAATTGATGCGTTTGGAACGATCTTTACCATTGTTTCAATGCAAAAAATCGGAACTAGCGCGGTTCAGTCGCGTGCCACAGGGGGGGTGTCCAACGGCACATACCTGTTTGCGCTGCCGGGCAGTCCCGGAGCGTGCAAAGACGCATGGGATGAAATTCTGAACAAGCAGCTCGATTATCGCCACAAACCCTGTAATTTTGTCGAAATTCTTCCACGACTGGATGAACATCATCGCCGAAAGTAACACTTCTGCGTGCGGTTTGGAAAAAAGTGACTGAAAACCAGTTGTTGCGCGTATAAGCTAAGACTGGACTATTTTCGCACGGACCTATTTTCATAGATAACTGAACAAGACGGACAGAGCATGCGGTTTCTAAGACAAAGTATGATTGGCCTGTTTCTGGCGGCAGTGACGCTGGGGATGTTGGTCTGGGCCGTGCAAATGGTTGGGGGTGCCGTTCAGGCACGGATGAGCAACGAGCGTGTCGCTCCGCCACCGCGTGAGCGCGTCTTTACCGTAAATGTGCTGACTGCCGAGGTGGGAACACAATCTCCCGTGCTTGAGAGTTTTGGCGAAATTGCGAGCCGTCGTACACTTGAGCTACGTGCAGCGGATGGCGGTCGTGTTGTTTTCCTCGCAGAAGGTTTTGAGGATGGTGGCGCGGTGAAGGTGGGTGATGTTCTGGTACGGCTGGACCCTGCTGACGCACAATCTGCGTTCGAGCGCAGCCAGAGTGATCTGGCCGATGCGCAGGCAGAAGCGCGTGATGCGGTGCGCGGGCTTGCCCTTGCGGAAGATGAAATCGCCGCTGCGCAAGAGCAGGCCGAATTGCGCCTGCGTGCCGCACAGCGCCAAATTAATTTGGTCGAACGCGGCGTGGGCACAGCAGCGGCGTCAGAGGTAGCCGAGCTTGCGGCATCTGCTGCGCGCCAAGCGGTACTGGCACGACGCCAAGCACTGGCTCAGGCAGAAGCCCGTGTGGATCAGGCGACCACATCTATCACCCGCGCTGAAATTGCGCTTGCGGAAACCCAACGGCGACTGGATGACACAGCCATCAGTGCTCCGTTCGATGGGACGCTCAGCGGTGCTAACGTGGTCGAGGGGCGGTTGGTCACAGTGAATGAGCGGCTTGCGGATTTGATTGATCCCGATGATCTCGAAGTGTCTTTTCGCCTGTCCACCGCACAATTTGCGCGACTGCTGGATGAGACCGGTGCGATCATGGAGGCGGATGTCCGGGTGACATTGGATGTGTCTGGTGTTGACCTTGAGGCGCAGGGCCGTGTGACGCGTACGTCTGCTGCTGCGGGTGAGGGTCAAACGGGACGGTTGGTCTTTGCTTCGCTTGAGAATGCATTCGGCTTCAAGCCGGGTGATTTTGTGACAGCCCGTGTGCAGGAACCCAAGCTTGACAATGTGATCCGCCTTCCGTCGTCTGCGGTTGATGCGGCGGGAATCGTGCTTTTGTTGGGCGAAGAAGACAGGTTGGAGACAGCCACTGTCGAAGTTCTGCGCAGGCAGGGTGATGATGTTTTGGTGCGCGGCGAAATTGCTGGGCGTGAAGTGGTCGAGGCTCGCTCCCCGCAGTTGGGCGTAGGGATTTCTGTGAAACCTTTGCGCAAGGGGGCAGAGGCACCCAAAGCGCCAGAAATGCTTGAATTATCTGAGGAGCGACGCGCAAAGCTGGTCGCTTTTGTTGAGGGCAACACGCGAATGCCGAAAGAGGCGAAGGCCCGTGTGCTTGCACAGCTGGCAAAGCCCGAAGTTTCGGCGAAAGTTGTAGAACGCATCGAAGGTCGGATGGGGGGCTAGAGTATGGCACGGGCAATTCCAAAGACCGCTGGCGGTATCCTCTCTTATTTTACGCGGCATAAGACGGTTGCGAACCTTTTGCTTGTCCTGATGCTGGTTGCTGGAGTGACAGCTGCGCCGAATATGCGCGCACAATTTTTTCCTGATGTGATTATCGACAGCGTGTCAGTGAGCACAATTTGGCAGGGCGCAGGGGCCAAAGATGTAGATGAAGCGATCAGTCAGGTGCTTGAGGCTGCGTTGTTGGGGCTGGAAGGGGTTGAGAGTTCTTCGAGCACTGCCCGTGAAGGCCGCAGTGCAATCTCACTCGAGTTTGAAGCGGGCTGGGACATGGCACGTGCAGCGGCAGACGTACAAACGGCGGTTGATGCCATTAGCACACTGCCAGAAGAGGCAGAAGAGCCTGATGTGCGGCGTGGTGCATGGCGCGACCGTGTGACGGACGTTGTGATAACAGGACCTGTGGGACCTGAGCAGTTGGGGCGGTTTGCGGATGAATTTGTCGCGCGCCTGTTTGCTGTGGGTGTCACCCGGACAACCATCCAAGGGGTAGCGGCCCCGCAAACAATGGTCGAAGTCTCTTCCTCCAAACTGATCGCTTATGATGTGACAATGGCGCAAATCGCTGCGGTAATTGCGGAGGAAGTGAACGCAGATCCTGCTGGGGATGTGGACGGGGCGAACGCACGTGTGCGTACGGGCACTGCAAAGCGAACACCGCAGCAGATTGCCGGGATTACCTTGCGCTCCAACCCCGACGGCTCAAAACTCCTGATCGGCGATGTGGCCACTGTTCGCTCGGAAGGTGTCGACCGCAATATGAGCTTTTTCGTTAGCGACAGTCCTGCGATGTCGGTGCGGGTGGACCGCTCTGACCGTGGCGATGCGATTGGCATTCAAGAACAGGTTGAGCAGGTTGCGCAGGAGCTACAGGCGAGCCTGCCTGCAAGTGTCTCGGTCGAGCTGATCCGAACACGGGCAGCTGCGATCACAGGGCGTCTTGATCTGCTGGTCGATAACGGGCTGGTGGGCTTGGGGCTCGTAATGGCCCTCCTCTTTTTGTTTCTGAACGCACGTACGGCATTTTGGGTGGCGGCGGGTATTCCTGTAGCGATGGGAGCGTCGATTGCGTTCATGTATCTGGGCGGGCTGACGATCAATATGATCTCGCTCTTTGGCTTGATTATTACGCTGGGCATTGTCGTGGATGACGCCATTGTGGTGGGGGAACATGCGGACCATCGCTACCGCCTTGGCGGGATGAGTGCGGCGGAAGCGGCAGAAGGTGCAGCTCAGCGTATGGCAATGCCAGTGTTTGCGGCGACTTTGACCACAGTGATTGCATTCTTTGGCTTGGTGGCCGTTGGCGGGCGCTTTGGCGGGTTGATCCGCGACATTCCCTTTACAGTGATTGCGGTTCTGATTGCATCATTGATTGAGTGCTTCCTGATCTTGCCACATCATATGAAGAACGCGCTTGAGGGGATCGAGCAGAGGTCCAAATTCTCTGTCTCAAAGTTGATACTCGGCGCGATTGTGACCGCGATTGTTGCAACTGTTTTAATATCGGCAGCAATTTTTGGCCTCATCTACGGGTTTTTGTGGCTCACAGGTGCAGATGTCGCGGATGCTTACGGTCTACTCTCGGGCAGTGCGGCTGTTCTAACAGGGATCACATTGGTGCTGATCGGCGGCTATTTGGCCTCACGCCCTGCGCGTCTTCGGGCGATGGTACAAGGGATCGGGCAATATGGCATTGATACGCCGTCCACAGTTTTAAACGCAGGTTTTGTCTGGGTCCGCGAGCGGGCCTTCCGTCCGTTCATGGCGCTCGTGATCAAGGCACGCTACGTCGTATTGGCCGGTGTTGTTGCAGTGCTGGCAAGTCAGGTTGCACTGTTCATCAAAGGGGATGTGCAGTGGCGTTTCTTTAACGCGCCAGAACGTGGATCAGTGACTGGCAACTTTATCATGGCGGAGGGTGCTTCCCGCGCTGATACGCTGGAAATGATGCGCGAAATGCAGCGGGCGACGAGCGCTGTAGCGGCTAAGTTGGAGGAAGAGCACGGGGCCAATCCACTTGACTATGTCATGGCCCAAGTCGGTGGCAACGGCGGGCGTGGCCTCTCGGCGGCGGATGGTAAGGACGGGGATCTGTTGGGTGGTATCTCCATTGAATTGATCGACGCGGATTTGCGCCCTTATTCCAGCTTCGCTTTTGTAGCACAGCTGCAAGATGAAGTGATCAACCACCCGCTGTCCGAAACGGTGAGCTTTCGTGGTTGGCGCTCTGGGCCGGGTGGCGATGCGCTCTCGGTGGAATTCTATGGGGCGGACACCCAAACGTTGAAAGATGCCTCTGAGGCGCTGCAAACGGCATTGCTACAATATCCCGAAGTCAGCGCTGTTCAGGACAATCTCGCCTATGACAAAGAGGAACTGATCCTTGATCTGACACCTCAAGGTTTGGCGCTGGGTTTCACCATTGACCAGCTTGGTCGTGTGCTGCGCAACCGGTTGGGCGGGATTGAGGCGGCAACTTATCCTGACGGTCCACGCTCGGCGACGATACGGGTCGAGCTGCCTAAGGGCGAGCTGACGGCTGACTTTCTTGATCGCACTCAAATGCGGACAGCGGCAGGTAATTATGTCGCGCTTGGCGATATCGTGAGTGTGCAACAACGCACTGGCTTTAGCACGGTGCGGCGTGAGAATGGCATCAGGTTGATCTCGGTCACTGGCGACATCTCCGAAGACAACGCCGACCGCGCAACAGAGATCAGCACCGCCTTGGCCGAGGAAATCCTGCCGCGCATCGCGTCCGAATTGCAGGTGGAATACCGAATTGCAGGGCTGAGTGAGCAAGAAGACCAGTTTCTCACGGATGCAATGACGGGTCTGGTGTTGTGTCTAACTGGTATTTTTCTGGTGCTTGCGTGGGTGTTTGGCAGCTGGACGCGGCCTTTGGTCGTTATGGCGATCATCCCCTTCGGTCTGGTGGGGACGATCTATGGACATAATGCATGGGATGTCCCGCTGAGTATGTTCACGGTGGTGGGCCTGCTGGGTATGACGGGTATTATCATTAACGATTCCATCGTGTTGGTCACAACGATTGATGAGTTTGCAAAGGATCGAGGCTTGGTCCCCTCCATTATTGATGGTGCTGCGGACCGATTGCGACCTGTTATGCTGACCACGCTGACAACTGTTTTAGGCATGGCGCCGCTGTTGTTCGAGCGTAGCCAGCAAGCGCAATTTCTAAAACCTACCGTTATCACATTGGTTTACGGTCTTGGATTTGGGATGTTGTTAGTCCTGCTGGTTGTGCCCGCCCTTGTGGCTGCTCAGCACGATATAGCGCGCCAAGTGGCTGCGATGCGGCGTGGGTTACGGGCCCCTGCAAGGGGGCTGCAGATTGGCCTGACTGTGCTTTGGATGCTGATATTGGGTTGGGGCGCTTTGACGCTTGGCTATGCGGCCGTCGAAGGCTCGCTATACGCACCCTTGGCGTCCGCTCTGCCCATGCTCGGCAATTTCTCGGCAATGCTTGCTGCGTTCTTGTTGTTTGTAGGGGGGGCTGCTGTCACAGCACTTCTGGGATACGGTGTTGGTGCCGTAGCGATGGTACTGCGCAAACCGCGGTTGTTGTCAGAATAGATTTAGGTGGGTGCACATCCGCGCAGGTCAACTGCGTGTGAAGTGCCCAGCACAGTGAAGCGAATGGCCGAGCGATCAAGAGCGAACCCGCCGGCAGTGTTCGGGATGATTTCTGCTTGCGCCGTGAGGATGTTGCCGCTGCGCTTTGATGTGGCTTCTGACACCCAGACATCTGGTCGGCCTGCTTCGATCACGACATGCTCTTTTCCACCTGCGGAGGGCAGGGTTAGTTTTGCGGTGATGTTCAGGCCATCCTCAGATGGGCTAAGCGCACAGGTGACACCGCCCGCGCCCACCTCTTTGGCGGAATATGGGCGCTCTGCCATGGCCGCTGCAATTTCTGGGACAGGCGTGGGGGTAACGCTATCAAGGGTCCCCTTGATTGACAGAGTTTGCGGCACACAAATGTCTTTGCAAACTCCGATCTCCATTTTGAGATTGATCTGGACGGGCTTGCCTGCGCGTTTGGCTGCTATGCTCAGGGGCAGCATCACTTGACGTGAATAACCGACCGAACGCATGCCGTTTTGCTCGAACACCTCTGGTGTGGGCCAGTTCACGGCGACACCAGCAAGATTGCGCGATCCGTTCCATTTGAAACTTGGTGGGATGCCCGCATCACCGGGTGCGCGCCAGTATGTTTTCCAACCCTCTGCCAAAGTAAGGCGAACCGCACTCACGCGTGTGCCGTCAGGTTGCTGCCAGCCGTCAATCAGCTCGGCGGTGACGGGTGAGCCAACTGGATCAGCAGCATGCGCTGTTGTTGCAGTTGTGAGAAATGCGGTGGCACAGAGTATTGTTTTTATCATGTTTCCTGTCTGACTGTGCTGGACGGATTTGCCAAGTCACATCTCGTTCAGCCATGTTTCGCTGATGGTGCTTGCAGGACTGCGTGGTGCTGGTCACACTGTGGCAAGTATTTGATAAAGCAGGAGGCAGGTGATGGATCTGACGGGGCAGGTATTGATCGCGATGCCAGGTATGGATGATCCGCGCTTTGTCCGCTCTGTCGTGTTCATTTGTGCGCACTCTGACGAGGGTGCGATGGGGGTCGTGATAAACAGGCACGTCGGCGACATGACCCTGCGCGAAGTGTTTTCCCGTATCAAGATTGATGCCAATGATGGGCCATTGAGCACACCCGTTCACTTTGGCGGTCCTGTTGAGACAAAGCGCGGATTTGTCCTGCACATGGACGAGAGCCGCCACGCACCAGAGCCCTTGTTGATCCCCGGTGGGTTTGTGCTGACTGCAACCCGTAATATTCTGGAAGACATCGCCATGAACCGTGGGCCTGCGCCATTCCTTTTTGCTGTTGGCTATGCGGGTTGGGGCTTTGGGCGGCTGGAAAGCGAGATCGCACAAAACGGCTGGCTCACGGCACCAGCGAGTACTGCACTCGTCTTTGAGACAGAGCATGATCTGATGTGGGATGCGGCATTGCGTTGTATTGGCATCGATCCGGTGAGCTTGTCCGGTTCTGCGGGGCGCGCATGAGCTAGTCGCGTGGTGCAGCGGCGCGGTTCAGGCGGTCATTGATTGCCTGTCCCAAGCCTTCCATGGGGATTGGAGCGACAGCGATCGGGCCGCCCAGTGCATCAAGACGGTGCAAGTGTCCAAACAGATTGGCGGCAGCTTCTACAAGGTCACCGCTGGCGGATAATGTGAGTGTGCCTGCAACAGTGCCAAACCCCAACATATGCTCGTCAGGATGTGCCGAGGTCGAGTTAAGGCGTACAGCGCCTCGGGGTGCATAGTGTGATGCCATCTGCCCGGGCGCAGAGATCTCGCTTTTGTTGTTGTGGACCAATGGAGCACCAAGGACGGCTTCGATTTGCTCGGACGGCAGCCCGCCTGCGCGGAGCAAAACAGCACACCCCTTATCGAACCCTATGATGGTACTTTCTAACCCTACATCGCACGGGCCACCGTCGATCATTGCCGCGATGCGGTGGTCTAGTCCTGCGAGGACATGCTCCGCTGTGGTTGGGCTGATCCGTCCTGACGGATTTGCCGACGGTGCAGCAACAGGTCCGCCGAATTCTTTCAAAAGCGCATGCGCGATGGGGTGGGCAGGGATGCGGATGCCAACTGTGGACAGGCCTGCCGTTACGAGTGGCGACAGGTCATGTTCTGCACGCAATGGGAGAACCAGAGTGAGCGGACCCGGCCAAAAGGCCTGCGCAAGTTTTGTTGCGTGGTCCGGCCAATCAACATATTTCTGAGCGGTTGTGATGTCAGCGACATGCACGATGAGCGGATTGAACGAAGGGCGATCTTTTGCTGCATAAATTGCTGCGACCGCTTCACCCTGCCGCGCATCAGCGCCAAGGCCGTAGACCGTCTCGGTCGGAAACGCGACCAATGCACCGTCGTGCAAAATCTGTGCGGCCGATGCAAGACCGGCATCATCCGGAAGAAGATTTTGGGTTGGTGGTGTCATGGACCTCTCCAGTGCGCTCTGACGCGGCGTTTTGGTTGTGGTAGCGGGCGGTGCCGATCAACGTGTTGTTATACCGCGCTCGGCGCAGTAGTTGTGCAAAAGCATAAGACACCTCCACATGAAAGAAGCTAGTATGACGTATCGCGCACCTGTTGAAGACTACAATTTCCTATTCGAGCATGTCGTGGGTTTAAGTGCACTACGCGCGACCGAGCGGTTTGGCGATGCAACAGATGATGTGACACGGGCGATCCTCACTGAAGCAGGTAAGCTGTGTGAAGAAGTTTTGGCTCCTCTGCAGCGTACGGGTGACGTGCATCCTGCGCATCTTGAGAACGGTGTTGTTCGCACGTCACCTGGATTTCATGAGGGCTTCAAAGCGATTGCCGATGGTGGCTGGGTCGGGATGTCGGCCAACCCCGAGTATGGTGGTATGGGCCTGCCAATGGCGCTCACAGCCGCTGTTGGAGAGATGATGAGCGGCTCGTGTTTGTCGCTGCAACTGGCACCGATGCTGACCCAAGGGCAGATCGAGGCGCTGGAGCACCATGCAAGCGATACGCTCAAGGAATTGTACTTGCCCAAGCTGATCAGCGGTGAATGGACGGGTACGATGAACCTGACAGAGCCGCAGGCGGGCTCGGATGTAGGGGCGTTGACGACCAAGGCCGAGGATAACGGTGACGAAACATTCGCGGTAACAGGTCAAAAAATCTACATCACATGGGGTGATCACGACTTTGGTGGCAATGTCTGCCATCTGGTGTTGGCACGTCTTCCGGGGTCGCCTGCCGGTGTGCGTGGGATCAGCTTGTTTTTGGTGCCGAAACTGCTGCCCGATGCGGATGGCAACCCGGGTCCGCGCAATGGCGTGAGTGTGGTCAGCCTTGAACACAAGATGGGGCTGCACGGCTCCCCCACATGCGTGATGCAATATGATGCTGCCACTGGTTGGTTGGTCGGCGACGAAAATGGTGGCATGGCGGCCATGTTCACTATGATGAACAATGCGCGGCTGGGTGTAGGCGGGCAGGGGATCGGGATCGCGGATGCGTCCTACCAGCATGCGCTGGCCTATGCGCAGGACCGGAAACAGGGCAAAACCAGTGCGCCAGCGGTGAAGGACTCAATTTTGGGCCATGCGGATGTGCGCCGTATGCTGACCACAATGAAGGCCGAGATTTTTGCTGCCCGTGCCATCGCCGTCTGTAATGCAGTTGCGATTGATATGGCCACGGCGACAAGTGACAAAGCATGGAAAGCGCGTGCCGCTCTGCTCACCCCGATAACCAAGGCATTTGGAACGGACACAGGTATCGCGGTCGCAGATATGGGCCTTCAGGTGCATGGTGGTATGGGTTTTGTCGAGGAAACAGGTGCTGCACAGTTTTGCCGTGATGTCCGTGTGACTGCGATCTATGAGGGGACCAATGGCATTCAGGCAATGGACCTTGTGGCGCGCAAGATGATGGATGGCGGTGAGGCTGCGATGGCTCTGCTCGACGAGATTGGCGAAGATGTGGAGGCCGCTCGCGAGGTGTTCCCACGTCTGGCTCGTGATGTCTGGGAAGCGAATGAGAGTATGCGTGAAGCGACTGAATGGCTTGTCTCGCAAACTGATTTGCAAAACCGCTTTGCTGGTGCTGTGCCGTATCTTCACGCCTTCGCCCGTATCCTTGGGGCGCATTTGCACCTCAAAGCAGCAATTGCCGACCGTGGTGGTGCACGTGAGAAACTTGCGCGCTTCTATATTCAGCGGATGCTGCCGGAACATACTGCGCTTCTTGCGCACGCACAGGCGGGGGCAGAAGATCTTTATGCGCTGACTGCAGAAGAATTGGCGGTGTCATAATGGGAGAACGCCCCGCACCCGAAGGTCTGCGCTATCCATGGGAGGTTCCTCCCAGCGGAACAGAGGCGATTGAAGTTGCACCTGGTGTTCTTTGGATGCGCCTGCCGTTGCCGATGAAACTGGATCACGTCAATGTCTATGCGCTGGATGAAGGCGACAGCTGGACCATCATCGACACTGGTTTTTCCTCGAAGAAATCCAAAGGCATTTGGACCGAGATCATGGCGGGACCGCTGGGCGGCAAACCCATCGGCCGTGTTGTCGTCACCCATCATCACCCCGATCACATTGGACTGGCAGGATGGTTCCAGACGGAGCATGGTGCAGAGCTTGTCACGACCCGGACTGCTTGGCTCACGGCGCGGATGTTGACGTTGGATGTACAAGAGGTTCCCAACGCCGAAAGTCTCGCTTTTTATCGGTCTGCGGGGATGGATGCGGCGATATACGACAAACGTGCTGCCGACCGGCCGTTTAACTTTGCCGATATTGTTGACCCACTGCCCTTGGGATATCTGCGGATCAAGCAAGATGACACGATCGAGATGGGCGGACGCACATGGGACGTGCATATGGGCAACGGCCACGCGCCAGAGCATGCGACTTTCTGGAGCCGCGACGACAATCTTGTCATTGCAGGCGATCAAATCCTTCCCTCCATCAGCCCAAATGTCGGAGTTTATGCGACCGAGCCTATGGCCGATCCGATTGGTGAATGGTTAGAGGCCTGTGAGCGGTTGGCGCTCTTGGGCCGTTCGGATCATCTGGTCCTTGGCGGCCACAAAGTACCGTTTACTGGCCTGCCCAAACGGATGCGGATGCTGATCGACAACCACCATTCTGCGCTGGGCCGCCTTCTCGATTATATAGATAAGCCTAAGACTGCGGGTGACGTATTCTCACCTTTGTTCAAAAGAGCGATAGGTGAGGGTGAATATGGCCTTGCATTGGTTGAAGCCTTTGCGCATTTGAGCCACCTTCACCAAACAGGGCTCGCCACGCGCACAATGCGTGATGACGGTGCGTGGCTGTATCAGCGTAAAGGGTGAAGCATGGGTGAAAAAATCAAGACAGCAGCCGAAGCACATGAGGCCAGCGCGCTGCCCCGTGTGCATGAGGTCCACAATGACCCTGAGGCGAAGAATGCCAAGGATCAGCCCGTACCAAAGGGCGTGTCGGGCAAGCCAGTGGAGAATAAATCCCCCGCACAATGGGCATACGAGCGCACGGTGCTCTACCTCAAGAAATTCGAGGAAGGTCTGGACGACGATCACGAGATCGCAATGGGCTTTGCAGGTACCGATGCAGGTGTGCTCAAGATCGAGGGTATGGGCTTTTTCGACCCCGATGTTGTCACGTTCTATGGGTCTGATTCCGCAGGCGCAAAGATGCAGCTGGTCCAGCATGTGAGCCAGCTAAGCGTGGTCTTCCGGGCGTTACCTAAAACTGTCGAGGCTGAAGCGCCCAACCGTATCGGGTTCAAATTGCTTGAGGATCTGGATCAAGACGAAGCATAATCGCGGCATCTTAAGCACCAAGCCGAAATCTGGCGTGACAGCAGGGGCAAAATGCCGTAATCCCTGCGACAATTCCAAGCCAACTATGACGAGAGGGACCTCCCATGGCCGAACATGAATATGGCACAATGAAATCCGATGTGCAGGAAAAAACATTCAACGGGTTTGTGACATTTGTCGCCCGCGCATGCCTTGTTATCATTGGCATCCTGCTTTTTATGGCTGTCTTCGCACGCTAACCTGATTGATTATCCAATGATTAAGCCGCTCCTCGCTTGTATCCTTTGCGCATCCGTTCTCGCAGGTTGTGCTGAAAAAGGAAAGGAATCGCCTCAGTCGCAGATCGAAGCGGCGGCATATCTCCATAGTGGTCAGCCAAAGATCACGTTGATCACGATGGTTAACAACCGCACAGGCTCTGGTGGACACACTGCTTTGTTGGTTCAAGGGCGGCAATCAGTCATCTTTGATCCTGCCGGCTCGTTTGAGCATGAGAAGATTCCAGAGCGCGGTGATGTTCTTTATGCAATGTCCCCCGGTTGGATTAAGATCTACAAATCTGCCCATGCGCGCAGTAACTTTCACGTCGTTTCGCAAGAATTCACTGTTACACCTGCCCAAGCGGCGCGTGCGATGCAGCTGATCCAGGCGCGAGGCTCCGTTTCCAGCGCGTTGTGCGCTAATGCAACGTCAGGTATTCTTAAGGAGATACCTGGTTTTCAGTCGATACAGCAGGGCTACTACCCGCTTAAGCTGATGCAACAGGCGGAGCAGTTGCCAGGTGTAAAAACCACGCGGTATTATGAGGACGATGAGGGTAACGTGCGTGATGGTATTCCGGGTCTAACCGACTAGATATAGCAGCCCGTACAGGGTGAACGCGCCCCCCAGAACTGCCAAAAGAACATTTTTTGTGACCAATCCGATGAGCAGTGCGGCCGCTGCTGCGCTTGCACGTGGAATGTCGAAAACACCATCTGTGGCCACGGGCCACACCACCTGAGGCGCTACCAATGCAGGCAGGATGGCAACCGCAGTGTACCGTAGATGCCGCAGAAGCCAGTCGGGCATTGCGCGGTCTCCCACCAGCCCCGTAAAGATAAATCGTAAGCCAAAGCTGCCGATCCCCAGCACGATGATCACAGTCCAAAGTGTGCTTGTCTCGATCATTTTGCATGCCCTTTGCGTTCAAGCCAAAGCTCGGCCTGTGCCCCAGCGATCATCCCAGCGATACCCGCAATAATGAGCCCAAGCGAGTAGGGCACACCAGCGGCAAGCAAACTCACTACAACTGCAACCAGTGCCGCGATCACATGTGCCGCCGTGCGGAACATAGGTGCGATCATGGCAAGAAAAGTGATGGGAATGGCAAAGTCCAACGCCCAGCTTTCAGGGATCTGGGCACCCAAGACGGCTCCGATGTAAGTGAACGCATACCAAAGCGGTACAATCGGCGTCACAGCGCCCAGAAAATAGGCCACCCGCGCTGGCACAGTCATTTCAGGCTCACGTTCAAATTTGGACATGCCCACAACATAGGACTGATCGACGGTCAGATACGCACATAGTGCGCGCTGCCACAAAGGTGCGGCCCCGATATAGGGCGTGAGGGATGCGGAATACATTGCCATCCGTAGGTTCACTGCGAGCGCCGATATCAGCACGATCGCGGTTGGCACATTCTCTTGCATCAGTTGAAGTGCCGTGAACTGTGCTGCTCCCGCAATGACCACAATGGAGAAGGCCATGGTCTCAACCACGCTCAGGCCTGCCTCAGTTGCGAGCACGCCAAATAGGGAGGCAAACGGGATAATCACCAGTATGAACGGGCTGCTGTCGATGATGCCTTGGCGGTAGGGGGATTTGCGGGTGGTAGAGGTCATGCGATGCCCTTAGATTAGAAACACTACGTATCGTGTTGCCTCAGGGGGTGCAATAATTGGCTGTCCTTAATGATCTATCAGAGTATTTGATTGCGCCCGATCCTGCCGCGCCGCGTCTAACGCGCGTTGTAACAGGGATGGATCAGGACGGCACGGCCCAGAAAATCAACGTTGTTGAGGAGCGCCCTTTGACCATCTACCTCAATGCGCAAGAAATCGTGACGGCGATGACGATTGGGGATTATCCCAATTATCTCGCACTTGGTTTTTTGCGCAATCAGGGAATGCTGAGCCATGGTGACGAGATTACCGCTGTAGAGTATGATGAAGACCTTGAAGTGGTCGTTGTGCGCACGGCACGGCAGACTGACTATGAGGAAAAAATGCGGCGTAAAACACGCACCAGCGGCTGTGCCGTTGGGACAGTCTTTGGCGATATGATGGAGGGGCTCGAGGGTGTGGTTCTACCCTCAACTCCTGTGCGCACGTCGTGGCTCTATGCGCTGTCCGCCAAAATTAACCGCACACCCAGCCTGTATCTCCAAGCGGGTGCCATACATGGGACAATTCTGTGCTGTGGGGATCGCCCGCTGGTCTATATGGAAGATGTTGGACGTCACAATGCGGTTGATAAAATCGCAGGCTGGATGCTCTCCGAGGGTGTGAGTGCGGATGATAAAATCCTCTATACAACAGGTAGGCTGACCTCCGAAATGGTAATCAAAACGGCGATGATGGGCATACCTGTGCTTGCGTCTCGCTCTGGCTTTACTGCGTGGGGGGTCGAGATTGCCCAACAACTTGGCCTTACTCTCATTGGTCGGATGAAAGGGCGGCGGTTTATGTGTCTGGCGGGCGAAGAGCGCTTGTTGCGCGATGCCGATCCAAGTGCCATCGCAGAGGAGCCGAAACGAAGCGGTCGGAAGGGGGCATCATGAACGATGCAGAATGGGATCTGGATGTTGCGCCCACAGCAGCTGAAAATTATGAAGCGATGACGATTGCAGGGCGTGCGATGTTGAACGTGCGCCAGCGGATGGTTCTGATTTTACAGTCTGTATTTGTTGGAATTTGCGCCCCTATGGGCGCAACTATGATGGTCTGGGGCATCGTGATGGCCTTTGGAGGGCGGGAGTTTGCGAAGCTGCCTGCATGGGCGCTTCCTGTGAGTTTTGTGATCTTCGCCTTGATCAGCCTGTGGCTCACGCGGCAGGCATATTTCATGATAGCGGATATATCGGCGCGCTCGCGGTTTGGCCGGTCCCAGCAGATTAAACTGAACCAAACTGGCATCACAATTATCACAGCAATTAGCCGTTGGCAGAGCGGGTGGGCAGACGTCGAATTGGTACGCAGCGGGAAGACGGTGATCGCTGTATGCATTTCAGGCGTCGCTATTACGCTGCCACGGCATGCCTTCTTGGGTCCGCAAGACGCTGATGAGGCAGTGTCGGTGATGCTCTCTTGGCAAGAGGCCACCCGATGACTGTATATGTTTTGGAATACGAGCCTTCGCCCGAGTTGCTAAGTCGCGCAATGATAGCATGGGGCAAGCCGCAGCGGAGCCGTAACGAAAAGATCAGGCGCATTGTCCTTGGTGTGCTGCTCTATCTGATTTTAGTCTTTGGCGTGTTTCTATTGCTGCATTATGATCTTGTCACGCGCTCCATACTTCTGGGTGGTTTGGTTGGTCTTCTTGTAGGAGTGGCATTTTGGGCGCTTACGTATCAGACGAGCATGAAAAAGATTGCGAGATTTACTCATGAAGCGATGGCACGACACGGTGTAACGCAGACCCATTTTTCAGCTGAGAAAATACGACTTGTTTCGCAAGTCAGCGAAACACGCATGGACTGGCTTTGCATTGACGAAATCATGTCCCTTGTGGCCGCGACTGTCCTGCGCACAGGTGGTGTGGTCTATGCGGTCCTAGACAGTGCGTTGCCGCATGATGTCACGCCCACCCGATTTCGCAGCGATCTACAAAGCTGGCTGGAGGCTGCGCGATGAGTAAGCGATATGAGTTTCACTATATGACGGACGAAAAGACTACGTTGGCCTCGGTGTGCGCGACCCCGCCTTATCCCAGCGCGCGAGGTGCCATGGCGTCAAAGGTGCTGCGTCTGCTGCATTGCATCTTACTGGTCTGGGGCGGTGTGGCGATTGGATACGGTGTGACTGACTTGCTTGATGGTCCCGCCACACTTCTACACTGGAGCAGTGCAGCAGGCTTGGGCCTCGCCTATATCGCGATTTTTGGAAGTATTTTTGTCACTCTGCCAATGATGGTGCGGACTATTCTGGCCACCCGCATCAACCGTGATCCTTTACATGCGGTTGTTGATGATAACGGGATTTTGACGCAAAATGCCTACTTTAGGTCAGAAATTAGGTGGGCTGGACTGGAGGGGGTGACCCGAACCAAAGTCGGGTTTGTCCTCTGGATTGGGGGCAACCGCCCGTCGATCCCCTTAACTACATTCGAGAACCCTGCGCAGATTGATGCGTTTGGAGCTGATGTGAAGACTTGGTTGGAGGTATCGCGGTGAAGCAACCTTTTGGTGTGATCCTTGCGGGTGGACAGGCCACGCGGATGGGTGGTGGAGACAAGGGGCTGCGCATGCTCGGTGGGCAGAGCCTTCTGGTGCGGGTCGAGGCGCGACTGGCACCGCAAGTGGATCAACTTGCTCTTAACGCCAATGGAGACGCGACGCGATTTGTCGATATGGGCCTGCCTGTCATTCCTGACAGTATTGCGGGGTTTGCAGGACCTCTTGCCGGCGTTCTTGCGGGGCTTGATTGGGCTGCGGCGCATGGGGCAGAGACTATTGTGACAGCTGCGGCTGATACGCCGTTCTTCCCCTGCGATCTGGTTCCGCAGCTTTTGCTTGCTTCAGAGGGGATGACCCATCCGCTTGTCCTTGCTGCGACACCTGACGCAAAGCGTGGTACGGCGCGGCATCCGACATTTGGCCTCTGGCCTGTAGCCTTGCGCGACGACCTGCGCGCAGCGCTTGAGGGTGGCCTGCGTAAAGTGGTGCTGTGGACCCAAGTGCACGGTGGTCGCGAAGCGCTCTTTGCGCAGGAGGAGGCATTTTTCAATGTCAATACGCCGTATGATCTTGCGCGTGCGGAGACCATGCTATGAAGCTTTATGGTGTCGTTGGCTGGAAGAATGCTGGCAAAACAGGGCTCATGGAGCGGCTGGTCACGGAGATTACAGGGCGCGGCTTTTCTGTCTCAACTGTTAAGCATGCGCATCATAGTTTTGATGTCGATCACCCTGGAAAAGACAGCTTTCGCCACCGCGAGGCGGGCGCCTCTCAGGTCCTGCTGGCATCACGCAATCGTATTGCGCTGATGCATGAGTTGCGCGGGGCCGAGGAGCCGACATTGGAGATGCTTCTGATGCAGCTTGCCCCTGTCGATCTGGTGCTGATCGAAGGCTATAAGCGTGATGCTCACTCTAAGATTGAGGCGCACCGCGGTGTCACAGGCAATCCGCTGATCGCACCAGATGATCCAACGGTACGTGCCGTGGCAAGTGATAGCGATGTGATATTGGACAGACCCGTTTTTCATCTGGACGATACGGTTGCCATCGCTGATTTCATTTTGAAAGACGTTGGATTATGAGCCTGTTTGACACAATTCTTATAGCGGATTGGTCTGCGGGCAAACGTGCAGGAGCCAAGCCGAGAAAAGACGCGATTTGGCTCGGCATCAATCGGGGTGGTGTTACCCAAGAGCCACTTTATTGCCGCTCACGCCAAGAGGCAGAGCGCGAGATTGTGCAGATCATTCAGACCGAGAAGGCGGTGGGGCGGCGTCTGTTGTGCGCTTTTGATTTCCCGTTTGGATATCCTCAGGGGTTTGCACGGCATGTCACTGGCACTGATGATCCTTTCGCCGTGTGGGATTGGTTCGAGGCGCATATCGAGGACAGCGAGGACGGCACCAACAATCGTTTTGATGTGGCTGGGAAACTTAACGGAATGTTTGAGGGGCTTGGTCCATTTTGGGGGAAGTCACACAAAGATAAATGGCCTGACGTGCCATATGTTAAATCAGGTATTCTCTTTGATCAGGTCGCCGAAAAGCGCAGTTGTGATACGGTCTCCAAGGCGTCCTCATCGTGCTTTCAGCTCTTTTTTAATCCGACAGTGGGCAGTCAGCAGATGTTAGGCATGCCCATGCTGAACAGGCTCCGACGCTTGGAAGGGGTGCGCGTCTGGCCCTTTGAAGCACTGGAAGGCGCACCCGTGGTTTTGGCTGAAATCTGGCCCGGAATTATTGAGAGCGCTGTCAAAACATCGCTCATCCAAGAGGGATCAGAGGCGATCCGCGACAAAACCCAAGTACGCCTACTCGCAGATGCTCTTGCACGGCTGCCAGAGGCCGAGCTTGTCGATCATATGGAGGCTGTTCCGGCTATTGCGCGGGAGGAAGCGTGGATATTGGGTGCAGGCGCTGGCGGCGCGTTGAATGCGGCTGCATTAGGTGCGCCTCCTTTGCGAAACGACTGCTTTGCGCTGCCGCAGGGGGTGCACTGGACGCCTGTGCAGGAGGCGCTCGATCTGTTGCGTAGCAAATTGACCCCCGTGACAAAAATTGAAGAAGTGAAGTTGTTTCAGGCGCAGGGACGCATTGCTGCGGCTGACATTATTGCAGCATGGGCCAACCCGCCGCTGCCCAATACTGCGGTGGACGGCTACGGTTTTGCTGGTGGATGTCTTGAAGGATCTCACCGCATTCCTCTGGTGCAAGGGCGTGCTGCTGCGGGAGACGCACCTGATACTGTGCCTGCTGGCCATGCCATTCGGGTACTGACCGGAGCGGCACTGCCTGAGGGCGTTGATACCGTTATTTTACAAGAAGATGTGCGGGTGGAAGACGAGCATATCGTTTTCCAAGGTGTGCTTAAACAGGGGGCTAATACGCGTAAAGCGGGTGAAGATGTGCAGGTTGGGGATCTTATCCTCAAGGCAGGGCGATTGATCACTTCCGCTGATTTGGCGCTTCTTGCTGCGACGGGTATTGCGTCAGTTGCGGTGCGGACAGTTTTGCGGGTTGGCGTGTTGTCCACTGGGGATGAGCTGGTAGAGGCTGGTGCACAGGCTGCTGAAGGGCAGATATTTGATGCCAACCGTCCCATGCTATTAGCGTTGTTGTCCCAACTTGGTCATCACGCAGTTGATTTGGGGCGTGCGCCAGACGACCGCGAACAGCTGCGCACAATTTTTGACAAATCGGCGGCAAAGGTCGATGCGATCATCACCAGTGGGGGCGCTTCTGCAGGTGATGAGGATCATGTGTCTGCACTTTTGGAAGAAGCAGGCGCAATGGCTCTGTGGCGTATTGCGATCAAACCGGGTCGCCCGCTTGCGCTGGGGTTGTGGGAAGGTGTGCCAATCTTTGGTTTGCCAGGAAACCCAGTGGCGGCGATGACTTGCATACTGATTTTTGCCCGTCCTGCACTGGCGCAGCTCGCTGGTGCTGATTGGTCTGTTCCCGCAGGCTTTGATGTGCTGGCAGGTTTTGAAAAACGCAAAAAAGCAGGTCGCCGTGAATACCTACGTGCTCGCATCCGCGATGGGCGTGCCGAGGTATTTGCATCCGAAGGCTCAGGGCGGATTAGTGGGTTGAGCTGGGCGGAAGGCTTGGTCGAGTTAGATGAAGCGGGCAGGGAGATTTGCGCGGGGGATACAGTGCGCTACATCCCTTTTGGAAGTTTTGGAATTTAAGAAAAGCGAATATGTGAAGACCTACGGCACTATTGTTGGCCTTGGCAGGCGGTGCACAAGCCACTGACTGTACGGGTGCAAGCCTTTGGTTTGTTGAGAGCGCACCGCGTGACCAGTTTGAGCTTACAGTTGATGACCAAGTTTTAGCGACTGTACAGGTTGACCTGCGCGGCTCTGGGGTCGCCTCATTTTTGAAATTGCCGATGGCGGCACGGGTATCGAAGTGTTTCAACCGCTGCGAGACGAGGGTGGTACAACTGCTAGTGACGTGCCTGATGGTACTGGGGCAATCAAAGTTGCTTTGCGCTACGGCAAGGGGGGATCGCGTGTTGTATTCTCAATCGATGTAGATGACCGCCTCACCTCATATGATCTGGGTCAAATGCGCGTCACAGGCGGAGAGATGGCTGGATCTATGGCCACCTTCGAGACTGAAAATGGTACGATGATCAGGGCAGTGTTTGACGTAAAAAATCGTGCGCAAGCTTGCTCTTAATCGAACGTACCTGCAACACGGCCCAAAAGCATAAAGGCGCGTGCAGTGCGCGTGTCTGCCATTGCTGATATTTCGCTGTCACTTGCGATTTTTTCGAATTCGGCGAACAATTTGTCAAAGCGGCGTAGGAAGTGATGTGCTGCGTCGCGGAAAATCGGGTCTTGCTTCATCCGTCCAGCAGTAAGGGCAAGCGAGGAACGATCACGAATGCCACCCAAAGTTGCAACAGGACGCCCGCGTGATCCTTGTCCAAACATGCGCCAAATTTCTGGGCGTGCGCGGTCTGGTGTCAGATCGTCCATATAGATACCGTCTTGGCTCAGCAGTGTTAAAATATCCTGTGCCGCTTGGATAAGCTGCTGCGCATTGCGATCTTTCATGGCGCGGCGCAGAGCCGCAAATCCGGCTTCGTCTTCTGCCGTCTCGGGAAAGTTCAAGGCACGCACAAGATCATCTACTTCGACTTGTGGAGCGAGATCACTGCTTTGCGTACCAAGGGCCAAAGCGGGTTGGTCTTCTGGCGGTGTTTCTACTTTGGGCTGGGCTGCGCGTGGTGCATCCTCACGACGGGTTGAAAAAGTTGCCAGCGCTGTCTCGGTCTTACGGGTCGCTGCGGCGATCTCGTCAAGTTTGCGGCTGACGGATGGCTCAGACTTCAGACCTCCACCTTGCTGCTGTGCGATGTAGGCGTGGCGTATTGCGTCGATCGCGGCCTGTAGGCGCTGGCTTTCTTCACGCATCACCCGGCTTGCACGGGCTGCCGTTGCACCAACCCATATCATCGCTACGGGTATGAAAACTGCCATCACAGTCATCAGAAAACGCAAGCCGCCCTGACCTTCAACAACGGGCGGTTGGGTCATGAAAACGAAAAAAATCAGGCAGCCAAACAGCCAGATAACCGACAGCGCAATGGCGACAATCTCAATACCAGTAATGCTGTCCGCGCGCGCCTTGTCATATATTCCAAGGGGCGTCGGGCGTGACATGCCGGTTTTGCCAGCTGTCTTGCGCAGTGCCGCTGTTGCGGGGCGCGGGTTGTTGGGTTCGGGTGCTTGGGTATCAGACATGATGACCGCTTTGCATTGGCCCTGTTTTACCGCAAAAATCAGGCATAAACGATTTTAAGAACCTCATAGGATCTAACACCCCCGGGCGTGCGGACTTCGACGCTGTCGCCTTCGTCTTTACCGATCAGTGCGCGGGCAATGGGTGACTTGATATTAAGCAAACCTTTTTCAATGTTGGCTTCGTATTCGCCAACGATTTGGTAGGTTTTCTCTTCATCGGTGTCTTCATCAACCAACGTAACCTTCGCGCCAAATTTGATCGTGCCAGACAATTTTGCTGGATCAATCACTTCGGCAAGCGAGATCGCACCCTCAAGTTCTTTTACACGTCCTTCGATGAAGGACTGCTTTTCCTTGGCGGAATGATACTCGGCATTCTCGGACAGATCACCATGCTCTCGCGCTTCCGCGATCGCTTTGATGATTGAAGGGCGCTCAACCGTTTTGAGGTGTTTGAGCTCTGTTTCAAGGTCAGTGTGACCCCCGCGGGTCATTGGAATTTTTTCCATGGCGTCCATGTCCGTCATACTAAGGCGCGCCCCGAAGGTTTTTCGGAGCGCGTGTTGGTGTTGGTCGTTACCTGACCCAACTTGCACCATAAATGCAAGCGGATAAGGGCGCAGCGTTAGCGCGGTTTCGCCGAAGCACGCCGTTGTTAATCGTATTGGACAACTTTGTATTCAATTAGATCTGCGTCTTGAAGGTAAAACCGCCGACCTGGTTCATAGTCCTGATGGCTGTGGGTTAGAAATCCGTGCGCTTTAACTTTGGCCTCTGTCGCGTCCAGATCATCTGCGACCACCGCGATGTGGTTGAGGCTGCCAGCATGTTCATAGCGGGTCGATGTGCCATTTGTGCCTCCCTTGGGAGCATAAACCGCGAGGTATGCGTCTTTCGACCCCACATGAATTGTGCGACCATCAGACAAAGCATCTCCCTGCCAGCGAATATGCCAGCCAAAGAGTGCCTCCATCCATGCCGCCGTTTCGGCAGGGTTAGATACAGAGAAGTTCGCGTGTTCCAGTCGGGCCGTCATATCGTGTCCTTTCAGGGTATGATGAAGTGACACATTCGTTTGTAATTTCTAAACTTAACTTAAGGTCAAGGAGTATTTCATGGCGATAAATGAGGGGCTGACGATTGGCGCATTGGCCATGCGTACGGGGTTGGCCGTGTCTGCTATTAGATATTACGAAGCGCAGGGTTTGATCAGCCCGTGGCGCAATGGGGGAGGGCAGCGCCGATTTGCCCGTGCCGATTTGCGGCGCCTTAGCTTTGTAATGATCGCACAGCAGTTCGGCTTCACCCTTCCACAAATCCGTGCGCAGTTGGATCGGTTGCCTGATGGACGCACTCCGACAAAAGCAGATTGGACCACGATCAGCGCAGGTTTCCGCGACAGTTTTGATGCTCGGATTGAGGCACTGACGCAATTGCGGGATAATCTGGACGGCTGCATCGGGTGTGGCTGCCTCAGCCTTGAGGCCTGTGCGCTTTATAATCCCAAAGACACTGCGAACACACTTGGGAAAGGGCCTCGATACCTCATGGGAGATGCTCCAAATAAACGCGACCGTTAGCGATCACAGTGTAAAATTCAGTCAAAAACCTCTGCCTGCGACCATTTTAACGCCCCGTCGTGATTGCAAAGGCGCCAGCCAGTCGCTACCTCGGTTCATACCGTTTTTATGGATAGGGAGCGCCTGTTATGGCTGATATTGAACGCGAAGCGATGGAATATGACGTTGTGATCGTGGGGGCAGGTCCTGCGGGATTGTCTGCTGCTATCCGTCTCAAGCAACTCGATGCTGATTGTAATGTCGTTGTTTTGGAGAAGGGCTCCGAAGTGGGGGCGCATATTCTGTCTGGCGCGGTTCTTGATCCTTGCGGCCTTGATGCGTTGATCCCCGACTGGAAAGAAAAAGGTGCGCCGCTCAACGTGCCTGTGATCGAGGATAATTTCTATGCCTTGGGTGCTGAGGGCGAGGTGCGGATTCCGAACTTCCCGATGCCGCCACTGATGAACAACCACGGCAATTATATCGTCTCCATGGGCAACGTTTGCCGCTGGATGGCTGAGCAGGCTGAGGAAATGGGCGTTGAAATCTTCCCGGGCATGGCATGTTCCGAGATCGTCTATGGTGACAATGGCGAAGTCAGAGGTGTGGTTGCAGGTGAAATGGGCCGTGCATCCGACGGCTCTCAGGGTCCGAACTATGAGCCTGGTATGGAGCTGCACGGAAAATACGTGTTTTTCGGCGAAGGTGTGCGCGGCAGCTTGTCCAAGCAGGTGATCGAAAAATACGATCTCGCCAAAGGCAAAGAGCCCCAGAAATATGGCCTCGGCATGAAGGAAATCTGGGAAATTGATCCCGCCAAGCACAAGGAAGGCTCCGTTACACATACGATGGGCTGGCCACTTGGTAGCAAAGCGGGCGGTGGCTCGTTCATCTATCACCTTGAGAACAATCAAGTCTATGTGGGTTTCGTGGTCCACCTCGGCTACAAAAACCCGCATGTTTTCCCTTATATGGAATTTCAGCAGTTCAAGCACCACCCGATGGTGGCAGAGCTGCTTGAGGGCGGCAAGCGTATCGCATACGGCGCGCGTGCCATCACTGAGGGCGGATACCAGTCCATGCCCAAGATGGTGGCGCCCGGTGTGGCATTGCTGGGCTGTTCCGTTGGAATGGTCAACGTGCCGCGGATCAAGGGCAACCATAACGCGATGCTGTCAGGCAAGGCTGCAGCAGAAGCGGCATATGCGGCTATTAAAGCAGGCCGTTCCGGTGACGAATTGCCCGACTACGAACAAGATGTTCGCGAAGGTCCGATCGGCCAAGATCTCTACAAAGTGCGCAACGTTAAGCCACTATGGTCCAAGTATGGCCTTGTGGCCTCGCTCGCGGTCGGTGGTTTTGACATGTGGTGCAACACGCTGTTCAACTTCTCGCTGTTGGGTACGATGCACCATGGCAAGAATGATGCAGACGCGACCGAGCTGGCGTCAAAGCACAAAGAGATCACGTATCCCAAGCCAGACGGCAAACTCAGCTTTGACCGCCTGACGAATGTCGCGTTCTCGTTCACCAACCATGAGGAAAGCCAACCTGCGCATCTGACGCTTAAAGACGCGGCGGTGCCTGTCGAAGTGAACCTTGCGAAATACGCGGGCCCCTCGGCGCGCTATTGCCCTGCAGGTGTCTACGAATTTGTGGAGAAAGATGGCAAAGACGCTTTTGTCATCAACTTCCAAAACTGTGTGCATTGCAAAACATGCGATATCAAAGACCCGAGCCAGAATATCGTCTGGACGACACCTCAGGGTGGCGACGGTCCGAACTACCCGAACATGTGATCAATTATTGCGGTTTCCTGCCTAATCAGGTGGGGGGCCGCCATTGCGCCAAGGCGCAAATATGCTAGCCTTATGAAAAAATGAGGCAGAGCAAATGCAAAAATTTCTGACAACAGTAAGTGCAGCAGCCCTCGGGCTTGTCCTGACCGTATCCGCACCTGCGCCAGTTTCGGCTGAATCGCTGGCAGGGTCTTATCTGGCTGGACGCAACGCATCTGCACGCAACGACTTTGAGATCGCAGCGGGATATTATGCGACGGCGCTGGCTCGGGATTCGACCAATGCCGAGTTGATGGAAAGTGCCACACTGTCCCACCTCGCGCTGGGTAACATTGACAAAGCCTTGCCGTTGGCGAAACAGATTTTGTCACAGGGCCACCGCTCGCAAGTGGCGCGCATGGTGACAACAGCAGGGTTAGTCGATGATGGTGATTTCGAAGCATTGGTCGCTCAGGGAATTCGAAGTGAGGGTATAAGCCCTTGGATTGACGGCTTGGTGAAAGCTTGGGCGCTGATCGGAATGGACGATGTATACGGAGCGCTGGCCCAGTTTGATGCTGTCTCTGACGATACAGGCATGCGGGGAATTGTTCAGTTTCACAAGGCTTTGGCATTGGCCACATTGGGACGGTATGCAGATGCTGAGGCCTTGTTTGAAGGCGAAACCCTCGGTGCCGCAGCCCGCACACGGCGCGGTGTTATGGCACGGGTTGAAATTTTGTCACAGCTGGACCGCAATGAGGATGCTGTGCAGTCTATTGCAACAGCTTTCAGCGGTGCAACCGACCTCGAACTTGATGCTCTGATTGCGCGTCTTAAAAAGGGTGAGCGGGTTCCCTTTAACCACGCGCCAACGGCCCGCGCAGGTATTGCCGAAGTGTTCTTTACCGTTGCATCGCTGCTGCGATCGGAACAGGCCAGTGCGTATTTTACCCTTCTTCATGCGCGCGTCGCAAATCATCTACGTCCCGATCATGTTGACGCGGTTCTATTGACCGCGGACCTGTTGGAAGACTTGGGTCAATATAAACTCGCCATCGCGGAATACCGCAAAGTGGCTGCTGATGATCCTGCCTACCAGGTTGCCGAGCTGGGGCGTGCCGCAGCGCTGCGCCGTTTGGATAAAGTTGATCAGGCGATTGAAGTGCTGGACCAGTTGGCACGCAGTCATGGTGATCTGGCTGTTGTTCATTCGACGCTTGGCGATATTCTGCGTGCTCAAGACGAAGATCAGGCCGCGATTTTGGCTTATACCAAAGCGCTCGATCTCACTGAAAAAGACGACACCCGCGCATGGTTCTTGTACTTTTCGCGCGGCATTGCCTATTCTCAAGACGGCGATAGCGTTGCTGCCGAAGACGATTTCCGTGCAGCACTTGCGATCAATCCCGATCAACCGCAGGTCCTTAACTATCTTGGTTACTTGTTGGTTGAGGAGCAGCGCAAGCTGGACGAAGCACTCGATATGATCGAACGTGCGGTCGCTGCGAGTCCTGACAGCGGCTATATCGTCGACAGCCTTGGCTGGGTCTACTACCGCCTTGGTCGTTACGATGAGGCCGTGGTCCAGATGGAGCGTGCAGTCGAGCTCGAGGCTGTGGATCCTGTGGTCAATGACCACCTCGGTGATGTCTTTTGGGCCGTGGGTCGTAAGCGCGAGGCTCAGTTCCAGTGGAAGCGTGCGCTCTCCTTCGTTGAATTCAGCACCATGGACACAGAAGCAGAGCCTGACCGCATCCGCCGCAAGCTCGAAGTTGGCCTTGATGCTGTGCTTAAAGAAGAAGGTGCAGCCCCGTTGAAGGTGGCCAATGACGACTGAGGCGTTTGCGCCTGCTAAGGTTAATCTCAGCTTGCATGTAACTGGACAGCGCAGTGATGGCTATCATTTGCTCGACAGCCTTGTGGTCTTTGTTGATGTGGGTGACAGGCTTTGGTTTGAGGCGGGGCCCGCTATGCAGGTCGAAGTCACAGGACCATTTAAGCAGGGTGTACCCACAGATAGGCGAAATCTGGTTTGGCAAGCAGCCGAGCTTGCGGGTTGGACAGGATTGATCCGCCTTGAGAAGAACCTCCCGCATGGTGCGGGGATCGGGAGCGGATCATCCGATGCGGCGGCCGTATTGCGAACCTTTGGCGGTCATCAGGGGGCAGCTACATTGGGCGCAGATGTCCCTATATGTTTGTCATCAGCAGCCCAGAGAATGCGCGGTATTGGCGATGTTATGGACTTGGTTTCCCCGTTGCCAACGATGGACATTCTTCTGGTTAACCCAAGCGTTCCTGTCCCGACTGGGCCTATCTTTAATTTGCTGGCGTCAAAAGACAATGCACCGATGCCTGATGTGATCCCTGAATTCGAGAGTGCTGGTGCGTTCTGTCAGTGGTTGTTGGAGCAGCGGAATGATCTGGAGCAACCCGCACTTCAAATTGCACCACAAATCGTCGAAGTTTTGGCGGCACTGGACGACGCACTGTTTGCGCGTATGTCTGGCTCTGGTGCCACATGCTTTGGCCTATATGAGAGCGGCGCTAAAGAAGCGGCGCAGCGTATTGCACAGGCAAACCCGTCATGGTGGGTTGCCACTGGACGTTTGCTTAGCTGATCCGCGCCACAACATAGTCAGCAATGTCGCCAAGCATGCCTTTGATCTCATGATCGGGCAGAGGGGCCAATGCTGCTTTTGCTTTGTCAGCCCATTCCAGCGCATCCGCTTGGGTCGCTTTGAGTGTTCCATGCTTGTTTAGCAGTGCAAGAGCGTGATCCAAATCGTTATCTTCCTGCTTTCCGCGCTCAATAGTGCGCATCCAGAATGCACGCTCCTCGTCATCGGCGCGTGCGACAGCCTTGATCACAGGCAGGGTAAGTTTGCGTTCACGGAAGTCATCGCCGATGTTTTTGCCTGTCTCGCCCGCAACACCCTGATAATCCAACAGATCATCCACAATTTGGAACGCAATTCCCAAGGCATCGCCAAAATCAAACAAGGCCTGCACATGGTTCTCGGGCGCATCTGCAAGCACACCACCGACTTGGGTCGCGGCGGAGAACAGGGCCGCCGTCTTGCCACGCACAACTTGGAAATAGACAGCTTCGGTTGTTGCCAAATTCTGTGCTGCAGTCAGCTGCAACACCTCACCTTCGGCAATCGTGGCTGCGGCGTTCGACAGGATTTTCATGACCCGCATCGAACCGGGCTCAGTCATCAACTGAAAGCTGCGTGCAAAAAGGTAGTCACCAACCAGCACAGAGGATTGGTTGTCCCAAAGCAAATTTGCAGTAGGGCGTCCGCGGCGTTGCTTGCTCTCGTCGACAACATCATCGTGCAAAAGCGTTGCTGTGTGAATAAACTCAACCGTCGTCGCGAGGTGGACATGATACGGGCCATAATAACCGCACAGTTGCGCTGCTGCGAGCGTCAGCATGGGCCGCAAGCGCTTGCCGCCAGCCTCTACGAGGTGTGCAGTGACTTCAGGGATGCGTGGCGCATGCTCGGATGCCATACGCTCCCGAATGAGCGCGCTCACAGCGTCCAGATCATCCTTGAGCACAGCAGCAAGGCGGTCATGGGGCTTCTGGATTGATTGATTGCTCATTTTTCCCGCATCCTAGCGCTCGACAAGGGCACTTGCCCCAGATTACATCATTTCCATGAAAGAACTTTTGCGCAGCACCGACCCGACGATCATGGCCTTTGCCCAAGCTCTGTTGCAAGGCGAGGATATAGACTGCTTTCAAATGGACGTAAACATGAGCATCCTCGAAGGTGGCATCGGAATTTTCCCGCGCAGGCTGTTGGTACATGAAGACGATCACGCCGAGGCATTGATTGTGATGCGCGACAACGAAATTGATTTGGGTCAGTGAACGAGAGTGACCTGACCCATGACGCTTTTTTGGGTGGCTTGCTGCATCTTTGGCAACCGCGCAAAGGATATCGCGCAGGTGTCGATCCTGTATTGCTTGCCGCCACTATACCTGCGGTTTCAGGACAGAGAGTTCTGGAACTGGGCTGTGGTGTGGGGGCCGCAATCTTGTGCTTGGGCGCACGTGTTGCGGGGCTGTCACTGACGGGTGTCGAGCGAGAGGCCATCTACGCTGATTTGGCCAAGCGGAATGGCGCAGACATTCTCGAAGTGGTGCAGGCCGATATTGCTGCTCTTCCTTTGATGTTGCGGCAGCGACAATTTGACCATGTCTTGGTCAACCCACCGTATTGGCGTCGTGACGCGTCGATTGCTGCTGGTGATCCGATGCGCGAAGCTGCTCTGGGGGAGCAAACGCCGCTGCTGCTGTGGATCGAGACGTGCGCCAAACGACTCGCGCCCAAAGGGTTGCTTCATGTCATTCACCGCGCTGCACGATTGCCCGATATTCTTGCCGCATTACCTCATGATATGGGCGGTATCGAAGTGCTGCCTATTGCCGCGCGGGAGGGACGTGCGGCGGAGAGGGTGATTGTACGGGCACGTAAGTCGGGACGGGCGGATTTTCGCTTACATGCACCCTTGATTCTGCACCGCGGCGACGTTCATGTAGACGGTGATCAGTACACCCAACCTATACGCGATGCCTTACGCTTAGGGGCTGCGCTCTCTTTTTTAAGCAGGCTTAAGCATTTGTTTACCACAATGGGCGTTATGCTGCAGGGCGGCGTGACTTGGGATTCCGATCATGCTTCACTGAACTTGCACTTTTAACAACTGGAGGAAGTATGTCCCTAACCGCACATCTTGAGACGTTGAAGAAAAAGCACTGCGACATGAGTGAGGCGATCGAGGCCGCCCAACGTGCGCCAAGCATCGATGGACTTGAAGTCGCTGATATGAAGAAACAAAAAATGCGATTGAAAGAACAAATTAATCGATTGTCCGAATAACTATTTTGATAAAAAGCTGGCGCGCGCTGCAATCAGTGCGCCGCCAGTGATTAGCAGGGCGGCCCAGAGCAGTGTCATGCTCGGTGCTGCAAAGCCCGCTACAATCAATGCAAGCGTAGACAACAGAGGTGCTGCATAAGAGCTGGTGCCCAAAAGCTGAATATCTCCGTGCTTGCACCCGATGTCCCAAACATAAAATGCAAAGCCTACGGGTCCAAGGCCCAGACCCAAAATGCTGGCCCATCCAATTGCTGTGGCGGGGAATAACGTCTCCTCGAACACAAAGTGGAGGGGGAGGGACATGGCCGATGTGGCAAGACAGAAGACTGCAACGCTGGCCGTTGGCGCAGTGCCGATCAGTCTGGACAAAACGGAGTATCCCGCCCAAGTGAAGGCCGCCAATAGGGCTAGGATATACCCGGTTATGTAATCTCCGCTCAGTCCTGTGCCGCCGCCCGATATGATCAATACAGCACCCAAGAAGCCAAACACTGCACCGATCACGTGGCCGCCTCGCAGGCGCTCAGTTGGGAGTAAGCCGGAGAATACGACGATAAGGAGTGGCCATAGATAGGCGATCAGCCCTGCTTCGGCAGCGGGGGCGAGGCGCAGCGCAGAAAAATACAATAAATGATACGCAAACAGCCCGAGTGCGCCAAAGAGATAGACTCGTAATCTGACACGCCGCATCTGCGAAAAGCTGCCAGTGACCCACGCCCAAATGAGGCCTACAAACCCGCCGATCCCAAAACTTAGTGTGTTTAAGAGCAATGGCGGAGTAGGGGCTGAACCAACAGTAAACAGCGCAAGAAGCGCCCAAAGAAGCACGGCAATAAAGCCGATTGATGTTGCTTTTGTACGCGTCACGATGATGTCGTGTCCAAAATGGTTAATCCATCAGTAATATATGCGGTTTTGCTGATCTCATGCAGTATCCAGTCTCGGAAGACTGCGATTGGTGGGCGGGTTTCCATTCCCTTCAGGCACAGAAAGCTGAAGCGCGCGCCCGTGGCAAGTGCTGTTGGAAAAGGGGCTACCAAGCGCCCCTCAGCTAGATCTTTTACCACCAGCGCGCGGCGGCCCATGACAACGCCAACCCCTGCCAATGCCGCATCAATCGCATGATCCGATTGCGAAAACCTTGGCCCGAGTGTCGGGGTGAAGGGCGCCCCCATGGCTCCAAACCACTCTGTCCAGCTTACGGGTGTTTTAAGGAAATTAATTGAGTCGTCAAAAATGAGCGGTGCATCACGCAGGCTCTCAACAGTTGGGAACTGTTCGGCCAGCGCGGGTGTCATCACCGGCATCACCCATTCTTCAGCCAACGGGATCGCATAGAGGTCTGGGGAGGGTGTCGTGCCAAACCGGATCGCCACATCCACATTGTCCCGCATTAAATCCATCCGCGAGAGTGATGCAGCAAAACGGAGTTCAACGTCGGGGTGCGCTTGGGCAAATTCATACAATCTTGGTGCTAACCATTTGGCCGTGAATGCGGGACCTGCAGTCACAGTCAAAGTCTGTGTATCCTGTGTGCGTTGTGCGGCCCGCCATGCAGTCGCGAGCGTTTGAAATCCCTCAGCCGCCCCTTGTGACAATGCAACGCCCGCTTCTGTCAATTCGACTGCGCGGTTCAAGCGGCGAAAGAGCGGAGCGCCCAAATGCTCTTCAAGCGATTTGATCTGAAACGAAAGGGCAGCGGGCGTGACGCTTAGCTCTGCGGCCGCTTGGGCGAATGACATATGGCGTGCGGCGGCATCAAAGGCACGCAAAGCGGTCAGGGGAGGGAGGCGATTTGACATGTTCAGTTAAGTACAGCTTAACTGAAGGGTTGAAAAGTCTCGTTTGTCAGAGGCGGTTGCTGTGACCATATTGAGATCAAGAAAGACACGTTGATCCGCAACGGATAATCCTCAGAGGAGTTATGATATGTTTGAAGCAACAACCAACCTCGCCGCCCGCGCCGCAATGAGTACTGCTCATGCTGAGCGTGGGCGTATGATTGCTGACTTTTTCTCATGGTTGCGCAGCCCCAAGCGCGGCTAAGCTTTTCCGCTGGCGGAATGCATGTCGCCTTACGGAATGACGCGAGGCCGGTGGATCACTCCACCGGCCCCGTTTCGCATAGATCGATTGAAAAGGTTTAGACGAAGAACTGCGCACCGTTCGCGGAGATCGTCGAGCCGTTGATGAAACCAGCATCGTCGGACACGAGGAATGCCACTGCGCGTGCAATCTCTTCAGGCTCACCCAAGCGACCTGCAGGGATTTGCGCAATGATGCTTTCGCGTACTTTCTCTGGCACCGCCATCACCATGTCCGTTCCGATGTATCCCGGGCAGATTGCGTTTGCTGTGATGTTGGCACGCGCACCTTCTTGAGCCAGTGACTTTACGATACCTAAATCGCCCGCTTTAGTCGCGGCATAGTTCACTTGGGCGAATTGGCCTTTTTGGCCATTGATTGAAGATATGACCACGATACGGCCAAATTTACGTTCCCGCATTCCAGGCCAGATCGGGTGAATGGTGTTGAACACGCCTGTAAGGTTTGTGCCAATCACTTCGTTCCACTGATCAGGTGTCATTTTATGGAATGGCGCATCACGGGTGATGCCCGCATTGGCGACAATCACTTCAACAGGGCCAAGGTCTGCTTCGACTTGGGCGATCCCGGCTTTGGAGCTATCGTAATCGGCTACATTCCATTTGTAAGTCTTTATGCCTGTTTCGGCCGTGAATGCGGCTGCTGCTTCGTCATTTCCGGCATAGGTCGCAGCGACTGTATAACCCTTGGCTTTGAGTTCTTTAGAAATGGCAGCACCAATTCCGCGGCTGCCTCCTGTAACAAGTGCGGCACGCGACATATGATTCTCCATTTTGTAGTGTTGTTGCTAAATAGATCGCAAGCGCGCAATTATATTGCGCGCTCAATCTTGCTAAGGCCGTTCGAGGCACATGGCAACACCCATACCGCCACCAATGCACAGTGTTGCGAGACCTTTTTTCGCGCCGCGCCGCTTCATTTCGAACAACAGCGTGTTCAAAACGCGCGCACCAGATGCACCGATAGGGTGACCGATGGCGATGGCACCACCGTTGACGTTTACGATGGCTGGATCCCAACCCATTTCCTTGTTCACAGCGCAGGCTTGAGCGGCAAAGGCTTCGTTTGCTTCAACCAATTCAAGGTCTTCGGCGGACCAGCCTGCTTTTTCCAGCGCTTTACGGGACGCATAGATCGGGCCTGCGCCCATGATGGTTGGGTCAAGGCCTGCTGTTGCATATGACGCGATGCGTGCGAGTGGTTCAATTCCGCGCTTCTCAGCGTTTTCGGCACTCATCAGCAATGCACCTGCGGCGCCATCATTCAAACCTGACGCGTTTGCCGCAGTCACGGAGCCGTCTTTGGCGAAGGCGGGACGCATTTTCGCCATGGCATCTATGTTGGCGCCGTGGCGAATGTACTCATCTGCATCCACGATGGTGTCGCCTTTGCGACCTGGCACAGTAAACGCAAAAATCTCGTCCTTGAAGCGGCCCTCTTTTTGGGCTGCTTCGGCCTTGTTTTGGGAGGCTACAGCGAATTGGTCTTGCTGGTCGCGGGTGATTTCCCATTTACCTGCAACATTCTCAGCAGTTTGACCCATGTGGTAGTTGTTGAAGGCATCCCAAAGACCATCTTTGATCATTGTGTCGATAAGCTTTATATCGCCCATCTTTTGACCCGCACGCATCGCTTGGGCGTGGGGCGACATTGTCATGTTCTCTTGACCGCCTGCCGCAACGATATCCGCATCACTGAGCTGGATATGCTGCGCTGCAAGAGCCACAGCACGTAAGCCGGAGCCGCACACCTGATTGATAGACCATGCAGAGGATTCGACTGGCAGTCCTGCGTTCACATGTGCCTGACGCGCGGGGTTCTGGCCCTGCGCAGCGGTCAGCACTTGACCAAGGATCGTCTCGGACACCTCGGCGGCGTCAATGCCAGCGCGAGAAACGATTTCTTTCAGCATGGCAGCGCCCAGGTCATGGGCAGGTGTATTGGCAAATGAGCCACCAAAGCTGCCGACGGCAGTACGGGCAGCGGAGGCGATAACAACATTGGTCATGGAATGCGGTCCTCTTGATATGACGCGAGGGTGAGGGAGATTATTCACGAAACGCGTGGATCGCGCCGCCCTTTCCCCACCTTATCCCTAAAGCTACCGCATGGTGCTGCCTACAGCAAGAAGACCAATATGCGCATCTTAGGCACGCTGGGGCTTGCTTGTGTCACGAAGCCAGTCCGGTTGTTTTGTCGGGGCTGCGAAATAATAACCCTGCAAGCAGTCTATGCCGATTTGTTGTGCGGTTAGGGCATCTTCAAAAGTCTCAATGGATTCAGCAACTGTGAGCATTTCAAACTCCTTTGAGATCGCAAGCAGTGCCCTCACGATCGCTTGATTGTCAGGATTGCCTGCAATGCCACGCATGAACTGTCCGTCGATTTTCAGAATGTCGAAGTCAAAGTCTTTGAAGTAGCGGATCGCCATTTGGCCTGATCTGAAATTATCCATGGCAAAACAAATGCCGCGGAGCTGCAGCCGCTCCATAAAATCTATTACCAACTCAGGTACAAGCATTGCTGAGCTCTCGGAGATTTCGAGGATAAGGCGCTCCCCCAAAGTGGGAGGCGTGGTCAGGAAACGGTTGAGGCAATTCATCCATGGCCGATATCCAATAGATCGGGCGGACATATTAATAGAAAGGCGCAAATCAGGATTGTTTCTGAGACTGTTTAGCCCGTGGCGTAAGGCGAGCACGTCGATCTCGCGTCCAGTCTCGCTGTCTTCTATCTTGTCCATAAAGTCACCAGCAGGAGTGACCCGACCAGTTGCGTCCAATACGCGGATCAATCCTTTATAAAACCCGACTTGCCCCATGGCATCGCTGCGCAGCACAGGCTGGAAGGCGAGCAAGGTTTGGTTATGGGTGATAGCCTCTTTAACGATTTCAAGTGTGCTGAGACTGCTTTGTGTGATTGCAAAGTCTAGCGGGCTACCCGCACCACCCATTGCGCTGGCGGTTTTCCTTTTATTGATGCCTCTCACTGGACTGTCCCCTGTCTGGTGTACCTGAATATGAGTCTGAGGAGAGATTGGGCATCAGCCGCTAAAAAGGTGTTAAAACACACATTTTGTGCCAAACGTAATGCAGCAGAGTTTAACGAATGGAGGCTCGTATGACGCGGTGCGAATGGGCAGGGCCTGAGCAGATCTACATCGACTACCATGATACCGAATGGGGCGTGCCAGAATATGACAGCCGCGCGTTGTGGGAAAAGCTGATTTTGGATGGATTTCAGGCGGGCCTCAGTTGGATCACGATTCTCAAAAAACGCGATACCTTTCGGGAGACTTTTCAGGGGTTCGACCCGCATGTAATAGCGACTTGGGGTGAGGAGGATGTGCAGCGTCTGTTGGGCAATGCAGGCATCATTCGCCACTGTGGAAAGATTGAGGCGACCATCACCAATGCTCATGCGTGGTTACGGATGGAAGAGCAGGGCGGTTTTGACAAATTTATGTGGGACTATGTCGGAGGTGCGCCGCTGCGAAACCGCTTTCGCCTGCAATCAGACTTGCCACCCAAGACGGAACTATCCGAGCAGGTGAGCAAAGACTTGAAGAAGGCAGGGTTCAAGTTTTGCGGTCCTACGATTGTGTACGCGTGGATGGAGGCATGTGGGCTGGTCAATGATCATTTGGTCGGATGTCATCGGTACACTACCTGCGCAAATATTGCGACGAAAGACTGATTGAGAACGAAGAGCGCTGGTTCGGCTTGAGCGGATTACTACAAATAGCCTTACTATTTTCCATACGGCTGGATCAGTCCGCTCGATTTCTGAAGCTTTGCAGGCTTTTCGACAGGGGTGGTCCAATCAAGGGCTTTGCGTAAACGCTTGGTGCGGGCATCTTCCGCAATAGTATTCGTTTTTTTTAACCAGCGGTTCGCTTCGTATATCAGCTGGCTGATGTAGAGAAGGGGAAGGGCAAGGAGTGCAGTCATGGCAGACGCTTTCATTCTAAAAACGGACGCCATACCGCAAAGAATATGACGCCTTTCCACCAATCTTGGTACAGGATCTTTTTTAAATTAAGGCAAATTGGCCACTTTCATCATCTGCGGTTTCCCAATAGTTGCGATTGCTTGATTGATTGAGGGTCTGGCATTGACTCTATCGCGCCAATCGCTGTATCCGCGCACATGTTGGTGTTGGTGAGCCCCGTAAGGGGATCTCTGTCGGAGCAATCGCTCAGAGGACAACGCCCTTTACCGCCTCATCAGAGGCCACAAGAAGGAGAACAGCCGTGACAAAACGCACAGCTGCCAAGCACAAAATTGACCGTCGTATGGGCGAAAACATCTGGGGCCGTCCAAAGTCACCAGTAAATCGCCGCGAATATGGCCCTGGCCAGCACGGTCAGCGCCGTAAGGGAAAAATTTCTGACTTCGGTATTCAGCTGCGCGCCAAGCAGAAGCTCAAGGGCTACTACGGCGACCTGACCGAAAAGCAATTCCGCCGTATCTACGGCGAAGCCGAGCGTGTAAAAGGCGATACAGGTGAGAACCTGATTGGTCTGCTCGAGCGTCGCCTCGACGCGGTTGTGTACCGCGCCAAGTTCGTTGCAACAGTATTTGCTGCGCGCCAGTTCGTGAACCACCGCCACGTCCGCGTGAATGGCAAGCTCGTGAACATCCCATCCTACCGCGTAAAAGAGGGTGACGTGATCGAAGTACGTGATCGTTCCAAGCAGATGGTCGCATTGATTGAAGCCACACAGCTGGCCGAGCGTGACGTGCCTGACTACCTTGAGGTCGATCACTCCAAGATGACAGCGACATTCACACGTACACCAACGTTTGGCGATGTGCCTTACCCTGTCGTAATGGAACCAAACCTCGTCGTGGAATTCTACGCGAAGAACTAATCTTCGCCGCCCACACGATACGATTTCAGATACGCCCTGCTGGCTTACCAGCGGGGCGTTTTTCGTTTGGGCTACATCATTGCGCGGACAGATGCGCACGGGTGTAATTCGCGGGTGGTTGTACGGAGTTTGAACGGGTAAAAGGGAAGCAACAAGCAAAGAGTCCCCATATGACACAGATGATCACACCCCAGCCCGGAATTATGAATATTGCCCTCTATCAAGGTGGTGCATCACATGTGGCCGGTGTTGACAACGCCCTCAAGCTCAGCTCAAATGAGAACCCGTTCGGTCCGTCCCCTGCTGCGATCAAGGCCTATGAGCAAGCGGGTCGTCAGCTGCACCGTTACCCAAGTGCGGACCATGCAGAGCTGCGCGGCGCTATTGGTGATGTCTACGGTCTCGATCCCGCACGTATTATTTGTGGTGCAGGCTCCGATGAGATTATCGCATTCCTTTGCCAAGCCTACGCAGGGCAAGGGGATGAAGTCGTCCACACCGAACATGGGTTTGCCATGTACCGCATTTCGGCACTGGCCGTGGGTGCTACACCGATCGAAGTGAAAGAGCATGAGCGCGTCACAGATGTGGATGCGATCCTTGCTGCTTGTACCGATAAGACGCGGTTGGTCTTTATTGCAAACCCTAACAATCCAACGGGCACAATGATCGGCCCTGCAGATGTGGCGCGGCTGGCAGAGGGCATCCCTGCCCAAGCTTTGCTGGTGCTTGATGGCGCTTATGCAGAATATATCGAGGGCTATGATGCGGGGGCTGCTTTGATCGATGCGCGTCAGAACGTGGTAATGACGCGCACATTCTCCAAAATATACGGATTGGGCGGTTTGCGCATCGGCTGGGGCTATGGCCCTGCGCATGTGATGGACGTTATCGCGCGCGTGCGCGGTCCGTTCAACCTAAGCAGTTCTGCCCTTGCTGCTGCTGAAGCCGCTGTGCGGGATGTGGCCTACATTGACCATTGCCGCGCTGAGAATGCGCGCTGTCGCACGTGGCTCGCCGATGCGCTGGCCGAGATTGGTGTGCCGTCAGACGTGTCGCTCGCCAATTTTATTCTGGCGCGCTTCACGTCCCAAGCTGAGGCCGAGGCTTGTGATACATATCTGCAATCACAAGGGCTTATTGTGCGCCGTGTGGCGGGCTACAAACTACCGACTTGCTTGCGTATTACTGTCGGTGATGAGAGTGGATGCCGCCGTGTGGTCCACGCGATCCGCCAATCCAAGGAAGCTTGAGCATGGCCCAAATTTATGACCGCGTGGCGCTGATCGGCCTTGGCCTTATTGCGTCATCGATGTTCTGGTCGATGAAACGTAGTGGGCTGGCGGGTGAAGTCACAGGGTTTGCCCGTTCTGCCGAGACGCGTGAAACTGCGCGCGAAATCGGTCTGTGTGATGTGGTCTATGACGATATCAACGAGGCGGTGGAGGGTGCTGATCTGGTTGTCCTTTGTGTACCTGTGGGCGTCATGGGGTCGGTGATGGAGCAGATTGCGGGATCCCTCAAAAAAGGGGCGACCGTCACTGATGTCGGGTCGGTCAAGCGTGATGTAATCGATAAAGTGACGCCGCATTTACCTGAGGGGGTGCATTTTGTAGCAGGTCATCCGCTTGCAGGAACCGAGCATTCGGGGCCGCGCTCTGGGTTTGCCGAGCTTTTTGACAATCGCTGGTGCCTCTTGGTTCCTGCCGAAGGTACTGCGCTTGGAACGGTTGCGCGCTTGCGGAGTTTTTGGGAAAGTCTCGGCTCTAATGTCGAGGAAATGGATGCGGATCACCATGATCTGGTGGTTGCAGTGACATCTCATGCGCCGCATTTGATTGCCTACACAATGGTTGGCGTTGCCGATGATCTGAGCCGTATAACAGATGGTGAAGTGATCAAATATTCTGCTGGCGGCTTTCGTGATTTTACCCGTATTGCTGCGTCTGATCCTACCATGTGGCGCGATGTTTTCCTGACAAACAAGGATGCCACATTGGAAATCCTGGGACGCTTTACCGAGGAGTTGTTCGCGCTTCAACGCGCGATCAGGCAAGGGGATGGCGAGCATTTACATGCTTACTTCACGCGTACCCGTGCAATTCGCCGAGGCATTATTGAGGCTGGCCAAGACACTGATGCGCCAGATTTTGGTCGTGGTGGCGGGAGCAAATCATGAAGCGTTTGACGGTTCTTTTGTGTACAATTGCAACTCTGTCTTGTGCTGGACCTGATACATCATCGCGGCCCGAAGCGCGGCCAAACCCAACAGCAGATGCGACGATAGACCGGTCTGCGATTGAAAATGATCAGGGTGGTTTTTTCAAATACTTGCGCCCGACCTTTCGATCACCCAAGGCTGCGCGCAAACAGCGTCAGCAGCAAGCGGTCCTTGCGGCGGGGGCAGTTTGTGGCGATCCGTTAATTCAGGGCAAAGTAATTGGCGCCGTTCCGGGTTGGATCGCGGGATGTGGTATTGAGAACGCAGTGAGCGTC
This sequence comes from uncultured Sulfitobacter sp., assembly GCA_963934545.1. Classification (GTDB taxonomy): domain Bacteria; phylum Pseudomonadota; class Alphaproteobacteria; order Rhodobacterales; family Rhodobacteraceae; genus Sulfitobacter. The sequence continues at coordinate 45,246 of CAWVZA010000002.1, forward strand.
GCTTCTATTTTGGGTGTGAGCCTGAGCACAAAATCCACAATGGATTGCGGCACAGCACGCGCACTTAAATCATGGGTCGGCAGCAGCGCCAAACCTGCCCTTTCACGAAAAGGCGGGGGGCTGCGTGAGATCAAGGTCGCTGCACATTACTCATGTCGCCGCCGCAACAACGCCAAAACGGGTAAGATTTCGGAGCATGGTAAGGGGCGTGCAATTGATATCTCTGCTTTCCGTCTGATGGACGGCAGTGAAATCACCGTACTTACAGGCTGGAATGCTGCGGGCAGTCGCAAGGCGATGCGCAGGATGCATGCAGATGCGTGCGGTCCATTCGGTACCGTCCTCGGCCCCAAGGCGAACCGCTTCCACCTTGATCACTTCCATTTCGACACGGCCCGCTACCGCTCTGGCAGCTATTGTCGTTAAGGCAGGACGATTAAGGGGGCATTTCCCAGTGGGATAAAGCCCATGCGCATGCGGCCACGGTCAATTGTGATGTCGAGGTCCAAAGTGTCGCTGCCGCCAGACAGGCCAGAAAGTAGGCTCATCCCGCTTTCGATTTGTGGGCGCATCTGGGATGTGACTGCACCATTTGCTGTTGCAAGATCAAGCATACGTTCCCAGTTTTGAACCTGAAGCTCCAATGTGCCGCTGACAATTCCGCCCTCGGCAACTTGGAGATCGGCGGTCATTGCAATGCGCAGATCGGCCCAAACCGCCTCGGCCTTCACAATTTCGATTGCACGGGGTTGTGGGCGGTTACCTTCCAACGCGCTGCGATCCCACGGACGGTCGAACATGACGGACATATCGGCGGTGAGTGTCTCAAACGCATTTGGCCATGCGTTGGGCAGGCGCAATGCTTCGCGGATCACGCTTCCTGGGGCAAATTCGGTTGCGATAAAATCAATGTCATACGTTTGCTCTGTCACACTCTGCTGCACACTGGTGATGAGCGATCCGGCACTCAGCAGTTGCCCCTCAGTCAGATCAAGGCTGATGTCGCTACTGTAAGCTCGCATCAGCTCCAGCTGAAGGGACGTGCCAGGGTGCAAGCGCAAGGTTGCCTCGGTCCCTGATGTCTTGAGGGTCAATATACCCTGCGGCGTCGTGAGTGTTAGCGGCTCGGCGGGCAGTCGCACAGTGGCATGACCTGGCCAATAAATCGGAGTGGAAAGCGTGATCTGCGGTACGCCAATCTTTGATTGGGTTTCAGGATCGTTCAAAGACACATCCGTAAGAGTTGTCGCAATGCGAAGCGGGAAGCCAGCGCGTGTCATGGTGCCGACTTCGGCTTGCCATCCCTCACTGCGCCGCGCATCAAACCACGCGTCCAAACTGCGCTGCATGCCGTTGGTCGCAAGGACCCACCATGTGGTCCAGACCAGCGCAACCAGCAACAGTAATTTCACAGTCAGACGGTTCATGGGCAAAGCCCCCTTTTCAATGACGCGCCCATGGGGTTTACCTGCCTCAACACAGGAGAACCAGATGAGTATGTGGGTATTTGGCTATGGCAGCTTGCTTTGGAAACCGGGCTTTGAGGTCGCGGAGAGTGTCGTGGGCAGTTTGCCTGGATATGCGAGATCGTTCTGCATGCGCTCGATCCATCATCGTGGCACTGTAGAGCAGCCCGGCCTTGTGCTCGCGCTGGACCAACAAGAAACACAGGCCTGTGAAGGCGTTGCACTGAAAGTTGCCGAAGGGCACGAAGCGGCAACGCTAGCGTATCTCAGAGAGCGGGAATTGATCTCGTCTGCCTATGTCGAAAAAGAATTGTCAGTACAGTTAACGGATGGGCGCGAAGTTACCGCAGTGGTTTATGTCATTGACGAAGCGCACGAGCAGTATTGCGGCGGGCTACCCCTTGAAGAACAAGCGCAAATCATGGCTCAGGCTGTTGGTGGTCGCGGTCCAAACGCAGAATACCTCTATAACACTGCCGAACATCTGGCGTCTGTTGGCCTGCATGATCCAGCGTTGGAGTGGCTTGCGGCACGGGTTCGTGAGATTGCTGCATAAATCCTTTGGATTGGTGTGATTTCGGGTTAAGCTAACTGATAATAACAATAGGGTCAGGAGCAGGGGCGCATGGCGCAGCCAGACCAAGAGGCAAAACCGCAGTTCTCTCAACCGGTCCGACAGATCACCTCGATGCTGTTGGTGTTGGGCTTGTCAGGCTTTGGAGTGTCCATTGCACTGCCAAGCGTGATGCCGTTATTTCAGGCCAACCCCTATTTGAACGGGTTCATTTTCTTTGTTTTTCTGATCGGTGTGGTGGCCTGTTTTTATCAGGTGCTGCAGCTCATCGGGTCTGTTCGCTGGATTGAGAATTTTGCTTCTGACAACGAAGCCCCTAATGATACGCCGCCGCAAATGTTGGCCCCTTTGGCGGCGCTTTTGCGCACACGTGGCGCAAAGATGCAGGTGAGTGCATCTTCCACACGGTCAATCCTCGATTCCGTGGCCACGCGCATTGATGAAGCGCGTGAAATTACACGCTATCTCGTTAATACTTTGATATTTTTGGGCCTTTTGGGTACTTTTTACGGTCTTGCTATCACGGTTCCCGCCATTGTTGAGACCATTCGAACGCTGACGCCGCAGGAAGGCGAGAGCAGTACCAATGTGTTTGCCCGCTTAATGACAGGGCTGGACTCCCAGTTGTCTGGCATGGGTGTCGCCTTTGCCTCGTCGCTGCTGGGTCTTGCTGGATCCCTTATCGTTAGTTTGCTGGAACTTTTTGCGGGACACGGACAGAACCGCTTTTATCAAGAGCTTGAAGACTGGCTCAGCTCGATCACGCGGGTAGGATTTGCTGCAGGGGACGACAGCTCACCCGAGCAGGCTGTTATGGCCGGTATGGTCGATCACATGGCCGAGCAGATGGAGAGCATGCAAGAGATGTTCAGCCGTGCGGAGGCAAGTCGCGCTGAGGTGGAGCAACGCCTTGGAAGCCTTGCGGTAGCGATTGAGCGGATGGCTGTGCAAATAGGGGATCAGGGCGGATCATTAGACGTTCTTGAGCGGATCGCACAGGGACAAGAGCGGATGATCGTAGCGTTGGAGCAACCGCGAGAGCCGCGAATGGAAGATACGGGGCCAGATGCGGAGAGCCGTATGCGTCTGCGTTCGATCGATGTGCAAATGCTCAGAATTCTTGAAGAAATTTCTGCTGGACGCCAAGAGACAATGGCCGAATTGCGCCAAGAGCTATCTTACCTGACCATAGCACTGTCCTCTCCGCGCAGCAGCACCGAGCCGCGCCGTATGCGCGCGACGGGTAAGCAACCCGGCGGCGGGGGCCGCTAGCCGTGGCGCTGTCGCGGCGCACAGGCGCGCGGTTTCAGGCATCAATCTGGCCGGGCTTTGTGGATGCGATGACTGGTCTTTTGCTGGTTTTGATGTTTGTGCTGACCATCTTCATGGTCGTTCAATTTGTTCTGACCGAACAGATTTCGGGACAAGAAACCGAGTTGGACGAATTGTCCTCTGAGGTTGCAGCACTTGCTCAGGCGCTAGGCTTGGAGCAGCGTACGACGGCCAATCTTGAAACCCAGATGGTAACGCTTCGTGCCTCTTTGGCGGATGCTGAAACACAAGTTGAAGAGCAGACCAGTATCATTGCAGCGCTCCAGTCCGAACGAGCAGTGCAAGCCGAAGCGCTCATTGCGGCGCAAACGCAAATCACCAGTTTTGAGGCGCAAGTCGCGGGCCTAATTGCAGACCGCGATCTGGCACAGGGGCGCGTTAGTGATCTTGAGGCACGTGAAGCAACGCTGCTCAGTGAGCAGGATGCGCTAAACCTCGCCCTGGCTGCGAGCCGTGAGGAAGTGGACGCGCAGACTGAAGTTGCAAGGCTGGCAGCGGCGCGGCGTGAGGCATTGGAGGCTTTAGCGGCTGATCTGCGGGCCCGTAACGCCGAGGCTGAGGGGCAAGTTGAAGCGTTGAGTGCGCAGGCAGCTGCTGCGCAGACGGCCTTGAGCGAGAACGAACAAGCGGCGCTTGCAGACGCGGCTGCGGCAGAGGCACTGCGCGAACGTCTGGCGAACGCGGATACGGAATTGACAGCCATGACTTTGTCATTGGAAGCGCAGCGTAAGCGTGCGGAAGAGACGCTGACGTTGCTCGCTGCTGCGCGTGCGGCCCAAGAAGAACTAGATCTGCGTTTGGCAATAACGCAAAGTGAAACAGGGTCTGAGATAGAGAACTTGCGCGCGCAACTGGCTCAAGCATTGACTGCAAAACTGGCAGCACAAGGCAACATTGACGAAACCCAGACCAAGGCCGAGCGCCGTGCTGCCCTGCTAGCACAGGCAGAAGTCCAGCTGGCGCAAGAGCAAGCAACATCGGCTGCGGCACAGCGACAGACTGAACTTTTGAACCAACAGGTCGCAGCATTGCGCGTGCAATTGAGAAATCTCCAAGGTTTGCTGGACAGTGCAGAAGCCGACGATATTGCCCGAGAAGTTGAACTTAAATCTCTTGGCTCACAGCTCAACACAGCGTTGGCGCGTGTGGCCGCTGAGGAGCGGCGACGGGCGGAGCTTGAGGCAGCAGAGGTTAAGCGGCTGGAGGCGGAAACCAAAAACTTGGAGCAGTACCGCTCTGAATTCTTTGGGCGACTGCGCACTGTGCTGGGCGCGCAGGAAGGGGTACGCATTGAGGGGGACCGCTTTGTGTTCAGCTCGGAAGTGCTTTTTCCGCCTGGTGGAGCTAATCTATCGCGCGACGGCACGCGCGAAGTGGCCAAGGTTGCTGATATTCTACGCAATGTGGCGGCCGATATCCCTGATGGAATTGATTGGGTTATCCGTGTGGACGGGCATACGGACAATGTGCCGCTGTCGGGGCAGGGTGAGTTTGCAGACAACTGGGAGCTCAGCCAAGCACGCGCGCTTTCGGTGGTAAAATACATGGCCAACTTCTTGGGAATTCCACCTGACCGTTTGGCGGCAAACGGGTTTGGGCAATACCAACCTGTGGATACTGCGAACACGGATGAAGCGCGAGCACGCAATCGTCGGATTGAGTTGAAATTCACTGAAAAATAAGAGAGGTGTTATGCGTACACACTACGTACACCCCTAGTACAGTGGAGAGGTGGCCAGCAGCCTAAGGGATGTTAAGCCTGAATTCCTGTTGCTCGACAACTGCACCTGCGCGGCGGAGCTTGGCTGTACCAGTATAGATGTCAGCGGGCCAGAGGTCGGTCTTAAGCTTTTTACCGATCGCACGAAAGGATTGTGCCTGTGGCTTTTTCAACAAGATGTCGCGTGTGATCACGGTATCGTTGGGCCCAGTTAGGGCGAGGTGAATGACATCACTTTTTTGGGTGCCGAAGAGATAGGCGTAGATTACGAGTGCGTCGCTTGTGGCCTGCGGCAGGGGAACGGTATTTGCACGGATTGTGGGGAAATCAGGGATGCTCGCTGCGGCGCCGATGCTGATGATGCCGCCAGCGCGGTAGGGGGGGAGCTCGGACCACAGGGTGTCTGTCTCCGTTTCGCCGCACGTGATGAGGTCATCGGGATCAAAGGGGTCAATCACTTCGCCATCGCGGCGCACAGAGAGGTGGACATGGGGAAATTCGGCGCGGCCTGACATGCTGACTTGGCCGATTATGTCGCCTGCGCTGACTTGCTTACCTTGTTTTACGGTAATCGAGCCTTTGCGCAGGTGGCAGCATTGGGTTTCCCAACCTCCCTCATGCACCATCGCAACACCATTGCTACATTCGCGGCCTTCGGTCTGTTCTGCATTGGCGCTGGAAAAGCATACGTCATTCCGTGCCGTCACGGGTGCCATGCACGGTGCCTGAAGCAGAGGCCAGAACGTCGATGCCTTGGGTGATCATATCATGTGTTGCGAGTGCGAAATCAGTGCCTTTGTGCCCGTCATAGCTGAGGCCAGAGCACGTAAAATCAGACGCAGCATTAGAGGGGTAATGATCGACGTATTGCTGGATATAGCAGACGCCGTTCAGGTCGCAGTCAATCGGAGAGACTAACGACAGCTCCCCCGCCGTGGCGGGCACGGCGAGGGAGAAGAGGGTCACAAGACCATAACGCATTATTCAGCAGTGAGCAGCGGTGGCTTTTTGCTGGTGATCCGCGGGCTGTCAGGGCCATCGCAAACGATGTCCAACTCGCCCTTTTTGACACCAATTTTGACGACGCCACCTTTGGTGAGCTTGCCAAACAGCAACTCTTCGGAGAGCGGCTTTTTGATGTACTCTTGGATCACGCGGCCAAGCGGGCGCGCGCCCATTTTGGCATCATAACCTTTGTCACCAAGCCATTCGGCGGCTTTTGTACTGAGTTCGATTGTAACGTTGCGATCCATCAGTTGGGCTTCAAGCTGCAACACGAACTTTTCGACCACACGCAGGATAGTATTCTTGGGCAGCGCGCCAAAGGAGATGACAGCATCCAGACGGTTACGGAATTCTGGTGTGAACGTCCGTTCGATTGCTGCTGTGTCCTCGCCTGTGCGGCTTTCGCGACCAAAGCCGATGGCCTCCTTCGCTTGCTCGGCGGCACCGGCGTTGGACGTCATGATCAGCACCACATTGCGGAAGTCTACGGTGCGGCCGTTGTGATCGGTGAGTTTGCCGTGATCCATGACCTGAAGCAGGATGTTGTACACGTCGGGGTGTGCCTTCTCCATCTCGTCGAGCAGGAGAACGCAGTGGGGGTCTTGGTCCACACCGTCCGTAAGCATTCCACCCTGATCAAAGCCGACATAGCCCGGAGGGGCACCGATGAGGCGGGAAACGGCGTGTTTCTCCATGTATTCGGACATGTCAAAGCGCAACAATTTCACACCGAGCGTATCCGCAAGCTGCTTGGCAACTTCGGTTTTACCGACACCTGTGGGACCTGCAAAGAGATAGTTCCCGATGGGTTTTTCAGGCTCACGCAAACCTGCACGGGCAAGCTTGATCGCAGATGAAAGGGCTTCAATCGCTTTGTCCTGACCGAAGACGACCCGTTTGAGGGAAGCCTCAAGATCACGCAGCACAACAACGTCGTCTTTGGAGACATTCTTTGGCGGGATGCGCGCGATTTTGGCGACGACAGCTTCAACTTCCTTGGTGCCGATGGTTTTGCGGCGCTTGGAGACAGGGACGAGGTGCTGGGCTGCACCCGCCTCGTCGATCACGTCGATGGCGGAGTCTGGCAGCTTGCGGTCGTTGATGTACCGGTGCGCCAGCTCCACGGAGGTTTTGATCGCGTCGGCAGTGTATTTCACGCCGTGATGATCCTCGAAGTATGGCTTGATGCCTTTAAGAATTTTTTGGGCGTCCTCAACAGATGGCTCTGCCACGTCGATTTTCTGGAAACGGCGCGCGAGGGCGCGGTCTTTTTCAAAGTGCTGGCGGAACTCTTTGTAAGTGGTTGAGCCCATGGTGCGCAGCTTGCCGCCCGCGAGGGCGGGTTTGAGCAGGTTGGAGGCGTCCATTGCACCGCCTGAAGTGGCACCGGCACCGATGACGGTGTGGATTTCATCGATAAAGAGAACAGCGTCGTCATGATCCTCAAGCTCGGTCACAACGGCCTTCAGGCGCTCCTCGAAATCGCCACGGTAGCGGGTGCCCGCGAGCAGCGCACCCATGTCGAGCGAGAAGATGATGGTGTTTGCCAGCACTTCAGGTGTTTCGCCCGCAACGATTTTGCGTGCAAGGCCTTCGGCGATGGCGGTTTTGCCGACACCTGGGTCACCGACCAGCAGGGGGTTGTTCTTGCGGCGGCGGCACAGAACTTGGATACAACGCTCAACTTCGCTATCGCGGCCAATGAGCGGGTCTACGTCGCCATCGCGGGATTTCTTGTTCAAGTCTACGCAGTATTTCTCGAGCGCGGATTCTTTTTTGTCGCCGTCGGTGACGCCTTGTGGCTCCTCGTCATGCTCTGGTGCGCCTGACACGGGGCGTGCTTCGCCGTATTCGGGGTCTTTGGCAACGCCGTGGGCGATGTAGTTGACCGCATCATAGCGCGTCATATCCTGCTCTTGCAGGAAGTAGGCGGCGTTGCTTTCACGCTCGGCAAAGATCGCGACGAGGACGTTTGCGCCTGTGACTTCGGTGCGGCCCGACGATTGCACGTGGATCGCCGCACGCTGGATCACCCGCTGGAACGCGGCAGTTGGGACAGCTTCGGAACCTTCAACATCGGTGACCAGATTGCTCAGGTCTTCGTCGATGAATTCCACAAGTGTCTCGCGCAGCTCGTCGACATCGACGGAGCAGGCTTTCATCACCTGTAGGGCATCAGGCTCGTCTACCAACGAGAGCAGGAGATGCTCAAGCGTGGCGAATTCATGTTTGCGTGCATTCGCCAGCGCGAGCGCTGCGTGAATGGACTGCTCTAGTGTAGTCGAGAATGAAGGCACGATGTGCTCCTTTTCGAAGGGGGTCGGTGGCGGCGTGAAGTATGCCAGCGCCTGCGGTCCGACCATGACCTGATAGTATTAGAGTTTGGTTGATAGTGGCTCAGCTTCAACCCCTTTTTGTAAGAAAGTTGTCACATTTATTTTTATCGCGAGGTGTTGACGGGTTTTACATGCAGTTTGAGTCAACGGTGCAACACTGTGCCGCAGATTTAAAATGAAGCGAGAGCAACGTCTCCGTGGAAACTTTTGCATGTTTTTTTCACAAAAACCGAAGCTGCCAATGGGCCTATATTAGAACCTGTCCTTTTGGGCACGGATTTCAGCAAAGCTTGTCGCGTTTGTG
>CAWVZA010000003.1:0-51868 GCA_963934545.1 uncultured Sulfitobacter sp.
GACGATCTCGCGGATAACTTTACCGCCAGAACCGATGACTTCGCGGATTTTATCCGTTGGGACCTGCATGGTCTCGATGCGTGGGGCGTGCTCGGAGAACTCACCTGCGCCGGAGATGGACTTGTTCATCTCGCCAAGGATGTGCAAACGACCCGCTTTGGCCTGAGCCAATGCTTTTTCCATGATGTCAGGCGTGATGCCTGCAATCTTGATGTCCATCTGCAGTGACGTTATACCTGCTTCGGTACCGGCCACTTTGAAGTCCATGTCGCCGAGGTGGTCTTCGTCACCCAAGATGTCAGACAGGATCGCGTAGGAGCCATCTTCTTCGAGGATCAGACCCATGGCAACACCGGCAACGGCCGCTTTGAGCGGAACGCCCGCATCCATCATCGACAAGGAGCCACCACAAACAGATGCCATGGAGGACGAGCCGTTGGATTCGGTGATCTCGGAGACCAGACGAATTGTGTACGGGAAGTCTGTCGCGGCGGGCAGAACGGCCTGAAGGGCGCGCCATGCGAGTTTACCGTGACCGATTTCACGACGACCTGGAGGGCCCACACGTCCAACTTCACCAACCGAGTAGGGAGGGAAGTTATAGTGCAGCAGGAAGTTGGATTTGAAGTTGCCGTGCAGCTCGTCGATGCGCTGCTCGTCGTCTCCGGTACCCAACGTCGTTACGACCAAACCTTGGGTCTCACCACGTGTAAACAAGGCGGAGCCGTGCGTACGGGGCAGGATGCCGGTTTGGGATACGATATCACGGATCTCGTCAGTCTTACGACCGTCGATACGCACGCCAGTTTTCACAACGTCACCGCGCAGGATTGAGGCCTCGAGGCCTTTCATCGCGGAACTGATGTTTGCGTCGGCCAGCTGCTCTTCGGAAAGGGCGGCTTTGATCACATCGCGTGCTGCGTCAACAGCGGCGGTGCGCTCTTGCTTGTCAGCGATTGCGAAGGCGGCGCGCATGTCTTTCTCGCCCGCTTTTTTGACCGCAGCCGACAGGTCGGAGTAGTCAACAGGTTGGAAGTCAAAGGGCTCTTTTGCCGCTGTTTCTGCCAGCTCTACGATCAGGTCGATGACGGGCTGTATTTGCTCATGTGCAAACTTTACCGCACCTAGCATCTCTTCTTCGCTCAGTTCGTATGCTTCGGATTCAACCATCATCACGGCGTCTTTTGTGCCTGCAACAACAAGGTCCAAACGCTGGTCAGGGTTGTTCTTGAGATCCTGCATGTCGTCAATTTCAGGGTTCAGGATGTAGTCGCCACCCTCATAACCCACGCGGCATGCGGCAATCGGGCCCATGAACGGCGCGCCAGAAATGGTCAACGCTGCGGAGGCCGCAATCATTGCAACCATGTCAGGATTGTTAACCAGATCATGGGACAGAACGGTACACATCACCAGAACTTCGTTCTTGAAGCCAGGGACGAACAGCGGACGGATCGGACGGTCGATCAGACGGCTTGTCAGTGTTTCTTTCTCAGAGGGGCGGGCCTCACGCTTGAAGAAACCACCTGGGATTTTACCCGCAGCGTAATATTTCTCGTTGTAGTGCACGGTCAGTGGGAAAAAGTCCTGACCCGGCTTTTGCTTGCGTGCGAATGTCACGTTCGCCATCACGGATGTCTCGCCATATGTGGCGATGACGGAACCGTCGGCTTGGCGCGCAACTTTCCCTGTTTCCAGTGTGAGCGTCTCTTCGCCCCACTGCATGGATTTCTTAACTTCGTTAAACATCATCGTTTCCTTGTTGGCCCATTGGCCTTTGCATAGAGGGCGTATTCCCTCTGACCCCTATTTTGCACGCGTGCGCTGGGGACTTGGCACAGGCGCGTCGATGGAAGGGCTGTACAGTAGATTGGGAAGGATGGGAAGGGAGGGGTGTTTTCACCTTACTCGGAACGATTTGCACCAAGAGAGGTTGAGTAACGTATTATCTAAAGGAAGTACGATGGAAGAAGTTGATGCAAACCCGAGTCTGATCTTTGATAAGCTTGACGCTTGGCTTGACGGATTTTTCAAATTGTTGCCCAATATCGGGGTCGCAATCGTTGTTTTTATTATTTTCTGGTTTCTGGGCAAAGGCGTAGGTGCGCTGATCCGTAGATCTGCTGCAAACCGTGATCGTAACAGTTTGGGCGATGTTGGCGGCTCTCTTATTCGGTGGGCTTTGGCAGTCATCGGGGCGATGTTGGCCGTGACCGTGGTTGCGCCGACCATTTCACCTAGTGACCTGATTTAGGGACTTGGCATCGGATCGGTGGCAATCGGTTTTGCGTTCAAAGATATCTTGCAAAATATGCTGGCGGGTATCCTCATTCTGTTGCACCAGCCTTTTGAGGTGGGTGATCAGATCGTTTCGGGTGGCCATGAGGGGACGGTGGAAAAGATTGAAACCCGCGCCACGCTCATCAAGACTTATGATGGTCGCCGTGTCGTGATCCCGGACTCTGACATTTATACCGATAGCGTGGTGGTCAACACAGCGTTCGATATCCGCCGCTCTCAGTATGACATTGGCATCGGGTGCAACGATGATTGGGACAGTGCGCGCCGCATCATGGAGCAGACCTGCGCAAATGTAGAAGGTGTCATCAGCGATCCTGCGCCAGAGACAATACCCATGGAATTGGGTGATTTTGCGAACGTGGTCCGACTAACGTTGGTGGACCAGTTCGGATCGTTCGAGCCAGATCCATGCTTTTGGGCGTGTTTTGCAGGAAGTCTACAAAGCGCTGGATAAGGAAGGCATTGATATGCCGTACCCAACGCAGGTGCATCTGTTTCACGATCAGACAGAAGAGACCGACGGGAATCGCGCGAAGCAGCGCGAAGGCTGGCCCGCGGGTACGGGCGAGGTCCCGCGCTCTGCGCGCGAAAAGGATCGCGAAAGCTCGAAAAAATCGGCCTAACAAGAATAAGGGCGCGTATATTTCTACGCGCCCTTATTTTTCAGTACTGGTCTTAGGAGTTTCCAAGATGGGTGCTGGCGCTGCGCAGTGCGCTGATCAATCCACCCAAAAACTCATCAGCTGTCACATCAATAAGCGCTTTGCCCTCTTCGTCCTGCAACGTGAACGGCTGAGGCTCAATCTTTCCTAACTCACGCAAGCTTTTGCCACCACCATGCTTCAGCACATTTGCCGCGAGGTAGTAGGTGTAGACGGTGTGCGCGAGCTCAGTGTGACCTTCGGCGGCCAGTTTGTTGCGAAGTTTCACAAAGAATGGGCCGCGGGCAAAGTGGTGTTGCAGGCGCGCCTCGAAGGCAGAGACGGTCTCGACCACTATCGCCTCAACCTCTGACACATCCGCGTCTGGAGTGTCGGCAAGCACTTGGGCGTTGGTGAGAAGTTGGACGACGTCTGGTGTGTCAGTCATGGCATGGTCCTTTGGGATAAGAGTTCACGCCATAACTGCGCTTTTGGTCTGCTTACTTGCTCAAGCTCGGAAAGTAATCCTCGCATTTGCCTTCGCGGAAAACGTCTGCGGTGCAGCAGTGCAGGCCGCCGCCGAATGCATAGGCATCGCGCAACTCTACCTCGATAACTTCCATCCCCAGTTTGTCCATCTGCTCAGCTTGATAGACCTCGGATTTCTCGACGCAGACGGTTTTGGGGTCCAGCACCAGTACGTTCATGCTGAGCCACGTGGAAGAGTAGCACAGTGGCGGGGGTGCATTGTGCGCAGGTTGTGCAGCATCCACGATTTCCCAGCCGTTGTTGTTGTACATCTTGCGCTGCTCTTCGGGCAGGCGGCGGTGCGGGTTATTCAGGATCAGGCCTGGACGCAGTGGCGTGAAAGTCGCATCGATGTGGATGGGGTAGGGATCACCTGGAAAGTTGACCGTGTGCACGCGGTGATCGGGGAAGTGGCGGCGAAGCCATTCGATGCCTTTAAGGTTGGTGGTGAACCCATGCTGGACAACGAGGTCTTTGCCAAAACGCAGGACATCGGCGGCGTCGAACAGCGGTTCTTCCTCAGTAGTGACAAAGTGACGTTCTTCAGCCCATTTCAAACGTTGGGCGTTGCCGATTTTATCGTTGAGGTAGTCGGGGTGATAGTCCGCGTCCGTCAGGCGCGGCTTTGGTGCGCTTTCATGCCGGAAGTTTGGGTCTTCATCGAAATACTGCTGCATGAGCGGACGGTAGTTGAGGTACTCGAACCAGCGGCAGCGGTAGGACATCGTTGCTTCAAGCATCTCGGAACCGACTGTCAGCAGCACGTCGCGGGGCGGCATACAGCCGAACTGGCTCTCGGTGTGAAAATCAGGCGTGGTGGCGGGCACAGAGTGGTCGATGCAGGTGGGGCGGTCCACGCGGACGCCGCGTTTTTCCAGCATGGACGCGAAGTTATCGAGCAACTCATTTGCGCGGTCGATGGTTTCCTGCGGACGGCGGCCCCACTGGCCGCGCATATCACTGTCCTCGGGCACTTTTGCATCAAGTGCGGGTTCTTCGGGTGGAATATGACAATCATCGGCGCGGCCGACGATAACGTGTTTGAGTGGATCCCACTCGTTCCAGCTGTTGACGACTGTCTTTTCCATGAAGCATTCCCCTGCGTAAAATATAAACAATTGCGTAATTCGGTTGGGCGGCGGGCGCAAGCGGTGGGATTGTCGGAAGCTGTACTTCGTGTCATGCTATTGGGGTGGACAGAGGAGAACGTGATGATGCTGTGGGAATTGGACGGGACAGAAATTGCGGCACAGATTGCATGTGGGGACGTGAGCGCGCGCGATGTGACGGAGGCGACGCTGGCGCGTATGGATGCGGTTAACCCTGCAATCAATGCAGTGGTGGCACGAAATGATGCGGCAGCACTTGCCACAGCTGACGCAGTGGACGCTGCGCGTGCAGCGGGTTCCACGCTGGGGCCGATGGCGGGTGTTCCAGTCACAATAAAGGAAAATGTGGATCAGACGGGATTTGCGACTACAAACGGTTTGCGCATACAGCGGGACCTGATCGCGGAGACAGACAATCCAGTTGTCTCGAACTTGCGGCGTGCGGGTGCGGTGATTGTGGGGCGGACGAACACGCCTGCTTTCTCCCTGCGCTGGTTCACGCGCAATTCGCTACATGGTCACACCAAAAATCCGCATAACCCCGACATTACACCGGGTGGAAGCTCGGGTGGGGCGGCTTCGGCGACAGCGGCGGGGATTGGTGCCATCGGTCATGGAACGGATATCGGTGGATCAATCCGCTATCCCGCTTATGCCTGCGGACTGCAGGGAATCCGCCCGACGTTGGGCCGCGTTGCCGCGTGGAATCCGTCCAGTCCTGATCGACACATTGGTGCGCAGCTTATGGCGGTGTCTGGTCCGCATGCGCGGTCTGTGCGTGATGTGCAGCTATCATTGGAGGTGATGTCACGGGCTGATATTCGTGATCCATGGTACACGCCTGCTGCGAGTGAGGGACCTGCCGCTCCGCGCCGTGCAGCCCTGTGTGTTGGGCCCGAAGGCATGCAAACGCATCCGTTGGTTGAGGCTGCTTTGCGCGATGCCGCCGCGCGGCTGGTCGATGCGGGGTGGCAAGTAGAAGAGGTGGAAAGCCCCTCTTTCCGCGCGCCTGCACGGTGTCAGGCACAGCTATGGCTCGCTGAAATGGCACGCGGAACCCATAAAATGTTTGTGCAGGAGGATGACCCCGACGCCAATCATGTCTTGGCTGAAATGCACAAACTCACGCCAGTGCCCAATCTGGACGAGGTCTTGGATGCGTTACAATCACGTTTGGGCTTTTTGCGAATTTGGCAAGAATTTTTGGCGCGCCATTCTGTATTGATCTGTCCAATCTCAGCCGAGCCGCCGTTTCCTGACCTTCTGGACTTGCAGGATTTTCCCCGTGTGATGGAGGCGCAACTGACCCAAGTGGGACTGCCTTTGATGGGGCTGCCGGGGATGTCGGTGTTTACCGGATTTGCGCAGAGCGAAATGGGCCATGTGCCGATGGGCGCGCAACTGATCGCAGGGCGCTACCGCGAAGATATCCTGCTTGATGCAGCGGAAGCGATCGAAGCACGAGGTCCTGCGATCTCTGTGGTGACGCCGTAATTTGAGGGCCTGCACAGATTGCTGAAATTCTTGGGAAGGCCTTCTATTTAGAACCGTTGCACTTCGTAATAAAAAACCGCGCCTTGAGTAAGGCGCGGTTTATAGTCTCGTTCAAGTTTGGAAAAGCGCTTAGCGGCGCAGGCCCAGACGCTTGATCAGGTCTTGGTAACGCGCATCGTCCTTGGACTTCACGTAGTCCAGAAGTTTGCGACGCGTTGCGACCATTTTCAACAGACCACGGCGACCGTGGTTGTCTTTTTTATGGGTTTTGAAATGCTCTGTCAGTGTCGCGATGCGCGAGCTGAGAACAGCAACTTGTACTTCAGGGGAACCGGTATCGCCTTCTTTGGCTCCGAATTCGCTCATGATGCGTGCTTTTTCTTCTTTGGTAATCGACATCGGGGTCTCCTTGTCAAAATGTTAAATGGATGGCGCAGCCCGGGATGTCGTCCAGTGCAGGCCCGTGGAGGAATCGCAAATTTAAACCTGCGATGTGGGCGTATAGGCGCGTTTTGAGGGCTTGGCAAAGGCTTATTTTGTTAAGGCACCATGCACAAGAATGGCTAGGACGCTGTGAGACCAAGTTGTGTGGCGGAGCTGAGTAGGACCAGTGCGATATCACTGGGCAACAGATCGGTGCCGTTGACAGTTGCAACAAGGGTTCCGTTCAGCATTACGAGGGTCTGATCATCCACATTAGGCTCTGTGTTGAGTGTGATTTGTGGCTCAACACTGGCGCTACTGCTGTCATCCCAGACCAATACAATGCTGTCGTCCTCGGCGGCGTAATTCATGATTTGCGCGGCATCCCCAGAGGAGAGCCAATCGCCCAACACAATTTCATCGTTTCCTGCACCTGCTGTGACGATATCGCCAGAGCCTGCAACGATACTGTCCTTACCGCCCCCACCATTGAGGAAATCGGTATCGTCGGTGTCCGAACCCGCCGCGTCCCGCATTAGGCCGCTCAGAATGTCATTGCCCCAACCGCCAAACAGAACATCCGAGCCTGCGCCACCGATCAGTGTGTCATTATCAAGCCCGCCGTGAAGGGTGTCATTACCTTCACCACCGTCTAGCATGTCGTCGCCAGCGGAACCTTGGAGTGCGTCATTGCCCCTATCGCCAAAAAGTATATCGGTTGCATTATGGCCGAACAGTTCATCATCCTGATCGCCGCCATGGATGATATCGTTCCCGTCGTTGCCATGCAGAGTATTGTTTCCAGCGTCACCGCCGAGGATGTCGTCGCCATCGTCACCACGCAGTTCGTCATTTCCAATGCCGCCGTTGATCGTATCTGCACTGCCTTGGCCGCGGGTACGGTTGTTGTCCTCGTCTCCGGGGATCGTTTCGCTGTCGTTTGACCCTTCTGTCAGAACAACGCTATCAGCTGCGGAGGGCGTGAGTGGTGGCAAGAGTGCAGCATCATCGCCGCCACGTGGATCATAGTCAGGCTCAAAATTGTCGGGCTTGTCCTCACGCTCTGGCGTGGGAGGTGGCGAATCGCCTTCGTCCTCGTCGTTCAGCTGAGGGTCCACAAAC
The DNA here is from genome assembly GCA_963934545.1 of uncultured Sulfitobacter sp. Taxonomy (GTDB): domain Bacteria; phylum Pseudomonadota; class Alphaproteobacteria; order Rhodobacterales; family Rhodobacteraceae; genus Sulfitobacter. Next base: position 7,619 of record CAWVZA010000003.1, read on the forward strand.
GTTACGGCGCCCACGGCCATCAACCCCATCAATCCAGCTAATCATAACATAGTGTATGTTCCAATAATTTACGGACATTTGCCCAACCGCTTTATGCGGAGAATTGCCCTGAGTCGTCAAAACACTAGCGCGAAAAAGGTAAATGGGGCGTGCCAGTTTGCCTGAATTAGCCTGTGATCGACCATAATTCAGGCTGTGCACTGTAGGGGAGGTAGAGTGGGTGACGTGGGTGACCTGCTTTTGTCAGGCCAAGGTGGTGCAAAGCGTGGCCTGCTGCGCGGAGTTTGGCGGCAGTGGCTGGCCCTTGACCGCGGTGCTCCCCGTGCACGCCCCATGCGGCGATGACTGTGTCAGCCCATGTTGCGGCCTCGATCAGCGCATCTGCATTGTCAGGGCCTTCGGGATCATCTGCGGCTTTCATATCGCGCGGATCAGTGGCGCGCAGAGCGAAGATATTGACAGCACGAAAGCCACTAAACCCCAGAGCACGTGCGCGTTGTTCGCAACGGTGGATGGTCGGATCGTTCTGCACTTCGGTTGCGGTGGAGGGATTGAGCATGACGAACACCACGCGCAGTCCCTGCGTATTCCAGACGCGAGTGAGGCTATAGCGGTAAAGTTCGCAGTCAGAGTAGATGGCTGTGGAGGGGGCGTCACCCTTGGTATGGCTGCGGGTGATCATCGCGCCTAGCTGCCGTTGATCTCAGAAGGGTTGAAGACGCGTGAAGGATGCAATTCGCCTGCTTTATAAGTACCTACGGCTACGGCTTGACCGTCTTGGGAAGCCCAGCATTCATCGCCGTATTCAATGTCCTTTGCGAAGACCATCCCAGGATTGCCGTTGCGCAGTTTCAGTGCGCCTTCGCTGCTCGCGGTGACTTGGGGCAGGTCTTGGAGCCCCAATTCGAGCGGACCGAGGAAGGCGTCAAGATCAGTTGTTTTTGCCATCTCTTCAACTTGGGCCAGAGTGATGCCATTGGCGACCTCAAAAGGACCTGACCATGTGCGGCGCAACTCGCGCACGTGGCCCTTGCAGCCCAGCACTTCGCCCAGGTCACGGGCGATGGAGCGGACATATCCGCCTTTGCCACAGACCATCTCAAGCGTGACATGATCGATATCGGGGCGCTCAAGCATGATGAGGCTGTCGACGTAAAGCGGGCGGGCAGCGATCTCCATCTCCTCACCGTCGCGGGCGCGTTTATACGCACGCTCCCCGTCGATTTTCACGGCGGAGAACTGGGGTGGGACTTGCTCGATATCACCAACAAAGGCGTGCAGCGCTTCTTTAATCGCGGCATCGTCGGGGCGCAGATCGGAGGTGGCGATGATCTCGCCCTCCAGATCGTCGGTGTTGGTGGCGGCCCCTAGGCGGACGGTAAAAACGTAGGCTTTGAGCGCGTCTGTGATGAAAGGCACAGTTTTGGTGGCCTCGCCCAATGCAATGGCCAGAACGCCTGTTGCATCTGGGTCAAGTGTGCCTGCATGGCCTGCTTTTTTCGCGTCAAACGCCCAGCGCACTTTGTTCACCACAGCAGTCGAAGTGGGGCCTGCGGGTTTGTCGATGACAACCCAGCCTGAAATATCGCGCCCTTTGCGTTTGCGTGCCATGTGCTGTCCTTGAGTATCTTGGGGATGTGATGTGTTTGGCGCCGTTTTGCAGATTGTGCGGCTGCGTGCAACGGGTGCTATTCGTCGTCGGTTTCTTGAGGTGCCTCAAGTGCTGCATCATCGGCTTCGCCTGCAGGTTCTTCTTGGGCGGGCTCAGGCTCTGGAAGTGGAGGAAGCTCTTCCCCCTCTACCACGCCGATGATGGGGCCAAGCGCACCAAAGCCGATATCATTACGGCCAAGCTGTGGCGCGCGCAGTCGAGATACATTACCGTCGAAATAGAGCGCGTTGTTCAGGCCGAGGTGCTCGCGAAACAAGCTGCTGAAGGCGTGGAAGGTAACTGGGCTGTTGGAGATGACGAAGCTGGCGATGGTGCCATCATCGCTGGTGCCCACACCATTGCGAGTGAAACGAGAGGTGGAATTGCGCAAAAAATGCGGATGCAATGCGCCGTCGATGACCAGCATCGGGCCTGATTGCGTGGCGCTGGCGCAATCTGGTGCGTCTTTGACATAGCGCAGAGTCTCGATCACATCAGCGCGGCGGTCGCGCAGGCAGAGGACACCGTTGGGCAGCAAACCAAAGTTACCCGGCCCTGCGTTTGTGATGATGCGCTGCGCAGTTTCGCCATCCTCAATATAGAGACCTACGGGTGCGCGGTCATCGTGGTACATGCCTGCGTTCGTGGCAAAGCCTAATGCAAAGCCTTGGTCTTCGAGTGCGGCGTTGAGGGTGCTAAAATAACCATAAGGACGCGTGCCGCTGTCGTCGTATAGAAACAGGCGCAGTACCTCTTGGGTGAGATCCACATCGCAGATTGCGTATTCGACGCCCTCATATGTGTCTTCACGGCAGGTAGCGGCCAGCGCGGGTTGCGCCAGCATCCAGAGCGCAGCGAGGACTGCTGCGCGCCAGATCATGCTTCGCCTGCCTCGCCGTCATCATCGGGCGCATCCGCATCACGGCGCACGCGGTCTTGGGACAGCATGCGGCGTGTCTCGTCCATCTGATCAAAGGTGCGGTCCAGCTGGAAGCGCAACTCTGGCGAGAACTTGAGTGTGAGGCGTTTGGCCACCAGCTTGCGGAGCTCGTATTTGTTGCGGTTCAGCAGCTCGATGACGTCGTCCTGACCGATGCCACCCAAGGGCAGCACGTAGGCCGTCGCGACTTTTAGATCATTAGAGGTGCGCACTTCGCCCACGGTGATGGACAAGCGGTTGAGATCGGGATCATGCACATCGCCACGAGCCAGCACATCACTGAGTGAGCGGCGGATGGTTTCGGCCACGCGCAGCATTCGCTGGTTGGGGCCGGTGCTTTCTTTGGGTTTGTTATATGCCATGAGCATGATCTAAGCGCTATGAACTTCTTTGCCAAGCGGATGCGGTCGCGCTACACCGCTGATCAGCAGATAAAGGATCACGCCATGACACAGACAATAGGTATCACGATCACAGGGGCCTCTGGCCGAATGGGTCAAATGCTGGTGCAGCAGGTGGCTTTGAACCCGCACACTCATCTGGCAGGCGCGATAGAGCGTTCGGGCCATGATTGGGTCGGGCAAGACATTGGCGTTGCCATGGGCGGCGCGGCTTTGGGTGTGATCGTGGCCGATGATGCGGCTGTAGGGATGCGGGATGCGCAGGCAGTGATTGATTTTACGGCACCTATGGCGACGATTGGGTTTGCGCAGGCTGCGGCTGAGGCAGGGATTGTGCATGTGATTGGAACCACGGGTATGACGGCAGACAAGATTGCTCAGCTTGGTGCTCCAGCGCAGTGCGCGGTGATCGTGCGGGCGGGGAATATGAGTCTTGGCGTGAACTTGCTGACGCTGCTCACGAGGAAAGTGGCAGCGGCGCTGGATGAGGATTTTGACATTGAGATTATCGAATCTCACCACAATCAAAAAGTCGATGCGCCCTCTGGCACGGCGCTGATGCTGGGAGAGGCCGCTGCCGAGGGGCGCGGTGTTGCGTTGGCGGATGTGAGCGCTTCGGGTCGTGACGGGATTACAGGCGCGCGCAACCGGGGCGACATCGGCTTCTCGGCCATTCGCGGCGGCGATATTGTGGGCGAGCATGATGTAATGTTTGCAGGTGCTGGTGAACGGATTGTCTTGCGCCACATCGCATCGGACCGCGCCCTGTTTGCCCGTGGTGCGCTCAAGGCAGCACTGTGGGGTCAGGGGCGCCAACCGGGTGAATATGACATGCTCGATGTGCTTGGCTTGAATGAATAAGGTTTCGGATCGCTATTTTATTTTCGGTTAAATGAAACCAAATCACTGTTTGATACGTAATAGTCATAACGGACCTCGGAGGAGAGACCCAGGTGAACTACGTGTTAACAGTAATTTCGGCGCTTACATTCGCCGCAGCCACACCTGCCGCAGCCGAGTTTTCTGAGGTGAACAGTGCAGCAGAGTTCAAGACCATCGTTGCGGGCAAGACACTTACGCGACCATTGGTGCGGATTAAGGTAAACCCAAACGGATCCATCTCTGGTCGCGGTGCAACGTGGGATGTGACTGGAAACTGGTCGTGGAAGAACGGTTACTTTTGCCGCAAGCTTGAGTGGGGTGGCGATGACTTGGGATATAACTGCCAGGAAGTGAAAGCTTCGGGCAAGAAAATCCGCTTCACGTCGGATCAGGGCAGCGGAGACAGTGCTGATTTCTCGCTGCGATAAGCTGCCCATAAAATTAGAAAAGTTTTGGAGCCCAGAGTTTGTCAGGAACTTTGGGCTTTTCGCGTCAGGCGAGACTAGAAATCGACAGCGATGCCTTTTTTTTCCCAATCGCCGTAGCGGACAGGCTCTGGTCCGTCACGACCACCCAATTCTGGTGGAAGTTCCAAGGCCTGTTCTGCCTTACGACGCTCCGCTGCCTCGGCCAAAGCACGCTGGGCTGCTGGGGGCAGATCGGGTGCTGGGGCATCTGCAACAGTCTGACCTGCGTCTGTTGGTGTCTCGGTCATTGGGCGTTCCTTTATCAACTCCCTCTTGATATACGTCGCCCCTTGCCCCAGACAACCTTCGAACCACCCGCCAGACCGCACAGAGAAAGCTTACATCATGTCAGACACCGGCGTATCGGCCCGTAAATCCGCTGTTTTCCTGCTCGACCAGATATTGGGGGAAGGGAAATTGATGTCTGAACTGTTGGGCGCAGGTGTGCTGGACAGGCTTGCACCAGAAGATCGTGCACGGGCGCAGCGTCTGGCGCAGGATACTTTACGCGGGATGGAGCGGGCGGACCGGATTTTACAAAAGCATCTGAACAAGTACCCGCCGCTGACCGTGTGCAATGCGTTGCGTGTCGGCACGTTGGAACTGTGCACGGGTGGTGCGGCGCACGGTGTTGTGAATGCAATGGTGTCAGTTGTGGCGGCGGACAAGCATTTGAGCCACCTTAAGGGGCTGACAAACGCGGTACTGCGTAAAGTTGCAGCTGAGGGCGAGGAAGCATGGACCGAGCGCCGCGCACCACGGATGCCGAAATGGCTGCGCGGACCGCTGGTTGAAGCTTGGGGCTCTGATGCGATCGCTGCGATTGAGGCTGCGCATTTCAAGGGCGCGCCACTGGATTTGACGGCGAAAAGCGATGCGGCTTCTGTGGCAGAGCGTTTGAACGGTACTTTGCTACCGACAGGATCGGTGCGCCTGCATGAAGGTGGCCAAGTTTCGGCCATGGAAGGGTTCGCTGAAGGAGATTGGTGGGTGCAGGATGCGGCTGCTGCTTTGCCGGCGCTGATTTTGAACGCGCAAGAGGGCGAAGTTGTACTGGACCTTTGCGCCGCACCGGGTGGCAAGACGATGCAGCTTGCCACTACGGGCGCGGAAGTGCGTGCCGTGGACGACAATCATTCTCGCATGCAGCGGGTGAAAGAGAACCTCGCGCGGACGGGCCTGACGGCGCGGACCTTTATCAAAGACGCGCGGCAGTTTCAGGGTCAGTTTGACGCGATCCTGCTCGACGCGCCTTGTTCGGCAACGGGCACAATTCGCCGTCACCCTGATTTACCGCACGCCAAGGATGGCTCTGACTTTGGCGCGTTGATCGAGTTGCAGGAAGAGTTGTTGGATCACTCATGGTCCCTGCTCAAACCCGGTGGTCGGATGGTTTTTTGCACCTGTAGCCTGCTGCCCGACGAGGGTGAGGTTCAGATCGACGAAGCGCTGGAGCGGCATGGCGATATGATGGTGGACCGTGATGCGCTCAACATTGCGGGCGTAGAGCCTGAATGGATTTCGTCCGAGGGCGGTCTGCGTCTGCGTCCGGATTTTTGGGAAGAGCTTGGCGGGATGGACGGGTTCTACATCGTTTGCCTGCGCAAAGCTGATTAAAGCACAGCGTCAGCGGGCGGGTTCGCCACGGCGAGATATTCGCTTGGGTCGATTTTCACGAGTCCGCGCAAATCGAGTGCTTCACGATCAGTGGTATCTATTTTTGAGAATGCTTCGGACAAAGCATCATAGATCACGAGTGGATTGTGTTGCGGCCCTGTGATGTAGGGCAGCGCTGGCGTGGGTTTTGTATATTCGAGCACGCGCAATTGCGCCGCCATGGGTTCGTAGCGTTGGATCAACCGCCACGTCTGGACGTCAAGGCAAGCGATGTCTGCGTTACCCTGAGCGATCATTTCGGCAGAGCTGAGATGTCCGCCACTTTGAATCCTGTTGGGAAACCAGAATCCCAATGGCTGTGTGTGAGCATAAAGGGCGGCGAAACCAGATTGTGAATGACTCATGTTGAAGGCCATCTGTGCTTTTGCAAACTCGGGTAACTCTGTGCGGGGGTCATCTTTGCGCACGACAATCGCGGAGCGGTAATATCCAGTGGGGCAACCGTCCAAGCCATAGTCGGGCGTGCACACAATTTGCACTTTGTCGTGCAGACGCGTGCGGTAGGGCATTCCACAGGTCTGGCTGAACACCAGTGCAGGGTCTTCCCAGACGCTGAATTCGCCCGCTGTCTGGGATAATTCGGGTGGCGAGGGGATGTCGCGAACGGCAAGACTGGCGCGAATTGCGCGCCAGAAACGGCGGTGTGCACCTTCGAGTTCGGGGCGGGCATACATCATAAGGGAAGCTATCATTTCGCCAAAGTGCAATGCTGGGCTGCTCTGGGCAAGGGGCAGCATTTCGGGCGGTCCGTCGCCTATATGTCAGCATGGGCGAAATTGCGCCCGAAATGCGGTGACACCTTGGTGTGCGCAGGTTAGACTACGCTAAACGCCAGCAGAGCGTATAGGCAGAGCACATGACCCGATTTTCACAGTTGAGCGCGCATCGCACGCGTTTGTTAAACCGTTTGCACGCGCGCATGGCCGCAAGGGCGCATGGACAAGTGCGCGGTTTTGTTTCGTCTCCCGAGCCTCGTACAATCGGTTCCTTTGCGCGGGGGCGGCAGTTGGCGGCGGGGAATTTCCTATTTGCAGGCAGTTTGATTACAGCGCCTGAAAATACGCCATGGGAAGTTGACGCACCTGATACTGCATTCTCCGAAAGCTTGCACGGGTTTGCGTGGTTGGATGATTTGGCAGCAGTGGGTGATAGCATTTCGCGCCGTGCAGCGCAGAAATGGTTGTGGCAATGGATAGAACTTTATGGTGGCGGGCAGGGCGTTGGCTGGTCGCCAGACCTGACAGGCCGCCGTTTGATCCGCTGGATCAATCATGCCTTGTTCGTCCTGCAGGTTGGGGGTGAGAATGCACCCGACAGCGAAGCCTTCTATCAGTCATTGACCCAGCAGACCCGCTTTTTGTCGAAGCGTTGGCATGCCGCTGCGCCCGGTTTGGCAAGGTTTGAGGCGCTGACTGGTTTAATCTATGCTGGTTTATCGCTTGAGGGGTTGGAGGAGCTTGCTGATCCCGCAATCAAGGCGTTGGCGCGCGAATGCGAGACCCAGATCGACGCGCAAGGTGGCTTGCCCACGCGCAATCCCGAAGAATTGCTTGATGTCTTTACACTGCTCACGTGGGCGGCGGCGGCATTATCTGATGCAGGGCGCGGCATGCCGCAGCCGCATCTGGCCGCGATCGAGTGGATTGCACCAACATTGCGGACGCTGCGCCATTCTGATGGTGGGCTGGCACGATTCCATGGTGGTGGGCGCGGGTTGGAAGGTTGGCTTGATCATGCATTGGCCTCCTCTGGTGTACGCAAGATACAGCCTGAAGGATTGTCGATGGGGTATGCCCGTCTGTCGGCGGGACGAACTAGTGTGATTATAGATGCGAGCGCGCCACCCAGCGGTGCAGCCTCGGCCAATGCGCATGCCTCGACGCTGGCGTTCGAGTTAACGTCAGGGCGGCGACCTTTGATTGTTAACTGCGGCTCTGGTGCATCCTTCGGGCTGGACTGGCGGCGTGCTGGACGGGCGACACCATCGCATTCCACACTCAGCTTTTGTGGCTATTCCAGCGCACGGTTAGACGGTGTGGACAAGCGCACGGGGGTTGAGGCGCTGATTGACGTCCCGACTCATGTGCCTGTGGAGATTATGCCTGTCAGTGACGGGATGAAGTTTCAGGGCGGGCATGACGGATATGTTTTGACCCACGGTTTGACCCATGCACGCACGCTTGAGCTGACCCATGACGGGCGGGCAGTGGCGGGCGAAGATATGCTGCTGGCACTGGAAGACGTGGAAAAGCGGCGATTTGATCGTGCGTTGGATAAAACCCAACTCAAAGGGCTGCGTTTTGAGATCTGCTTTCACCTGCACCCTGAAGTGGACGCCACAATTGATCTAGGTGGAGCGGCAGTGTCGATGGCGCTAAAGTCTGGTGAGATGTGGGTTTTCCGCCATGATGGCATTACCGAATTGACGCTGGAAGCAGGCGCTTATCTGGAGACAACGCGCCTGAAACCGCGTGCGTCGCAGCAGATTGTGCTAACGGGTCGTGCGATAAATCCCGCCACTCGGGTGCGCTGGTCCTTGTCCAAAGCGCAGGAAACTGCGATTGGCGTGCGTGATTTGGAACGGGATGACCCGTACCTCGATGACGACTGACCAAAGGAGCCCCTGCCATGGCTGATCTCTACCCTGTAAAACGCGCCCTTCTTTCTGTTTCCGACAAAACCGGTTTGGTTGAGTTTGGCCACGCCTTGGTGAAGGCTGGTGTTGAGTTGCTCTCAACCGGTGGAACAGCAAAGGCGTTGCGCGAAGCGGGCTTGGATGTGAAGGACGTGGCTGAGGTCACAGGCTTTCCCGAGATGATGGACGGGCGCGTAAAAACACTGCACCCTGTTGTGCATGGTGGATTGCTGGCGCTGCGCAATGACGCGGGGCATATGGCATCGATGGAGGAGCACGGGATCGGCGGGATCGATCTGGTCGTGGTGAACCTCTATCCGTTCGAGGAAACTGTCGCCAAGGGCGCTGAATACGCCGAAGCCATCGAGAATATTGACATTGGAGGCCCAGCGATGATCCGCTCTGCTGCGAAAAATCATGGCTTTGTCGGTGTGATCGTCGATGTGGAAGATTACACGCCCTATATTGCTGAGCTTGAGGCCAATGACGGCCAGACAACCTATGCAATGCGCCAGCGTTTGGCTCAGACTGCATATGCGCGCACGGCGGCCTATGACACTGCGGTCTCGACTTGGATGGCCGACGCTGTGGGCGGCACACCGCGCCGCCGCACCTTTGGCGGGACGCTGACGCAGACATTGCGCTATGGCGAGAACCCGCATCAGTCGGCGGCATTTTATTCTGACGGTTCCAGCCGCGCAGGCGTGGCCACGGCGCAGCAGCATCAAGGTAAAGAACTGTCATATAACAACATTAATGACACCGATGCCGCGTTTGAATTGGTGTCTGAGTTTGATCCTGCCAGTGGCCCTGCAGTAGCTATTATCAAACATGCCAACCCATGCGGTGTGGCGACGGGTGCGACGATGGCCGAAGCCTATGCGCGTGCGTTTGATTGTGACCGCACCTCTGCCTTTGGCGGAATTATTGCGCTGAACCAGACGTTGGATGCCGAGACGGCTGAGGCGATTACAGGCATCTTCACCGAAGTTGTGATTGCCCCTGGTGCAGACGCTGATGCGATCAAAATCTTTGTGGCCAAGAAGAACCTGCGCCTGCTCACCACGGGCGGCTTGGCCGATACAACTGCAGCGCGCCTTGCGCCGCGTCAGGTATCAGGTGGCTGGCTGGTACAGGGCCGCGATATTGGACGGGTAAGCATGGACGATCTGAAGGTCGTGACCAAGCGTCAGCCCACCGAGCAAGAGATGAAAGACATGATGTTTGCATGGACGGTGGCAAAGCATGTTAAGTCCAATGCAATTATTTACGTCAAAGATGGCGCAACTGTGGGTGTTGGTGCGGGCCAGATGAGCCGTGTGGACAGCACGCGGATTGCGGCGCGCAAGGCAGTGGATATGGCGGAGGCGATAGGCTTGTCTACGCCGCTCACGCAGGGGTCTGTTGTGGCGTCTGATGCGTTCTTTCCCTTTGCTGATGGTTTGGTGACTGCGGCAGAGGCTGGGGCGACTGCGCTTATCCAGCCAGGTGGGTCCATGCGTGATGATGAAGTGATTGCTGCCGCAGATGAGGCAGGTCTGGCTATGGTGTTTACCGGAATGCGTCATTTCCGGCATTGAGTAACGAGGGGCATGTTCTATGCGGATAATTTTCTGGGCGGGCTTTGCGGCTTTTGCCATCGACCAGATCAGCAAATATGTGGTGATCCACATGATGGAGCTTGCGCGTATTCGCAGCATTGACGTGCTGCCGCCCCTCGTGAACTTTCGCTATGGCGAGAACCGTGGCATCAATTTTGGTCTTTTTGGCGGTGGATCTGAAGCGAGCCGTTGGATTTTAATTGTTCTTGCCACGATAATCTGTGTTGCTGTGATCTGGTGGGCACGTAAAAATGCTGATACTCGTCTTGCTCAGTTTAGCGCGGGTTTGCTGATAGGTGGCGCGCTGGCCAATGTGTTTGACCGTCTGGTTTACGGCTATGTTCTTGATTTCTTGAACATGTCTTGCTGTGGTATCAATAATCCGTTTGTATTTAACATCGCTGATGTCTTTATTTTTGCAGGGGCGTTGGGCCTTATTTTCTTTACCGATGACGATGCACAGCCCCCAAAGCGAAGTGGCAAGAACAAGCCGCGCAGCAAATCCGTGAAAAAAGGCGGGTGACATTGTACGTTTGCCTGCGATATTGAGGGGCAATGGCGATCTGGAGGCCTCTGATGCGTAAAACTGCTTTGTTGTTTGTGTTACCCCTGCTGGTCGCGGGTTGTGCGAATGTTGGCCTGCGCCAGTTGGAGAGTAACTCCAAAGGCCCCGACGAGTTCGGCATCAAGCCAGTTGCTACGTTAGAGGCGCCTGCAAATTATTCCGAACTGCCTACGCCGACGCCGGGTGGAGCCAACCGTACGGATCGTTCCGCTGTTGCTGACGGGGTCAAAGCTTTTGGTGGCAATGTGGGTGATTCGAATGGGCCGATCCCTGCACGCGATGGTGCGCTGGTACAACACGCGAGCCGTCTAGGCGTTAGCCCGAGCATTCGTGCCACACTCGCACAAACGGATGCTGATTTTCGTCGTCGCAAATCGCGTTTGACGCAGTACCGCATTGTTCCAGTTGACCGCTATAACCAAGCGTACCGCCGTCAGGCTCTCGATGCGCAGGCCGAGCAACGCCGTTGGCGCGGTGCAGGTGCACGGACGCCTTCTGCCCCACCGACCAACTGAACTCATATTACATCTCTGTGATATTACGTCGCGTGGCTTGAACCTGTGATGCGCGAGCGTACCTATGGGGTATGCGCCCTGACGTTTGACCGAAAAGGACCAATTTGATGTTGCGATATGCCCGAACTGCCTTGATGGCTTCTCTCTTGCTCCCAGCAGCCGCACTGGCCGAAACGAGTGGTAAGGTCACTGACTTCTTGCTCGACAACGGGATGCAGGTTGTTGTGGTGGAAGACCATCGTGCGCCCGTGGTCCAGCATATGCTATGGTACCTTGCCGGTTCCGCAGATGAGCCAAAGGGATCTTCTGGCGTCGCGCATTTTCTTGAGCACCTGCTGTTCAAAGCGACTGACAAAATGGAATCCGGTGAGTTCTCGAAGGTGGTTGCTGCAAATGGTGGGCGCGATAATGCGTTTACCAGCTATGATTATACCGCCTATTTTCAGCGTGTCGCGGCGGACCGCCTTGAGCTAATGATGACAATGGAAGCGGACCGGATGGAAAACATCCGCCTCACGCCAGAGAATATCGCCACCGAGCGTGATGTGATCATTGAAGAGCGCAACCAACGCACCGAAAACAATCCCCAAGCATTGTTTGGTGAGCAGCTTAGCGCTGCGCAATACCTCAACCACCGCTACGGCACGCCAATCATCGGCTGGATGCATGAGATGGGAGAGTTGGATCTCGACGATGCGCTGAGCTTTTACGAGCTGTACTATTCGCCAAACAATACAATCCTTGTGGTCTCGGGCGATGTAACGCCCGACGAAGTGCGCGCTTTGGCTGAACAGCACTATGGCCCACTCCCGCGCAACCCAGACCTACCCGACCGTTTGCGCACGGAGGAGCCGCATCAGAACGCCGAGCGTCGTGTGATATTCCGCGATGCACGTGTGGCGCAGCCTTATGTCTCGCGCAGCTATCTGGTGCCAGAACGGGACAGTGGCGCGCAGGAAACCGCCGCAGCACTGACCTTTTTGTCAGAGATCCTTGGTGGTGGGACAACCTCCTTTTTCACCGAGAAGCTTCAATTTGATACGCAGGTGAGCACTTATACTGCCGCGTGGTATTCTGGTGTATCGCTGGATGACACGACATTCCGCATGATCGTTGTCCCCTCAGAGGGCGTGAGCTTAGAGGAGGGTGAAGCGGCCCTTGATCAAGCTTTTGCAGATTTTCTGGAAACTGGCGTGGACGAAGAACAGCTTAAGCGGATCAAACTGCAAATCCGTGCTTCTGAGATTTATGCGCAAGACAATGTGGATGGCATTGCCAACCGCTATGGTCGCGCGCTGACCTCTGGTTTGACCATTGAGGATGTGCAGGCATGGCCCGCGATCCTTGATGCTGTGACTGCCGAAGATATCATGCAAGCCGCCACCCTGCTGCGCCGTGAGGCATCGGTCACTGGCTGGTTGATACGCCCTGAAGGAGAAGCCGAATGATCCGTTTTGCAACAGCTCTGTTTTTGGGGACGATGGCTGCCCTTCCTGCGCGCGCCGAAGTTGATATCCAGACGATTACCTCTCCGGGCGGCATTGATGCGTGGTTGGTCGCGGAGCACTCGCTGCCGTTCATCGCGCTTGAGATTGCTTTTGTCGGTGGGACGTCATTGGACGTGGATGGTAAGCGTGGTGCAGTCAATTTGATGACCGGCCTGCTCGAGGAAGGCTCTGGTGATCTGGACGCGCGCGGGTTTGCGCGGGCAAAAGAGGCGCTTGCGACCAGTTTTGGCTTCAGCTCCAGCTCGGAGCAGCTGTCGGTTTCGGCGCGGTTTCTGACCGAGAATTTTGATGCTTCCGTGGCGCTCCTGCGCGACGCGATGCAAAATCCATTGTTTGATGAAACTGATATTGAGCGGGTGCGGGCGCAGGTCATCTCGGGGCTGTCATTTAATGCCAAAGACCCGAATGACATTGCCAGCAAGACCTTTGCCAGTATGGCTTTTGGAGAGCATCCATACGGGACTGTCGAAGCGGGCACGACCGAGAGTGTCGCAGCGCTGACACGGGACGATCTGATTGAAGCACATCGCAATGTGCTGGTCCGTGACCGTGTTCTGGTGAGTGCGGTTGGGGATATTACGCCTGAGCAGTTGGGCAGTTTGCTGGATTTACTGCTCGGTGATTTGCCCGCATCTGGGCTGATGTTACCACCAAAAGTAGAGGCGCAGATTGAAGGCGGAATTACGGTTGTCGAGTTCGACACACCGCAGTCGGTGGCTTTGTTTGGCCAGCGCGGAATTTCCATCAATGACGATGACTATTTCGCGGCTGTTTTGTTGAACCAGATTTTGGGCGGCGGATCATTCGAAAGCCGTTTGATGCAAGAAGTGCGCGAGAAGCGTGGGCTGACCTATGGCGTCTATTCCTATCTCCATTCAAGGGATCTGGCAGATGTCTACATGGGGTCTGTCAGCTCCTCCAATGACCGCATTGCAGAGGCGATTGACGTGATCAAGGATCAGTGGCGTCTGGCTGCTGAGAATGGCGTCACCGAAGAAGAGTTGGGCAATGCCAAGACATATCTGACGGGCGCTTATCCGCTCCGGTTTGATGGAAATAGTACGATTGCTGGTATACTTGTGGGGATGCAGCTGATCGGGTTGGATGCTGAGTACATCAAGACCCGCAACGAGAAAGTGGACCGTGTGACGCTGGAAGATGTGAAGCGTGTGGCGGGTGAATTGATGGACCCCGGCGGGCTCCATTTTGTGGTCGTGGGTAAGCCTGAAGGCTTGGCCACAGAGTAATCTATCGCTGATCTATGCCTCATTCGGGGCATAGATCAGCGGCCTGTTGGCAAACTAAGGCGAAGTTTCACTCGCCGTAAGGTATCCAGATATTCTTGACCTCTATTGATTGGGACAGAAATGTTTCTGCGTCTGGTTTTGTCCAGTCGATGGCTGTGCCGTTCTGAACCCATGTGCGTTTTAGGTTGCTTGCTGACCCATGCTCGATTGTTGCATCATGTGTGGGATCGCTAAAGCTCCAGACGGCGTCGATGCCCATGTGTCGGCTCATCGTATCGGCCACGTCTTTGTGCGGGCCAGTGAGGATGTTCACAACACCTGCGGGCACGTCGGATGTTTCCAGAACTTGTGTGAAATCTGTGGCTGCTAGGGGGAATGGCTCCGATGCGCTCAGGATCAGACGGTTGCCCATTGCAATGGCGGGGGCCGCTGCGGCAACGAGGCCCAAGAGTGGGTGTGCCGCGGGGCAGAGGGCGGCAATAACGCCGACAGGTTCTTTCATCGCGAGCGTTACGCCGCGGATCGGGACGCCGTGAATTTGGCCGTCATATTTGTCGGCCCATGCCGCATAGGTGAATAGGCTCTGCACGGCGGCATCGACTTCTTGTACGCCTGATCTGCCACCTTGCATCTGGTCGAGGGTGTGCGCGAACTCAGCGCCGCGTGCGGCGAGGTTTTCTGCGATGAAGTAGAGGATTTGAGCGCGGGTGTGGCCCGTGGTTTTGCTCCAACCTTTTGCAGCCTGCGCCGCTTCAACGGCGTTGCGGACATCCTTGCGTGATGCGTTGGGGATGTGGCCGAGGAGTTTGCCATTTTTGGCCCAGACGGGCGTGGAATAGCCGCTGTCGGGGCGGGTCTGTTTGCCGCCAATATAGAGTTTGGCGGTGCGGTCGATGGCGTCTTCGGATGGTGTGCCTTTGCCTGTAAAGGGTGCGATTAATTTAAGAGCTTTACCATTTTTGGCGGGTTTGGTGTAGGCGCTCAGCCCCTCCCAGCCGCCCTCACGGCCAAAGCCGCTTTCGCGCACCCCGCCGAAGCCTGCGGCGGCATCCATCATGTTTGTGCCGTTGATCCAGACAATACCAGCAGCGAGTTTCGGGGCCATATCGAGGGCAAGGTTGATATTCTCGCTCCAAACGGTCGCGGCGAGGCCGTAACGTGTGTTGTTGGCGATGCTCACAGCTTCGGCTGGGGTGCGGAAGGTGGTGGATACGAGGACTGGCCCAAATATTTCCTCCTGCATCAGCGTATCGGCAGGGTGTAGGTCGGCGATGAGGGTGGGTGGGTAGTAGTTGCCTTCCACTGGCATCTCACAGGCGGTGACATGAGTGGTACCAGCAGTATTAGCAGCAACCATGGCAGTGATAGCATCCAACTGCTTGGGATCCACGATGGCTCCAACGTCGATGCTTTTATCCAGTGGCGAACCTATGCGCAGCTTGTCCATCCGCGCGCGCAGTTTGGCGTGTAAAATATCTGCGACGGGTTCGTGCACCAAAAGGCGGGACCCTGCGCAGCAGACTTGGCCTTGGTTGAACCAGATTGCGTCGACGAGCCCTTCGACGGCGGAGTCGATATCGGCGTCGTCAAAGACGATGTAGGGGGATTTTCCGCCGAGTTCCAAAGACAGCACTTTGCCGCTGCCTGCGGTGGCCTCGCGGATGCGGCGACCTACAGCGGTGGAGCCTGTGAAGGCAATTTTGTCTACGTCGGCATTTACGATCATCTCACCCACAGCCCCGTCGCCTGTGATGATATTCACAACACCCTTAGGCACGCCTGCTTGGGTGCAGATATCTGCAAACAGAAGTGCGGTGAGGGAAGTGTATTCGGCGGGTTTGAGGACGACTGTGTTGCCCATCGCCAGTGCGGGGGCAATTTTCCATGCCAGCATCAGCAAAGGAAAGTTCCACGGGATGATCTGGCCGCAGACGCCAAGGGCGGATGCATCCGGCAGCTCAGATTCCATCAGTTGTGCCATGCCTGCGTGGTAATAAAAGTGCCGCTGGGCCAACGGGATATCAATGTCGCGGGCCTCCCGGATGGGCTTCCCGTTGTCGAGGGTCTCCATCACAGCGAAAAGGCGGCTGTGTTTTTGCAACAGACGCGCGAGGGCATAGAGCATTTTTGCGCGTGCATGACCGCCTGCTGCTTCCCATTTCGGCTGGGCGCGGCGGGCGGCTCTTACCGCGGTATCAACATCGGCTTGGGTGCCTTGGGTGAGATGCGCGAGGATTTCTCCATTGGCTGGATTCCGGCTCTCAAAGACTTCGCCCAGAGGGGTCATGGTGCCGTCAATGAAATGCCCAAAGCGGCTGCCCTGATCCACAATCCATGCCAATGCCTCAGCGGCGTTTTCGGGAGCGGTGCCATAGTCCATGGTCGCGAAAATATCGGATACGGTCATCTGTGTGGCTTTCGGTTCAGGATGTTGGGTGGCGGTAGCTGGCGGAGTAGTTGCCGGTGACGTGATGCTCTAGCTGGCGCTCAATATCGTTCAGCAAGGATGAGGCACCAAAGCGAAACAGGTCAGGCTGGAGCCAGCGGTCGCCTAACTCTTCCTTGATCAAGGCGAGATAGGTGATGGCATCCTTTGCTTTGGAGATGCCGCCCGCAGGTTTATAGCCGACGCGGTACCCTGTGTGATCAAAATAGTCGCGGATCGCGCGGATCATCACAAGGGTTACGGGCAGCGTTGCGTTCACGCTTTCCTTGCCGGTCGAGGTTTTGATGAAATCTGCACCGGCCATCATGCAAACGAGGCTGGCACGGGCAACATTGCGTAGGCTACCCAACTCACCCGTGGCAAGGATTGCTTTTACATGGGCGTTGCCACAGGCAGCACGGAAGGCACACATTTCATCATAAAGCGCTTGCCAGTTACCTTCCAGCACATGGCGGCGCGAGATGACAATATCGATTTCTGCGGCACCTGCAGCGACTGATTGCTCGATTTCTGCGATGCGCAGGGGCAGGGGCGACAGGCCTGCAGGAAAGCCTGTTGAGACAGCGGCGACAGGGATGCCAGTGCCATGTAGAGCGGCCACGGCGGGGGCGATCATCTCATGATACACACACACGGCACCTACGGTGATCGGGGGCATCTCTATTGCTGCGAGCGTTTGTGCCACGATAGGCTGGCGTGCTTTTGCGCACAGCCGTCCCACACGGCGGGCGGTGTCATCGCCGGATAAGGTCGTAAGGTCGATGCATGTGACGGCCTTGAGCAGCCATGTGGCCTGATAATCCTTCTTCACCGAGCGGCGGGCGGGCAACGAGGCTGCGCGACGCTCAATTGCGGAAGTATTGGCCTGCACACCCAACACCCAGTTGAGATCAAGCGGTATGCCACCATTACGCGGCTCAGTCACTTGCGGCAGGTGCTTGAAGGTCTGTGTTGTGGCGGTTTGGGTATCGACAGTCATAAGGCGGTGCCTTTCGCGGATTTACCTGCCCAAACTCGCATGCCACACCGCCTGTTTGCAAGGCGGCATGGCGTAGCGTTAGCTGCCGCGATAAGTGGAAAAACCGAAGGGCGAGAGCAACAGTGGCACGTGGTAGTGAGAGTCCTGCTCCGAGATGCCAAAGCGGATTGGAATCTCATCGAGAAAGCGGGGTTCTTCTGGTGACGTGCCGATAGCATCGAGATATGCACCTGCGGCAAAGACCAGCTCATAAGTGCCAGTGGTGAAGTTACCCTTTGGCAAGATTGGGCTATCGGTGCGTCCGTCTGCGTTCGTGCGCATCTGTGCGCATTGAGTGCGGGTATCGCCCTCAATCCGGAACAGCGTAATTTTCAGGTCCGCTGCAGGGCGGCCCAAGGCAGTGTCGAGGACATGTGTGGTCAGAAAACCGTCGGACATGCAGTACTCCAATAGGATATGGGGGTTAGTTTAGTTGATCGAATGATTAGCAAATTTCACCAGACTGTACAGAAATCTCCTGCATTCAGGTTCTGAGGGAATAAATTCCCCTTAAGCGGGAAATCAATCAGGTCTTTTCCCCTATGCGGGCAGTTTTTGCTTTGACGACTGATTCGGTATCAGCCTATATCTGGTTCCATTATGTCAGGGCGACCATTTTTGTGGCAACAAAAACTATATATGGTGCCCAAGGTCTGGGGGACAGCATGATTGGACCGGCAGCAATTTTAGCGGCGGCAGTTTTCTTGAATGCAGGAAGCGTAGTTGCGCAAGATTACTCGACCACTGCAGAAGTGACGTTCAATTTCGGCGGTGCGCGACTAGAGGTCGGACCGAGTTCTGCGAATGCTACAGCATACGCCAGTCGTTTTGCGGGAGTAGCCACGTCATGTGATCCATGCTGTATTGCGCCACAAGCAGCTGCAGCTGGGATCGAAACGGTTATCGAGGGGCAGGTTCTTGATTTTCTCATGACGGCTGTTGGCGAAAACGCTGGATTGCTTATGGATGCACGGATGCCTACTGATCGCACGCTTGGCTATATTCCCGGCTCAGTGAGCCTGCCGCATGAAACGCTGTCTGCGGAAAATGAATTTCGTGATGAGATCCTCAAAGCGCTTGGTGCGCGTGCCTTTGAGGATGTGTTTAACTTTGCCGACGCGCAAGACCTTGTCTTTTTTGACAATGGACCGACCCAGAATGATGCGGGCGTTTTGATCTCGCACCTTTTGAAGGTCGGCTACCCTCCTGAGAAAATCCGCTATTATCGCGGTGGCATGCAGGTGTGGTCCGTTGTTGGTTTGACAGTTCAGGAATAATCGCAGTGAAAACCAATAAGCCAAAAATTTCGTTCAACACATCGCCCGAACGGGTTGTGGATACCTCACCAGAGGTTTTTCTAGCAGAAAAACCTCCGCAGGTGGATCATGATGAGACTGTATCCCAAGCCGATGGTCAGGGAGCACCACCAGAGCTGTACAGCAACGATGTCGACGACTTCTATGAAGTAGGGTCACCAAACTCGTTTGAACCTGCTCCTGCGCCGCAGCCTGATGTTCAAACGGTTGTTGATCAAGAATTTGACCGAGCAGAGTGGGAGCAACGCCTAACTGCGCCCTCGCCAGAACCTACACCCATTCCGGCACCGGTGGCGAAGACCAATGCAAGCGCACAAAATGCTCGCTTGGCTGCACTTGGGCAGATGGCGCAACCCGATGCTGGATTTCTGGCTCGCAATGGAGGTTTGCTGGGTGTTGCAGCCGTAGTCGGAACAACGTTCTTCCTTGGACTTGGGGCCGCTATTTGGATGTTTAACGGCGATGAAGAAGGGACGCAGCAGCAGGCCACGTTCTCTGCTCCGATGACTGAGCCGAGTGTTCCTGTACCTGCTGAAGCAGAGCCGATGACAGAGACGGCAACACGCGCACTCACGCCTGACATGACAAATGTGAGCACTGTCATTCCTGAAACAGTGAGCACGCCCCAATCTGACTTAACCGCCACTGTTTTGGCGGGACTTCAGCGCTCAGCAGCGCAACCGCAACAACCCGAGCGGAGCAATGCACGCCTTAGCAGAGAAGCGCTGGAAATTTTGAGCCGCAACAAAATCCGCATGTTGCGTGAAGGTGTCATGGCGGGCGTCTTCGAGATCGAACAGTATGAGCAAAGCGGCGTCGAACGGGTTCGGTTGCTTACTATCAATGCACCGCTTTTAAGTGACTACGCATCGGAGACATTGCTGGAAGCGATGGCAGCGGGCCAGATCGAGATGTCCCGCTCGCTTATCACACCCCAAGGTGCGGTCGATGTGGAGACGATGATGTTCAACCTAGTTCAAACATCGCTGCGCAATAGTCACAGCAGCGAAGGTGCTGATGCGGCATTTGACATGTCGCGTAAAATTTTTGCAGCTTCTGTAGCACGTACACAGAACGTAAATGGTAAGCGCGTTTACCGCGTTCAGGCGGGCGACAGCCTTGCCTATATTGCCCTCCAATTCTTTGGCAGCCCCACGGAATATTCGCGTATTCTTGAGGCCAACCAGAGCACACTACAATCTCCCGAACAGATCCAGTTAGGCCAGCGGTTAATAATACCCAGCTGAATAATAATAAGAAAAACAGTCTCAGTGACAATCGGGCGAGCGGCAGGCTGGACAGAAATGTCCGGCCTGACTGTTTTTGGGCCCTTGTTATTATTGGTGGCCCTGCGTTTGGAAATTGCGGGTGTGGGATGTTTTGTGCAATGTGGCAGCGCACTGCGTTAAAGGATTTTCAATGACACGCTATCCCAGAGACTTCACCGGCTATGGTGCCGCGCCTGTTGACCCCAAATGGCCGAATGCGGCACGGATCGCAGTGCAATTTGTCCTCAACTATGAGGAGGGTGGCGAGAATAACATCCTGCATGGCGATGCTGCCTCTGAGGCGTTTTTGTCAGAGATTGTCGGTGCGGCACCTTGGCCTGGCCAGCGGCATTGGAACATGGAGAGCATCTATGACTACGGTGCCCGCGCTGGCTTCTGGCGTTTGCACCGTTTGTTCACGCAGGCCCATGTGCCGGTCACGGTTTACGGCGTTGCCAGTGCAATGGCCCGTGCACCCGAGCAGGTGGAGGCGATGCAAACTGCAGGCTGGGAGATCGCAAGCCATGGTTTGAAATGGATCGACTACCGAGATCACAGCGAAGAGGCTGAGGCTGCAGATATGGCGGAGGCGATCCGCTTGCATACCGAAGTCACTGGAGAGGCCCCGCGCGGCTGGTACTGTGGCCGCACAAGCGAAAACACCGTGCGCCTTGCTGCGCAGACGGGTGCGTTTGATTATGTCTCTGACACCTATGACGATGATCTGCCCTATTGGTCCGACATCGCAGGTACGGAACAGTTGATCATTCCCTATACGCTTGATTGTAACGACATGCGCTTTGCCACGCCGCAGGGGTTCAATTCGGGGGATCAGTTCTACACTTATCTCTGCGACACCTTTGATGCGCTTTATGCCGAAGGGGTTGGGGGTGCTGCCAAGATGATGTCGATCGGGCTGCATTGTCGTTTGATTGGACGCCCTGGTCGGGTACAGGCGCTTGCGCGGTTCCTTGACTATATCAAAGGGTTTGAGGGTGTTTGGACCCCGCGCCGTATCGAGATTGCGACGCATTGGCGCGAGCACCATCCGCCTGTTGTGCGCATCCACCCCAGCCGTATGGAGCGTGCCGAGTTTGATGAGCGTTTCGGGAGCATATTCGAGCATTCCGCATGGATTGCCGAGCGTGCGTTTGATCTGGAGCTTGGCCCAGCACATGACAGCGCCGCTGGCGTGCATAGCGCCTTGGCGCGAATGTTTCGATCAGCCAGCCACGATGAGCAGCTTGGCGTATTAACGGCGCACCCTGATCTGGCTGGCAAACTTGCGGCCGCGGACCGCCTCACGGTGGAAAGCACGGCAGAGCAATCTAGTGCAGGCCTCGACGCGTTGACAGATGCGGAGCGTGTGCGGTTCACCGAGCTGAACACCGCCTATGTGGCCAAGCATGGCTTCCCCTTCATCATCGCGGTGAAAGATCACAGCAAAGACGGCATTATACGCGCATTCGAGACGCGGATTGCCAATGACACCGACACCGAATTCACCACCGCCTGCAAGCAGGTTGAGCGCATCGCCCGCATCAGATTGGATCAAATACTATGACCTATGCCTTCCCCCCCGGCGGTTTGCCGGATCAAAGCGTGTCGCCCGAAGGCACTGCCGTTTTCACGCCTGCTTATGCCGTTCTGCCCGCTGTAACTCAGCGCGATATCGTCACCAGCTTTTTGCCTGGTTGGACTGGCATGCGCATGTGGGTGCTGGCCCGTCCAATGTCAGGCTTTGCCGAGACGTTCAGCCAATACGCAGTCGAGCTTGCCCCTGCAGGTGGGACTGACGCGCCCGAAGTGGATGAAGACGCGCAATCGGTAATTTTTGTCGCCACGGGGCAGGTCACGCTCAACATTGACGGATCGCGTCACGTGCTGGACGCGGGCGGCTATGCATATATTCCGCCAGAGGCGATGTGGACGATCTGGAACGACAGCGGTGGGGTGGCGCAGTTTCACTGGGTCCGTAAACGCTATGCCGGGGCGGAAGGCGTTGATCTGCCCGAGGCATTTGTAACCTCTGACCAAGAAGTTGCCCCAACTGTAATGCCCGATTGCGACGGCGTTTGGGCGACCACTCGCTTTGTTGAGCCAGACGATCTGCGCCACGACATGCATGTCAATATCGTGACCTTCCAACCCGGTGGTGTGATCCCGTTCGCTGAAACGCATGTGATGGAGCATGGCCTCTATGTTCTGCAGGGCAGTGCTGACTATCTGCTGAACAAGGATTGGGTGCCCGTCGTTGCCGGTGATTTTATGTGGCTCCGCGCATTCTGCCCGCAGGCTTGCACGGCCACAGGTGATCAGCCGTTCCGCTACTTGCTGTACAAAGACGTGAACCGTCACATGCCGCTATGAGCGTTGAGATCAGGATTCAGCCGCTCACCACTGAGGCATTTGAGCCCTTTGGGGATGTGCTGGACTGTGCGGGTGAGCCTGACAAGCTCATCAACGCAGGTCTGTGTGGTCGCTACCACGACCGCGCCACCCTCGACTTCGGTCCTGAGGGGCGGGCAGGTCTGAGCCTGTTTAACGCACAGCCGCGTAGCCTTCCCTACAGCTTTGACCTGCTGGAACGACACCCCGAGGGCAGCCAAGCATTTCTCCCGATGACGGAAAATCCGTTTCTGGTGATCGTTGCTGAAGACGTTGATGGTAAGCCCGCGGCGCCACGCGCATTCCTTACTGCGCCGCACCAAGGTGTCAACTTTCACCGCGGCACATGGCACGGTATTTTGACGCCGCTGGCCGCACCTGGTCTGTTCGCAGTGGTTGATAGAATTGGCACAACTGCAAATCTCGAAGAGGTAATGCTTGATCTGTTACATATAGTAGTTCCATAGTGCGTCTGGGCCGCCGTTAGAGTGGCCATACATATCTACACCAGGGACATTAACCATGACAGATCAGACGAGTGCCTACGCCGACCCTAACGAGACGCCGCCACTTGCCCAAGCTATCCCATTGGGATTGCAGCATGTGCTGGCGATGTTCGCCTCCAACGTAACCCCTTCCATCATTGTTGCAGGGGCCGCGGGCCTTGCTTTTGGTGGTGCTGAGCAAGTCTACTTGATTCAGATGGCAATGCTGTTTGCGGGAATTGCGACCTTGTTTCAGACAGTTGGTATCGGGCCCATCGGAGCGCGCTTGCCAATCATGCAGGGCACGAGCTTTGCCTTCGTCGGCGTTCTTGCGGGCATCGCAGCGACTCAAGGTCTTAGCGTCGCGCTGACCGCCTGTATCATTGGTGGCGTGATCCACTTTATGCTCGGCTCTGTTATCCAGCATCTGCGCTTCTTGTTTCCACCGTTGGTCACGGGCCTCGTGATCCTCGCGATTGGTCTTTACCTCATTCCTGTGGCGATCAAATACGCTGCTGGTGGTGCTGCGACCTTCCAGATGGAAGCCGAAAGCTTTGGCTCGCTGATGCATTGGAGCGTAGCCCTGTCCGTGGTTATCGTCTCGCTTGTGCTCAAGTTCTTCACCAAAGGCACGCTGAGCAACTCTGCGATCCTGATCGGCCTGATCGTGGGCTACCTGCTCGCATTGGCATTCGGCATGGTGAACTTTGGCGCAGTAGAAAAAGCAAGCTGGTTCACCAAGATCGAAGCGCTGCCCTATGGCTTCGAATTCAGCCTCGGTGCTGTGATCGCAGTAACGCTAGTATCCATCGTTTCCGCCATTGAAACCGTGGGCGACGTGTCTGCCACCACAAAAGCCGGTGCAGGACGCCAAGCGACAGACAAAGAAGTTGCCGGTGCGACATACGCAGATGGTCTCGGCACGGCAGTTGCCGGTGTGTTTGGCGGTCTGCCCAACACCTCGTTCAGCCAGAACGTTGGCATCGTGGGCATGACAGGCATCATGAGCCGCCATGTCGTTACCATCGGTGCAATCGTTCTGATCCTTTGCGGTCTGGTCCCGAAAATCGGTGCTGTCATCGCTTCTATGCCTTTGCCTGTTCTGGGTGGTGGTGTGATCGTGATGTTCGGAATGGTTGCGGCTGCTGGCCTCAACATGCTGGCCGAGATCAATATGAACCGCCGCAACATGGTGATTATCGCGGTATCGCTTGCTGCGGGCCTTGGTCTCAATCTTGTGCCAGAAGCTGTTCAGTATTTGCCCGGTGTTGTGAAAACACTGGCGACGTCCGCAGTCGCACCCACCGCGTTTGTGGCGATCTTCTTGAACCTCGTCCTGCCTGACGAAGTCTAAGCCATTAAGTCAGCGCGGCGGTCTATGTCTGCCGCGCTGACCTTTCTTTCAAAAATGCCAGATTCCCATCCGCAATGCTCGTCCACAAATTAAAGTGTGAGACCGTGCACCCATGAGCCAATAGCCCGTCAAATTAGCGGTGGATAACACCAGGGCGCGGCTTTTAGAATCGTGATATTTCATGCTAGGTCTTGCGGCATGACTGAAACGACCCCCAACATAAGCGCATCCCAGCCGGTTATCCGGCAGCTTGACGAGATGGCAATCAACCGCATCGCGGCGGGTGAAGTGGTTGAGCGTCCTGCATCTGCGGTCAAAGAGCTGGTTGAGAATGCGATTGATGCAGGGGCCACGCGCATCACCGTTGAATATGCCGACGGGGGCAAGACCCTCATTCGTGTGACAGACGACGGCTGTGGTATAGCGGGCACCGATCTACCGCTCGCTCTGTCGCGCCACGCCACGTCCAAGATTGATGGCTCTGACTTGCTCAACATCCATTCCTTTGGCTTTCGCGGTGAGGCGCTGCCTTCGCTTGGTGCTGTGGGCCGTTTGACCATCACCAGCCGTGCCGAGGGCCATGATGGGGCCGAGATTAGCGTGACAGGTGGCAAGCATGCGGCCATAAAACCTGCTGGGCTGAGTTCTGGCACTGTCGTCACTTTGCGTGACCTGTTCTACGCGACGCCAGCGCGGCTGAAGTTCCTGCGCACTGACCGCGCTGAGGCACAGGCGATTGGTGATGTGATCAAGCGGCTTGCTATGGCTGAGCCGTTTGTCCGTTTTGTTTTGCGTGATGTGTCGGGCGATGGTGCAGGCCGCGATGTCTTCCGCGCTGAGGCCGAGCAGGGCGATCTGTTCGAGGCGCTTCATGGCCGGTTGCGTCAGGTGCTGGGGCGTGAGTTTGCGGAGAATTCTCTCCCCATTGATGCGGAACGTGACGGTTTTCATCTCACCGGATTTGCGGCGTTGCCTACCTATTCACGCGGTTCTGCCGTTGCGCAGTATCTATTTGTGAATGGCCGTCCTGTTAAAGACAAGATGCTGATCGGCGCATTACGTGGTGCCTATTTTGATTTTCTGAGCCGTGACCGCCATCCTGCGGCAACTTTGTTCGTAGATTGCGATCCCAATCTTGTAGACGTGAACGTGCACCCCGCGAAATCCGAAGTCCGCTTTCGCGATCCTGCCATTGTGCGCGGTTTGATTGTATCTGGGCTGCGTCATGCGCTTGCAAATGCAGGACACCGTGCCTCCTCGACTGTGGCCGATGCGACCCTTGGGGCGATGCGCCCCGAAGGACAGGGCAAGGCACGTGTGTACCAGATGGACCGCCCCTCAACAGGTGCGCGCTTCACAGCCCATCAGGCCCAAGCGCCCCAAGGTTTTGCTGAGACGCAAGGGATGTGGGGACGAGTGGAGACGCCACGTGAGGAGACTGTTGAAGAGCCTTCCGACTACCCCCTTGGTACGGCGCGGGGGCAGGTGCATGAGAATTACATCATTGCCCAGACGGCTACGGGGATGGTGATTGTGGACCAGCACGCGGCGCATGAACGGTTGGTCTATGAGAAGCTCAAAAACCAAATGGCGGAAAACGGTGTCCCGTCCCAAGCACTGCTGATCCCAGAGATCATCGAGCTATCCTCATCCGAACGTGCCGCGATTTTGGAGGTGGCCGACGAGTTGGCTAAATTTGGTCTCGGGATCGAGCCTTTTGGCGGCGATGCAATTGCTGTGCGGGAGACGCCTGCGATCCTTGGTGAAGTGAACGCGGAAGCGATGATCCGCGATATTCTGGACGAGCTGGAGGGCGAGGGCGAGAGCCTGCTCGTGCAGGCGCGCATTGAGGCGATCCTGAGCCGTGTTGCATGTCACGGCTCTATTCGCTCTGGCCGCTGGATGCGTGGTGAAGAGATGAACGCCCTGCTGCGGGAGATGGAGGCGACGCCCCATTCAGGCCAGTGTAACCATGGCCGCCCGACCTATGTGGAGTTGAAGCTAAGCGATATTGAACGGCTGTTCGGGCGCACATGATCCAGCTTGGCGATGTACAGTTTGATCTGAGCGATCCTGCCATTCTGGTGGTTGTTATCGGGCTGGGCGTCCTCGCGCTCATCCTCATTTTACTCGTCGTTCTGCTGCTCCGCCCGACCCGTATTCCCGCGCCACTGACGCATCAATTGTATCGCCTTAGTAGCGGGCAGGAGCAGTTGCGTGGCAATCTGCAAACGGTATCTGACACGCAGGCCCACGCGCAGACGCAGCTCATCCAGAGCCTTGAGACGCGCCTCGCTACGGTGCAGCTTCAGATGCAGCAACAACTGGCCCAGATGCAGGAGCGGACGAACCAGTCGCTGCATGGCTCGGCCCAGCTGACCACGACGAGCCTGACGCAGTTGCAAGAGCGGCTGGCCTCTATCGACAAGGCACAGGACAATATCACTAAGCTGTCGGGTGATGTGCTGTCACTGCAAGATATCCTGAGCAACAAGCAGACGCGCGGCGCCTTTGGTGAAATTCAGCTTAATGATATCGTCTATAAGGCGCTGCCAAAAGACAGCTACACCATGCAAAAGACCCTCTCGAACGGGCGGCGGGCAGATTGTTTGATCCATCTGCCGAACCCTCCGGGGCCGATTGTGATCGATGCGAAATTTCCGCTTGAGGCATACGAGGCACTGCACCGTGCCAAAACAGATTGGGAGCTAAAATCAGCCGTGGCGAATATGCGGACAAGTGTGCGCAAACACATCCGTGATATTGCGGAGAAGTATGTTCTCGATGGTGAAACGGCCGATGGTGCATTGATGTTTTTGCCGTCCGAGGCGGTCTATGCGGAGCTGCACGCGAACTTTCCCGAACTGGTGCGTGAGGGGTTTGATGCGCGGGTCTGGATTGTCTCGCCCACGACTTGCATGGCGACGCTAAACACGATGCGCGCCATTCTCAAAGATGCGCGGATGCGGGAGCAGGCTGGAGAAATTCGGAAGACGCTCCGCCTCTTGCACCGCGATGTTGAGCTTGTTGTGACCCGCGTGGCCAAGCTTGACACGCATTTCCGCCAAGCGCGTGAGGACCTTGAGGGCATTGGTACCGCTGCGGAGCGTGCGGGAAAGCGTGCGGCGCGGTTGGATAACTTTGACTTTGAAGAAGTTGAGGGTGACGATGCGCCACTGCCAATTGTGAAAGGGCCTCCTGCCTCATGACTGAGAAAACTCCTGATATCAGCGCCCTGTCGCTCGATGCTATTCGTGCCAATACGGCTGCTTTGGCGGGGGACGTTGTGCGTACCCCTTGTCTGATGCTGAAAACCGGTCTTATGGCGGATGTATTGGGCGGCGGTTCTGCTGTGCTCAAGCTGGAGTGTTTCCAGCATACTGGTACGTTCAAAGCACGCGGTGCGCTGAGTGTAGCGCGTAGCCTTGATGCAGGGCAGCTTGCCCGTGGTATCACAGCGGCCAGTGCAGGAAATCACGCGATTGCGGCGTCATGGGCAGCGCAGCAGGTTGGTGCTTCCGCGAAGGTGGTGATCCAGTCCAACGCCAATCCCTTCCGTATGGCCATGGCAAAGGCACAGGGCGCGGACGTCATTATGAAAGCGCCAGGGCCAGAGACATTCGACGAGGCAGACCGTCTGGTGCGGGACGAGGGGCGCTATTTTATCCATCCGTTCGAGGGGCCGCTGACGTCGCTGGGCACTGCTGGTGTCGGGCTGGAATTGATGGAGGATGCGCCTGATTTGGACGCGGTAGTTGTCTCCATTGGTGGGGGTGGTTTGATCAGCGGGATTGCGGCGGCAGTGAAACAGATCAACCCTGCCTGTCAGGTGTTTGGAGTTGAGCCTTTGGGCGCTGCTGGAATGCATACTTCACTGGCGACAGGTGCGCCTGTGCGTCTGGACCACGTGAATACAGTCGCGGACAGCCTTGGCGCACCAATGTCGCTGCCGTTGGGCCATGCGCTTTGTTCTGCTTATGTGGATGAGATCGTTCTACTTGATGATGATACGATTTGTGCAGGGATGGTTGCGTTTCAGCAGGAGGCCAAGCTGGCTGTGGAGCCTGCGGCGGGGGCGGCGATTGC
Source organism: uncultured Sulfitobacter sp. (assembly GCA_963934545.1). Taxonomy (GTDB): domain Bacteria; phylum Pseudomonadota; class Alphaproteobacteria; order Rhodobacterales; family Rhodobacteraceae; genus Sulfitobacter. The sequence continues at coordinate 36,069 of CAWVZA010000003.1, forward strand.
AGCAGTAATGGGCCCGCTGCGGACACGTCTTCAAGGTAAGCGGGTGGGTATCATTGTCTGTGGCGCGAATATCGATGCGCAAACGTACCTGACACTCATGGCGCGTGGTATGCCCGGGTTTGAAGCGATGGTGAAAGCTTAGCTGACCCTTGCCAGATGCTGTGCAGCAAGCCACTAGGCCTTGCATGTGCTTTGGTCGCACTGAGGCAGACGTGGTCCGTGTGCATGCCCGTACTGGAACGTACTGAATGTCTTTATCGCCTGAAGCGGGACAGTGGTTCTTGGATCAAAAAAAGAAATTCCAACTCATTTACATCTACTGCGCTATCTGACCCGTATAACAACTCAATTAATCACGACAGGATAAAGTCTTCCATGCCTCTTGAAGCGACACCAAGCACATCCGAAGCCTTCCCGCGCCGCCGCATTGCCGTTATCGGCGCAGGGATCACAGGCATGGGAGCGGCACACAAGTTGGCATTGGCAAACCATGTGACGTTGTTCGAGAGTGCGGTGCGCCTTGGCGGTCATGCGCGCACTAAGATGGCGGGTAAGAATGGGGAACAGCCTGTTGATACTGGATTTATCGTCTTCAATTACGCCAACTATCCGCACCTTGCGGCGCTTTTTGCTGAACTGGATGTGCCCGTTAAGAAATCTGACATGAGTTTTGGCGCGTCCTTTGGTGGGGGGCGGATGGAGTATGCGTTGACCAGCATCAGTGCAATATTCGCGCAGCGCAGTAACGTGGTGAATCCCAAGTTTCTTGGCATGCTGCGTGATCTGGTCAAATTCAACAAACACGCACTGACGCTGGCACAGGATAAATCGCTGAGCGTGGCTGACTTCTTGGAAAAGCTTGGGACCGGCGATTATTTTCGTGATCATTATTTGTTGCCGTTCTCTGGTGCGATTTGGTCGACGCCGACTGAAAAAATTATGGATTTCCCCGCCCATGCGCTGATCCAGTTTTTTCAGAACCACGCGCTGCTGGGATATTCGGGCCAGCACCAATGGTACACGGTTGACGGCGGCTCGATTTCCTATGTGAACCTGATCGAAGCATCTATGCAGCAGCGCGGTGTCGATATCCGTCTGAATGTCGGGATCGAGGGCGTTCGACGTGATGCGCAAGGCGTAGAGATCAAGACACATAACGGTGAGTGGGAGCGGTTTGATGAGGTCGTCATGGCGACCCATTCTGATGATACGCTGGCGATGTTGACCGATCCAAGCGCAGAGGAGCAGGCCGCCCTTGGCGCGATCAAATACCAACCCAACGATGTGATCCTGCACGCTGATACAAGCGTGATGCCAAAGCGGAAATTGGCTTGGGCCTCTTGGGTCTACACCGAGGATGCGAAGGTGAAGTCAGGTCGCATTGACCTGACCTACTGGATGAATTCGCTACAATCCATTCCAGAAGATGATCCGCATTTTGTGACGCTGAACACCAAACGTACGATCCGCGAAGACCTAATCTATGACCGCGTGACATTGCGCCATCCTGTCTACGATCTGGCTGCGTGGGATGCGCAGGGTAAAGTGCATGCAATGAACGGCACGCGGAACACGTGGTTCTGCGGCGCTTGGCTGCGCAACGGCTTTCACGAGGACGGGCTGGCAACAGCGATGGAAGTTGTGGACGCGCTGCAAACCCGCGTTGCGGGAGCGATGGCGGCAGAGTGAAAGCCCGCGTTGATCATATCATTGGCCAGACCTATCATGGTCGTAAGGGGAAGGTAGAGAACGCTTTTCGCTACTCGGTGGACTATCTGATCATGGATGCCGAGGCTGAGGTCGAAACAGCCAGCCTATTTGCGCGAAATGGCCGTGGTGTGACGTCGCTACACGACTCGGACCATGGTGGTCCGCCTAAACACGGGCGTGGGGCCGCATGGGTGCGCGATGTGCTGGGGCAATACCAGATACAGGGTGTGACAAAGGTCGAACTGCTCGCCCAGCCGCGCGTGTTCGGGCATGTGTTCAATCCAGTGAGTTTCTGGCTGTGTCGCCGCGAAGATGGCGCTTTGATTGCGGTTATCTCAGAAGTGACGAACACCTATGGCGATCGCCACAGCTATCTGTGCCACCACCCCGATATGGCGGAGATCACGCGCAGTGATCAGTTGCATGCGACCAAGCTCATGCATGTTTCACCGTTTCAGCCTGTCGAGGGGGATTATACATTTCGCTTTGATATCACCGACACCCGCATTGGGGTCTGGATAGATTATGGCAGCGCGACAGGGGGCCTTATTGCGACTCTAACGGGCAAACGTAAGCTGCTGAGCAATGCGGGGATCCTGCGCAGTCTGGTCCGCCGCCCACTTGGTGCGCGCCGCGTGTTGGCGCTCATCCATTGGCAAGCGCTCAAACTCTGGATCAAGGGTGCGCTGTTTCGGGGGCGTCCCACGCCTCCCAACGATGAAGTGTCCAAGTAATGGAAGTGCAAGCTACCAAACGCCTGCCCGCTTACGCGTTATTTGCAGCTCTGCTGGCCTGTGCGGGTTTACCGATTTATATCCACGCGCCTAAATTTTATGTCGATGAATACGGTGTCTCGCTCACTGCTCTTGGCGCTGTGCTGTTTGGTTTGCGGTTGCTTGATGTAGTGCAGGATCCGCTGCTGGGTCGGTTGTCCGAAAAACTTCGCGACCAGCGGGGGCTGGCGGTTGGCATCGGCTGTGCCGTGATCGCATGTGCGATGGTTGGATTGTTTGCAGTGCCACCAATGACCACGCCCGTACTGTGGTTCGGGATCATGCTGACGCTGGTGTTTTCGGCGTTTAGCTTTCTCACAATCTGCTTTTACGCCCAAGGTGTTGCCAAAGCGGACAGGATGGAAGGGCAGGGCCATTTGCGGCTGGCGCGTTGGCGCGAGACGGGCGGGCTGCTCGGGGTTTGTGTGGCTTCTGTGGCACCTGTTGCGCTGGGCGTGGTGACGGATGCGCCTTTCGCGGGGTTTGCAGCTGGCTTTGCCGTGTTGGCAGTGGCGTCAGCATTGGCAATGCGCGGAGAATGGGTGTCAGTCGATGTGTCAGAAAGCACAGGTTTCGGTACGGTTCTACGCGATCCGCTTGCGCGGCGTTTGTTGTTCATTGCACTGCTCAATGCAGCACCTGTCGCAGTAAGCTCGACCTTGTTCCTGTTTTACGTAGATAGCGCGTTGAACGCGTCGGGGTATGAGGGGCCGCTCTTGTTGCTGTTCTTCCTTTCTGCTGCTGGGGCTGCACCTGTTTGGGGCGCGCTGGCGGAAAAGTTTGGGGCGCAGCTGGTCTTGCTCTGCGCGATGGTGCTTGCGATCTTCGCCTTTGGCGGTGCGCTGTTCCTTGGGACAGGGGATGTCTGGCTTTTCGCACTTGTTTGTATTGCATCCGGCGCGGCCATGGGGGCGGATCTCGCTTTGCTTCCCGCCTTGTTTGCCACGCGAATGGCGCAAATTGCACCCTCAGCCGCTGAAGGGTTCGGATTGTGGTCCTTTGTGTCCAAGTTTACCTTGGCCTTGGCTGCGGCCATCCTACTTCCAGCATTAGAGATTGCTGGATATGTGAGTGGAGGCGAGGTACTTCCCCCTGAAGATGCCGTTGATTTGTTACGTTTGCTCTATGCTGGCGTGCCATGTGTATTAAAATTCGCTGCGATCTTTTTGCTGTGGCGAACGAAGCTGGAAAGGCCTGCGCGATGAGCGATGCTGCGTTTTATTTTTTACTTGGTGTCGTGCTCGTGCTTTTTGTGCTGGGTCTGCGCCGTAGGTTTGCGGATTTCATGGGGCAGTCAGCAGATGATTATGCGGACGAGTATCCGCAGTTCGACATGCGTGAGCACCTGAATGGGGAAATGACTTGTGATGGTGTCATCTTTGGCCCGCTTGGTTGTGTGACCAGCACGTTCAACGCGGACTTTCACATCACATGGGACGGCAATACTTGTACGATGAAAGAAGCGTTCCACTATCACGATGGGTCTACCCAGAACCGTGAGTGGCGGATTGAGCTTGATGGTGGTGGCAATTTCGAAGCGTGGGCAGACGATGTGCCGGGCAAAGGGCGGGGCGAAGTTGCTGGCCCTGCTGTCTTGTTTAATTACCCGATAAAACTGCCAGCGGATGCGGGTGGATACACGCTCAAGGCATTTGACTGCATGTATTTGACAAAAAATGGAACAGTCGTGAACCGAAGCCAGTTTCGAATGTTTGGTTTCAGGGTTGCCGAGTTGGTGGCGACGATACGCAAAACGGAAACAGTATGACGCAATGGCAAGGAAAACGATATTGGTTGGTGGGTGCAAGCGACGGTTTGGGCGCCGCTTTGGCGCTTCGGCTGAGCCGTGCAGGTGCCGACGTAGTGCTGTCAGCGCGGTCTGCGGACAAGCTCAACGATCTGGCAAACAGCCTGCCCGGTATGGCAGACGTTGTTACGCTGGATGTGTCAGACAATGACAGCGTGGTAGCAGCGGCCAAAACGGTAGGTGTGGTCGACGGTGTTGTCTACCTTGCGGGCGTCTATTGGCCGTTTGGTGCGAAGGAGTGGGATGCTGAGCAAGCGAATGCGATGGCTGATATCAATTTCACCGGATTGATGCGCGTTATGGGGCAGGTTGTGCCCGACATGGTTGCGCGCGATGCGGGGCACATCGTTATTACATCCAGCCTGACGGGCTTCCGTGGGCTCCCCGGGTCGATTGGTTATACCGCATCCAAGGCCGCGACGATGTCATTGGCAGAATGCATGTATGCAGATTTACGCAAGACTGGCGTGCAAGTGCAAGTGGTCAACCCCGGCTTTATCAAGACGCAGTTGACGGAGAAGAATGATTTCAAGATGCCGTTTCTGATGACGCCAGAGGAGGCCTCACAGGAAGTATTCGAGCATATGAATACCGACAAATTTAAGAAGAGCTTCCCCTTCGCCTTCTCTTTGGTCTTTCGAGGAAGTCAGTTTTTGCCTGATTGGCTCTATTTTAGAATTTTTGGCGCGTAAGCCAGCGTTCTGTTGGAATCAAAGTGCCGCCCGATGGGGCGGCACTTTATGTTTTAGGTATCAAGTTTTGCTGCCCTCGTGGGCCGCGTTAAAATTTAGAGCATACCTTTAGCGCGGATGGCTTGAACACTGCTGCGGGTCTCCATACGCGCAAGGAATGTCGTGATTTTGGGGAAGCCAGAGACTGTGACCCCGTCTCCTTCTAGCCAGTTGCACACGATGAATAAGTAGGGATCAGCGATGGTAAACTGGTCGCCGCAGACATAGTCGCCGCGCAGGTATTCAGCTTCGACATATTGAGCGCAGGCCGTCATAATTTCGGGCACTTTGGCCGCCATATCTGCTTGGCTCTCGGCTTTGTCCGACCACCTGCTGCCGCGCATTTTGTGGGCATGGGCCACATGCATTGTGGAGGCAAGATAGTACATGACACTGCGCATATGCGCTGCCTCTTCAGCAGCGTCGGGGATGAGTGGTGCGTCTGGGGCTATTGCTGCGATGTAGTCAAGCAATGCGCCTGTCTCTGTCAGGATAGTGTTATTTTCTAACACCAAAGCAGGCACGCGGCCCTTGGGGTTAATCGCGAGGTATTCGGGTTTCATTTGCGCACCATGTGCGAAATCGATGCGGGCGAATTCAGTATTTAACCCTGCCTCAAGAAGGGCGATTGCAGGAGCAATAGAGATGGTGCCGTCGGCATAGAACAATTTCATGAAAGACCCTTTTCAGATGTTGGTTTTGGACAGGCGGCGTACGGCAGTATCCAAATGCGGTGTGGCGTTGAACAGAACGGGCGACAGGTAGCCGCCGATGGGGTGAAGCTGGTGCAGGGACGTGTGAAAGATCGCGATGGCTGTGCGGGCGGTGGCCTCAACACTCAGATCCATTTGCTGTCCAATAACATTCGCAATCAGGCCGCCTGAAGTCACGACCAACGCGGGGCCTTCGCCTGCTGCAATCTCGGTCAGGGCATCGCTGATGCGAGTCTGGAATTGGGCATAAGTTTCGGGTGCACCCTCAAGTTTATCATCCTTCCAGTGCTGAAAAACTGTGGGGAGATGGGCGATAAAACCCGCCTGTTCCGTTGGAAATGGGATGTCGTGTTGCTCTGCGAGTAGGGCGCCCAGCGTGAAATATTCCAACTCGTTGAGCCGAGCATCGCGGGTGGGTGTTAGGTCCGTTGCCATACCGTCCGCTGTTTCGATATGGCGGCGCAATGTGCCTGTATAGAGCCGCGTGTTGTGGGTGTCTGTTTCGCGCAGATGATCGCCCAACCAACGGGCCTGCTGATGGCCCAGATCGCTCAGCCTGTCATAGCTGGCCTCGTCTTTTGCGGTTGAATTGGCCTGGCCGTGGCGGATGAGTGTGATTGTGGACATGGATGCTCCTGCTGCTTGCCAACTTGATAGGGGAGGTGGCGGGGCGTTGAAAGGGGCCTATCGGAAACCTGTAAGCGGGCACATGGCGGAAAAGCGTGGCGTGGTGTCGGGAACGGCCTTCCTGCAAAGGGGCTGTGCAGATACAAGTTTTTCAAGCGCTTTGGAGGATTTCGGCATGACGGATAAGGTCACATTCACGCTCGACGGTGAAACGGTTGAGGCGGAGGCAGGTCTGACGATCTGGGAAGTGGCCAATGGCCGTGGGCTTAAAATCCCTCATTTGTGTCATAAACCTGCGCCGGGCTACCGTCCTGACGGCAACTGCCGTGCCTGTATGGTCGAGATCGAGGGCGAGCGGACGCTGGCCGCATCGTGTATTCGTGAACCTGCTGAAGGCATGGTCGTGGTGGCCAATAACGTGCGTGCGGAAAGTGCGCGCAAGATGGTGGTCGAGCTGTTGATGGCTGATCTGCCTGAGTATGAAATCTCCCACGATAAATCCAGCCATATGTGGGATATGGCATCGTTGAACGGGGTTGAGGAAAGTCGCTTTCCAAAGCTGGCCGAGGGGCATATCCCGCTGCTCGATGACAGCCACGTCGCGATGAGTGTGAACCTTGATGCCTGCATTTCGTGTGGGTTGTGCGTGCGTGCTTGTCGCGAAGTGCAAGTGAACGATGTGATCGGCATGTCCGGTCGTGGCATGGACAGCTATCCTACCTTCGACATGGCAGACCCTATAGGTGACAGCTCTTGTGTGGCTTGCGGTGAGTGTGTGCAGGCCTGTCCGACGGGCGCGCTGATGCCCTCCACTGTGGTTGACGAAAACCAGGTTGGCGACAGCGCGGATTTCGACCGTGAAGTCGAGAGCATTTGCCCATTCTGTGGTGTAGGCTGTCAAATCTCGCTCAAGATCAAGGACGATAAGGTCAAGTATGTCGACGGCATCAACGGTCCTGCGAACGAGGGGCGTTTGTGCGTAAAGGGTCGCTTTGGCTTTGACTATATTCACCACGATCACCGCTTAACTAAGCCGCTGATCCGTCGTGAGGATGCGCCTGCCAAGGGCTTAAATGTGGATCCCGGCAACTACCTTGAGTTCTTCCGCGAGGCGACGTGGGACGAGGCACTGGATGCCGCCGCCAATGGTCTGCGCAAGATTGATGGCACTGGTGTCGCGGGGTTCGGCTCTGCCAAATGCACCAATGAGGAAGCATATCTGTTCCAGAAGATCATTCGCCAAGGGTTTGGTCATAACAACGTCGATCACTGCACGCGGTTGTGTCATGCCTCGTCGGTTTCCGCGCTGTTGGAGAATGTGGGTTCGGGTGCTGTGTCAGCTACGTTCAACGAGATTGAGAACGCTGATGTGGCCATCGTGATCGGGGCCAACCCTACCGAGAACCATCCTGTTGCAGCGACTTATTTCAAGCAGTTCACCAAGCGCGGTGGCAAGCTCATCGTGATGGACCCGCGTGGCCAAGCGCTCAAGCGTCACTCTTCGCATATGCTGCAATTCCGTCCCGGCACGGATGTATCCATGCTTAACGCGATCATGCATGTGATCGTGGAAGAGAAGCTCTATGACGAGCAATATATCCCAGCCTACACAGAGAATTGGGAAGCCCAGAAGGCGCACCTGAAGGACTTTACGCCAGAGAAGATGGCGAAGATTTGCGGCATTGATGCGGAGATGTTGCGCGACGTGGCGCGGACCTTTGCGGGTGCTAAAGCGGGAATGATTTTCTGGGGTATGGGAGTGAGCCAGCATATCCACGGCACCGACAATGCGCGTTGTCTGATCAGCCTTGCCCTGATGACAGGTCAGGTCGGGCGCCCCGGTGCAGGTCTGCATCCTTTGCGCGGACAAAACAACGTACAGGGCGCGTCTGACGCAGGCATGATCCCGATGTTCCTGCCTGACTATCAGTCTGTTACGGATGATGGCGTGCGCTCTGCCTTTACTGATGTTTGGGAGAGTGGAGACTTTAGCGCTGAGAAAGGTTTGACGGTCACGGAAATCCTTGATGCAGTGCATGACGGGGATATTCGTGGCATGTACATCTTAGGTGAAAACCCAGCGATGTCGGACCCTGATGTGGAGCATGCGCGTGATGCACTGGCCAAGCTTGAGCATCTGGTGGTGCAGGATATCTTTATCACCGAGACGGCGAATTTTGCGGATGTGATCCTGCCTGCCAGCGCATTTGCCGAGAAATCCGGAACGGTGACCAACACCAACCGTCAGGTCCAGATGGGCCGTGTCGCCGTGCCCCCCCCCGGCGATGCGCGTGAGGATTGGTGGATCGAAGTGGAGCTGGCAAAGCGTCTTGGACTTGATTGGAATTACGACTCTCCGGCAGATATTTTCGCTGAAATGAAGCTGAACATGAAATCGTTCGACAACATCACATGGGATCGTTTAGAGGCGCAGAACGCTGTTACCTGCCCATCGCTCAGCCCCGAAGACCCCGGTCAGGCAATTGTATTTACGGATGGGTTCCCGCGTGCGGGAGGCCGTGCGCGTTTTACACCTGCAAGCATTATCGCACCGGATGACACGCCTGATGCAGAATACCCGATGATTCTAACCACTGGTCGCCAGCTGGAGCATTGGCATACGGGGTCGATGACGCGGCGGGCCAGTGTTTTGGACGGGTTGGAGCCCGAGGCGAACTGCTCGTTGCATCCCTCTACCTTGCAGAAACTGGGGATTGAAGCGGGTGATCTGGTGAGGCTGACGACCAAGCGCGGGAGCATTGATATCATGGCGCGGATGGACCGTGCCGTATCACCTGATATGGTATTTTTGCCTTTTGCCTATGTGGAAGCAGCGGCGAATATCCTGACCAATCCGGCCGTTGACCCATATGGAAAAATCCCGGAATTCAAGTTTTCGGCCGTTAAGGTCGAGGCAGTGAAATCTGCTGTTGCGGCGGAGTGAATTTGCGGGACTGAGGGGCTTTTCCCCTCAGACACCCCAGAGGATCTAAGGCCAAGAAAGATAGGCAATTTATAGGGGGGTGTTTTTTGTACACTCACTTTGCCCCGTCTGTGTGCGCGTTGGTGCGATGTTAGATCCAGCTTACATCGGCTAGAAATATGTACCCTGCGCCGTAGATTGTTTTGATCAGCTGTGGGTTTTTCGGGTCTTCGCGTAGTTTGGTCCGCAGGCGTGAGATGCGCACGTCCATCGCGCGATCAAAACTCTCCGAGGCAGCCCCGCCAAGGTGTTCTTGCATCTGGGTCCGGCTAATCAAGCGCTTGGGAGCGTCGAGGAACAGCCGGAGTACTTCGCCTTCGGCATGGCTGAAGGGAGTCTCGGTGCCTGTGTCTTCTTCCAACACGTAGCGGTCGAAATGTGCGGTCCAGTTTTTAAACTGGGCGGTATTGGACGCACGGGGCGTTGTCTTTGCGCCGCGCAGGCGGGCGCGAATGCGGGCGACGACTTCGGCAGGATCAAAGGGTTTCGAGATGTAGTCATCTGCGCCGAGTTCCAGACCCGTGACACGGTCCTGCACTTGGGCGCGGCCGGAGATGATGATGACGATCGCGCCTTGCTCCAACGCCAGACGGTGAACAAGGGTGAGACCGTCGGTGTCTGGCAGTGAGAGGTCCACAAGGCAGACATCGGGGGTGCGGGTTTTGAGTGCGGCCTCGAAAGCGGAGGCGCGGCCGAAGCTCATCGTCTCGAACCCTGCTTCTTGGAGAACGTCCGACAGCAGGGTGCGGATTTCAGGCTCGTCGTCGAGGATGCTGACCAGTGGTTTTGTCATGTGTGTATCGCCTTTGGCGGGGTGATTAGGGCTGCGAGATCGTCGGCAGTGAAGGGCTTGCGCAGGACGGGGGTGTGCTTTTGGGCAAGCAAAAACAGCGGCGCGTCTGGCGGAAGAGACGTCATCAGGATCAGCGGAGGGCTGCCTTCGCCGAGTCGTTGGGCAAGATCGGTTCCGGTGGCCTCACCCTCAAGCTGGATGTCACTGAGGATGAGGGCGATGTCGGGGAGATCAGCGAGCAGGGCGGTGGCCTCATCCACTGACGCCGCCTCGATCACGGAATGGCCAAGCTCCATCAGCATGTCGCGCATCAGGGCGCGCAGGTCGCCGCGGTCTTCGACCAGCAAGGCAAGGCCTGTTGTGGCAGGAATGGAGGCGCGGTAGGGCAGGCGGATGGTAACTTGGGCACCGTGGTCCGTGTTTGAGATGTGCAGGTCGCCGCCTGCGCGTGTAGTCATGTCGTAGACCATGGGCAGGCCAAGGCCCGATCCCTTGGCCCCTTTTGTGGTGAAGAAGGGGTCGAGCGCGTGGGTGAGGGCGCTCTGCGAGAAGCCCGCGCCTGTATCACTCACTTGAAATTCGATCCAAGTATCATGAACGCAGCGCACGGTGATGATGATCTCGCCATTGGCCCCCATGGCATCGCGGGCGTTTAGGATCAGGTTCAGTAGACCATCCTGAAGCATGCCACGATCCAGTAAAACAGTCTCTAACTGTGGAATTTTCAGAGTGAGGGTCATACCGTTGGGCAATGTTGGCTCTGCCAGTGTGACGAGATCCTGCATCAGGGATTTCACATTTGTGGCGGTGGGGCGCAGGCTGCGCGGGTCTGAGATTTGAGCAATGGAGGTGAGCAGGGCACCGCCACGGCGGGCGGCATTTAGTGTGCCCTTAATGAGGGGAGCTGCATCTGCGGGGAGTGCGGGCAGGCGGCCAAGGCGTGATTGCAGGCCGAGGATGATAGTGAGTAGATTCGAGAAATCATGGGCGAGGCCTGAAGTGATTTGGGCGGCTAGCGCCCGCCTGCGGGTTTGTTGCAGGGCGGCGCGGGTTTGGGTTTCCTCCGTCACGTCCATCGACAGAATGTAGACGCCGCCCGTGCGGTCGGGGGTGAAGGCAGTGCGGATGCGGCGCAGGCTGGTGGCGTCGGTGAATTCCTGCACAGCAGAGGTGCCGCCATAGGCATTGGTCAGGGCGTGCAGGATTTTATCGTGGTTGTCGTGGCCAAGGACTTCGTGAATGTGCTGGCCCAGAATGTCGGAGGGACGGTGTGGGATAATCGCACTTAGGCGCTGGTTTGAGTAGGTGTAGTAACCTGTGGCATCGACGTGGGCGATGTGGGCAGGCATCATTTCGGTCGTCAGTCTGGCGCGGGCCTCTGACGCGGTGAGTTGGCGTTTGGTTTCCTCCAGAGCGGTGATCATGGCGGCGCGTTCGCGGTTGGTCTGGCTGAGGGCTTCTGTGTGGGCGAGCACTTGGTCGCTGAGCGCATCGGATCGGGCGCGCAGCAGCGTCTCTTGTGCCTTCGTCGCGGAAATATCCGTGTAGACGGTGACCCAACCGCCGTCCGGCAGAGGCGACCCTTCGACGCTGATGGTGCGGCCGTTGGCGCGGGTGCGTTCCATGTAGTGGGGTTTGAAGGCGCGGGCTTGCTCGATTCGTTCAGTGACGAAGGCGGTGACGTCGTTGACTTCGCCGTATTCGCCACGCTGCGTCAGATGGGTGATCGTGTCGTGGAAAGTGGCTCCGGGTGTAACGAGCGCGTCAGGGAGGTTGAACATGGTTTGGAACGGCGTATTGCACACGACCAGCCGCAGGTCGCGGTCATAGATCGAGAGGGCCTGTGCGATAAGGTTCAGGCCCGCAATTGTCATGGATTGAGTTTGATCGGTGTTGGAAGTCATGGGGTAGTTTGCACCCCCGCTGCGGGGTGTCAAAGGGTCAGCCGCGCTTGTTACAATTCGTAAGGATTGAGAAAACTTAACGAATAAGTTGACGCTGACAGTGATGACGCCATTCTACGCAATACTGTATCGCGCAAACGCGGTCTGCCTGTTGATAATGACAGGAACTGGGAGGAAACACTTTGGCTTTGATCGAATGTCCTGCGGGGCAACCTGCGTCCGTACCTGCGCTGCTTCACCGCAACGCAAAGCAATTTGCTGATGCACCTGCGTATCGCGAAAAGGAATACGGCATCTGGCAAAGCTGGACGTGGTCCCAGACGCGTGACGAGGTTGAAGCGCTGGCACTTGGGTTCATGGAGTTGGGACTGAACGAGGGCGATTTTGTCTCGATCATAGGTCGCAATCGTCCGCGTCTGTATTGGGCGATGATGGCCGCCGAGATGTGTGGGGCGGTGCCCGTGCCGCTTTATCAGGATGCCAACGCCGAAGAGATGGCCTATGTGATGAGCCACTGTGGCGCGCGGTTTGCCGTTGTGGGCGATCAGGAGCAGGTCGACAAAATTTTGGACGTGAAAGATCAACTGCCGGAGTTCGAGCGGATGATCTACCTCGATCCACGTGGATTGCGGAAGTATGACCATGCCGCACTAGACCAGTATATGGCAGTGCAGCAGATGGGGCGCGATAACCGCGAGAAGCATTTGCCTGAGCTGGAAGCGCGTCAGGCAAAGCTGGACTACGACAGCACGGGAGTGATGCTTTATACTTCCGGCACCACAGGCAAGCCCAAGGGCGTTGTGCTGAGCAATCGCAATGTGATCGAGACGGCGAAGTCTTCTTCGCAGTTTGATAACTTGCAGCAATCCGATGATATTCTGGCGTATTTGCCGATGGCATGGGTGGGTGATTTCATCTTTTCCGTGGGTCAGGCGATGTGGACGGGGTTTTGTACCAACTGTCCCGAGAGTGCCGACACGATGCATGTCGATTTGCGCGAGATTGGGCCAACGTATTATTTTGCACCACCACGGGTGTTTGAGATGCAGTTGACCAATGTGATGATCCGCATGGAGGACGCGAGCCGTTTCAAGAAGAAGCTGTTTGATTACTACATGGCTGTGGCGCGCAAGGTTGGACCGGACATTCTGGACGGTAAAGACGTAGGCTTCATGGACCGTCTGAAATACCGGATGGGTGAGTTGTTCATCTATGGCCCGCTGAAAAATACGCTGGGCTTTAGCCGTGTGCGTGTAGGCTATACTGCGGGAGAGGCGATTGGGCCTGAGATTTTTGATTTTTACCGCTCGCTGGGGATTAACCTCAAGCAGCTGTACGGTCAGACGGAAGCGACAGTGTTTATCACCGCGCAGCCGGACGGTCAGGTGCGCAGTGATACCGTGGGCGTGACGTGTCCCGGTGTGGAGCTGAAGATTGCGGATAATGGTGAGGTATTCTACCGCTCTCCGGGCGTGTTTGTGGAGTATTACAAGAACGCCGAGAGCACGGCAGACACCAAAGACGCCGAGGGCTGGGTTGCGACGGGTGATGCTGGATTTATCGAGCCTGATACGGGGCATTTGCGGATTATTGACCGCGCCAAGGACGTCGGCAAAATGGCCAGTGGGTCGTTGTTTGCGCCAAAGTATGTCGAGAACAAGCTCAAGTTTTTCCCGAATGTTCTAGAGGCAGTGGTCTTTGGCAACGGCAAGGAAGAATGCACGGCGTTTATCAACATCGACCTGACGGCGGTGGGCAACTGGGCGGAACGTAACAACATCGGCTATGCCTCCTATCAGGAGCTGGCGCGTCATCCGCAGGTCATGCAGCAAATCCAAGAGCATGTGGAGGCAGTGAATGCCTCTGTAGCCGAAGACGAGATGCTGTCAGGCTGTCAGCTGCACCGTTTTGTGGTTCTGCACAAAGAGCTGGATGCAGATGATGGAGAGCTAACGCGCACGCGCAAAGTGCGTCGCCGGATTATTGAAGAGAAATATGCCGATATTATTGGTGCGCTTTACGATGGGTCTGAGCAGATTAGTACCGAGACCGAAGTGGCCTATGAAGATGGACGCAAGGGCAGCATCAAAGCGACGCTGGAAGTGCGGAGCGCAAAGGTGTTTGCGGATAATCGCAAGATGGCAGCGGAATGACGGTTGTGAGACGCGCGGCTTTGCCGCCGCCCCGCCCACCATCCCGTGAAAGAATGAGTTTAATGTACCGAATGAAGCAGGGAGCCGGCGCGTGAAAGATAACGCAGAAAGCTATGTGACCGAGGACGGGCGCACGATTGGCCCAGTGGTCATGGAGATGAAAAACATCACTCTGCGATTTGGTGGTGTTGAAGCGATCAAGGATATCTCGTTTGATATTCGTGAGGGTGAAATCCGTGCGATTATTGGGCCGAATGGCGCAGGTAAGTCGTCAATGCTCAACGTGATTTCGGGGTTTTACGTCCCGCAAGAGGGTGAGGTCTGGTATCAGGGCAAACGCCGCCTGCCTGTGAAACCTTTCGAGGTTGCTCAGCAGGGAATTGCGCGCACGTTTCAGAACATCGCCCTCTTTGAGGGGATGTCGGTCCTCGATAACGTCATGACGGGCCGTTTGACCCATATGAAGACGGGCCTGTTTTCCCAGATGATGTGGCGTGGCGCGGCGGAGCGTGAAGAAGTTGCCAACCGTGAAGTGGCCGAGAAGATTATTGATTTTCTCGAAATTCAGGCAATCCGTAAGACGCCGGTGGCACGCCTGCCATATGGTTTGAAAAAACGGGTTGAGCTGGCGCGTGCGTTGGCGGCCGAACCGTCGATCCTGCTGCTGGATGAGCCGATGGCGGGGATGAACGTTGAGGAAAAAGAGGACATGAGCCGCTTTATCCTTGATGTAAACGATGAATTTGGAACCACAATCGCACTCATTGAGCATGATATGGGTGTTGTGATGGATTTGAGCGACCGTGTGGTTGTGATGGATTACGGCAAGAAGATAGGGGACGGTACACCACACGAGGTGCGCAACAACCAAGCTGTGATTGATGCCTATTTGGGCGTTGCCCACGACGATGAGGGGGATGCGACATGAATGAGCAGCTTGCGTTTACAATCGAGGTTTTTGCCAATGGGCTGATGGCTGGAGTTCTCTATGCCTTGGTCGCGCTGGGCTTTGTGTTGATCTATAAGGCGTCGGGAATTTTTAACTATGCTCAAGGGGTTATGGCGCTGTTCGCGGCAATGACCCTCGTTGGAATCCAGAATGGTCAGGTGCCATTTGCGCATTTGATCAATGCGATCTTTGGGCTGGATGTGCACAAATTTGGATGGCACGTTCATTCGTTCATAGCGATCCTGTTGACAGTTGTTGTGATGATTGGCCTTGCGTGGGCCGTGCAGCGGTTTGTGTTCCGGCATCTGGTGGGCCAAGAGCCGATCATTCTGTTCATGGCGACCATCGGTCTGGCTTACTTCCTCGAAGGGGTAGCTGATTTGATGTGGGGGTCTGAGCTCAAGGCGCTCAACGTTTGTGCGGCCGAGGGCGTGTGCTTGCCGCAGGGCATGAACGAGTGGCTTGAAGGGACGACCTATGAGGCGCTGGGCTATGGCTTTTTCATCGACAACCTCGATATCGTAGCATCGATTGTTGCGATTATTCTGGTCGCGGGTCTGATTATGTTTGCCCAGTACACCAAGCAGGGGCGTGCAATGCGGGCTGTTGCGGATGACCATCAGGCGGCATTAACACTCAGCGCTATAAGGGTCTAGG
>CAWVZA010000004.1:0-47950 GCA_963934545.1 uncultured Sulfitobacter sp.
TGCGCGAGATGAAGGACATGGCGATTGTTGGCAACATCGGCCACTTCGACAATGAAATTCAGGTCGCGTCTCTCAAGAATCACAAATGGACCAACATCAAAGAACAGGTAGACATGATCGAGATGCCATCAGGCAATCGCTTGATCTTGCTCTCGGAGGGTCGTTTGCTGAACCTTGGTAACGCAACGGGTCATCCCTCGTTTGTTATGTCGGCGTCCTTCACCAACCAAGTGTTGGCGCAGATGGAACTGTGGATGCGTGGTGATGAATACAAGAACGAGGTGTATATCCTGCCAAAGCATCTGGACGAGAAAGTAGCGCGCCTGCATCTCGACCGGATTGGTGTGAAGCTGTCCAAGCTTGATCCAGAGCAGGCTGCCTATATCGGCGTGTCGCCAGATGGTCCGTTCAAGCCAGAGCACTACCGTTACTAAGCGCAAATGACCAACAACAACAAATACAAGCGCCGTCCGGTTTTACACTGGGCGGCGCTTTTGTGTTTCATATTTGGGGGAATGACTTTGGGCGCGTGGCAAGCTGTGGTGCATCCAAACACTCCATTGCCGCCCGAGTGGAACCCGATAGTTCCCCTGAATGTCAAAGCGCCGGTTACAGGGCTAACGCATTGGAAGCTCACCCGCGCACTGGCCAATGATGATGCCTGTATTGCTGCTCTTGGCACAGGGGCGGACATCCAGCTCAAACCTGATTTTGTTGGTGATGATCCAAAGTGTGGTATTGGGCCCCAAGTTTTGCTGAGTGGGGCGGGTGGCGCGTCTATTAAACCTGTGAATACACGTTGCCAAACAGCATTGCGGCTGGCGATTTGGGCAGAGCATGGATTGCGGCCTGCAGCACAAGACTTGTTTGGTCAGGACCCCAAACGAATTGAGCATTTTTCAAGTTACTCCTGCCGCGCTATGCGAACGACATCTGGTGGCGCGGGCCGGATGAGCACTCATGCTACGGCTGATGCAATCGACATCAGCGGGTTTATACTGGCCGACGGAACGACCTTAAGCCTATTGCGCGATTGGAAGGGGAACGATGACAAAGCCTGTTTTCTGAGGCGGGCGAATGAGACAGCCTGCCAATGGTTTTGCATGACCTTGGGGCCTGAATACAACAGCCTGCACGCGGATCATTTCCATCTCCAGAATACAGGGTTTGGCCTGTGCCGATAGCAATGGGGAAACATACGATGAAAATTTCCTTTTGCTGTGAATCTAATTCAGTCTAGGCTTTGGGAGAACATCTGCACTAAAGCTGACATCGTCCAACTAGGGAGTATATTAATTCGCAAGCGGGATGGCTGGATCGTGAAATACACGGAAGATCTGAAGAATAAATGCGGCATGGAGCTTGATATGGCTCTCTTGACCAAAGTCACGATTGGTTGTGGCCCTTCAATTTACAATGCTGACGCATCAACTGTAGCAGGCAGCCAGCCCGCAGAGCTTGAAACCGTCAAAAATAACTTTTTGATGAAGAAGTTGGGCCTGCCCGATGGTCCAGAATTGATGGAAGCGATCAGTAAAGTGATCGAAGTTTATGGCAAATCCGAGCGCAAGAAATATCGCGCTGTAATCTATTACATGCTGACAAAGCACTTCGGCAAAGAAGCCGTCTACAAGTAAGCTTTTTGACAGCAGAACAGATCGAACCGCCCGCTTGGTTAAGTGGGCGGTTCTTTTTTGTATGCAATGCAAAGCACTGATTTCTTGTGTATTTTCACGCTGTGCCGTAAACGTGATCCATCGGCTAGTACGGCCAGAACATATTTCGAATACGTGTGCTGGGGTTTAGGGAGCGCACGGGGTGAGGAGGGTTCTGGCGGGGTGCCGGAACCCTTTTTCGTTTAATTGCTTGAGTTCGACTAAAGGTTGGTTTTCCCCAAAGCGCAAACAATGTGCCATTCAGCCCCTGTTACGGGCTGTACGGACAGGCGCGAACTGCGCACCAAGGCCATCTCGGCAAGAGGCTTCTGCGCCTTTACCATCTCCAAAGTCACAGGATTTTTGAATGGGCGCACTGCACGGATATCTACACATTCCCAACGCGGATCAGCGGTTGAGCTGTCAGGATGTGCTGTTGTGCAGACCTCAACGATACCGACGACTGCTTTCTCCTTTTGCGAGTGATAGAAGAAACCAAGATCACCGATGTTCATCTCACGCATGAAATTGCACGCCTGATAACTGCGCACTCCATCCCATTCTTCTCCCACGTCACCTTTTGCCAGCTGATCATTCCAGCCCCAGACCGAGGGTTCTGATTTAAACAGCCAATAGGCCATCAGCCGATCACCTTTTTCCATTCAGTGAGAGCCACGCTGCTGAACAAGCCTGCCTTTGCATATGGATCATTTGCGGCCCATGCTTCGGCTGTCGCCATATCCGGCACATCCAGCACGATCATAGAGCCGCACATGCCTCCGTCGGTATCGATCAAGGGCCCAGCAAGATGCACGTGGTCGGTGCTTTTCAGATACTCCACATGTGCGGGGCGATTTTCCATTCGGACATCCAGCGCCCCATCTTTGTCATGAGCCATCAAGCATACAAGCATATTATTCTTCCTTCAGAGGTCGATTGAGAAGGCTGTGAACAGCCTTTTTCACATCTAACGTTTTATCCAGTAATTCAGCAACGGCCATTGTGATTGGCATGTCGAGCCCTGCACTCAGAGCAATTTTTGCCACGGCTCGCGCTGTCGCAGCACCTTCCACAGTCGTGCCTGCGTCGAATGTTTCACCCCGTCCAAGGCTCAGCCCAAGGCGATAATTCCGCGATCCTTCCGAGGTGCAGGTCAAAGTTAAATCACCAAAGCTAGACAGCCCTGCAAGTGTGTCGGGATCTGCACCGCGATACTGTGCGAAACGCTTCATTTCTGCGTATCCCCGCGTCATTAGGGCGGCCCGCGCGCTCTCGCCCATTCCTGCACCCATTGCCGTACCGCAAGCAATGGCGACTACATTTTTCAATGCGCCACCCAACTCTGCACCTATGGTGTCTGTCGTGCGATATAGCCTCAGCGTTGGTGTCGTCAGTTCCGCTTGCAGATTCCGTGCCGCAGTGTCGTCCGCAACAGCAAGTGTGAGTGCCGTAGGCAGACCCCGTGCAATATCCGCAGCAAAGCTGGGTCCTGTCAGTATGCCAGCCTGTGCGCTGGGCACCTCCTCGTTGATGATTTGAACTGGCCCCTTGCCAGTGCTCAGCTCGATCCCCTTGCAGCAGGCGATCAGTGATTTTTCAGCAAGGATGGTCGCATTATCGTTTAAAAAGCCTCGGAGTTTTTGCATGGGGAGAGCGAGGAGAACCGTATTCGAGACCAATGCAGTCGTAAGGTCGCCTGTCACGTTGAGGCCCGTTGGGAACGGGCAATCGGGCAGGCGGGCCTTATTTTCACGTATCACCTGCATATTGGCGGGGTCACGTGCCCAAAGAACGATTGGGCCATTTGCCGCTAAAGCGATTGCAAGTGAGGTGCCGAAAGCGCCACCGCCCAGCACACAAATGCTCATGCCTTCGCGCCCTTTTTGCCGCTGCCCAACATGGCGGGGGTAGATTGATCGAGCGGCCAGCGTGGACGTGCGGATAGGTCCATCCCATCAGGAGCACGTGTTTCCATTTGCTCCATTGCTGCATAGGCGATCATTGCTGCGTTGTCCGTACAAAGCGCTAGTGGAGGCGCGATAAAAGTTGCTCCAAAATCGATAGCCAAATTTTCTAAGGAACCACGAATTGCCATGTTCGCGGCCACCCCGCCTGCGACACAAATACTTGGTGTGTCTGTCATTGGGGTATAGCGCGCGAGGGCTCGCCGCGTTTTCTCGGTGAGCACATCGACCACAGCAGCTTGGAACCCTGCGGCCAGATCAGCCTGATCTAGTGCTGCCAAAGTACTGTTACTCAAGAGGCTATCGCGCTGTCTCAGCACTGCTGTCTTCAATCCCGAAAATGACATATCGCATCCTGCACGGTCCAGCAGGGGACGTGGTAATTTGAACCGCTTTGGATCGCCCATCGTCGCACGTGCCTCTATTGCAGGGCCACCAGGTTGGGGAAGGGCAACAAGGCGTGCTACTTTATCAAACGCTTCTCCGGGGGCGTCATCTATTGTGCCGCCGATCCGTTCAAATTTGTCGGGTCCAGAGACGATCAGAAACTGGCAATGACCACCAGACACCAACAACATAAGATAGGGGAAAGCGACGCCATCAGTTAGGCGCGGTGTGAGTGCATGACCTGCAAGGTGATTTATACCATAAAGCGGCAAACCACGCGCAAGGGCGATCCCTTTGGCGCACATCACGCCTGATACGACACCCCCGATGAGACCAGGACCAGCTGTTACAGCGATGGCATCAATATCGTCCAAGCTGACCTGCGCCTGATCAAGTGCTTGTGCCACGCAGAGATCAAGTTTTTCAGCATGCGCACGGGCTGCAATCTCTGGCACGACACCGCCAAAACTTGCATGCAATTCTGTCTGACCCATCACGACAGAGGACATAACGTCGGCAGAACCAGCTTGGCCGCGCAATACGGCAGCGGCAGTATCGTCACAGCTACTTTCGATACCAAGGATCGTGAGGGAGGTCATGGCTAAACTGGTTTCCGTTGCGAAGGGGATCTTGCAGAGGTAACACTTAGGCGTCCGGCAAACAATCCTGAGAGCATCACGCGACACATGGCCCTGCCCACACTTCTCCTAACCAGACCAGCAGCCAGCGCAGAGGCATTTCTGGCCACACTTGATCCTGTGGCCATTTCATCAGTTCGGATCTTAATGGCGCCTTTGATGTGTATCGTTGGCAATGGTGCTTTGCCTGATCTTGAAGATATTGCAGGTGTTATTTTTACGTCTGCCAATGGGGTGCGTCATGCGCCTGACGGGATGGGCCGCCCCGCGTTTTGTGTGGGAGCGCAGACGACGCAATGTGCGATTGACCATGGATGGAACGCGCAATTTTCGGGGAGGTGTGCACAAGAACTGATCGCCACATTACTCACAGCGCGACCTGATGCGCCGCTCCTTCATCTTGGGGGGGAGCATACGATTGGCGACATTGCTCAGACCTTGACCGCAAGTTGTTTTAAAACAAATCATATCGCGATTTACCGGCAGCAGCTTTTACCCCTAAATGCGCAGGCGCAGGAAGCGCTTCTTGGACCGGCAATTGTGCCAGTTTTTTCACTGCGGACAGCCGAGCAGCTCGTTGCTCAAGCGAAAGGAAAGCTTGAGTTGGCCCATATTATTGCGCTGAGCGATTCTGTAGCAGCTCCATTTGTTGGGGCAAAAGTGGCGCAGTGCATCATATTACCGTCGCCACAGATTATATATATGCGCAAAGCGGTTGAAAACCTCTGCTTGGACCTCAGCTTTTCTTGATGGGTTGAGGATGCGCGGTAGGCTTGTATTGTTGTCCGAACCCTGAGGGCATGAATCGAAAAGGTATGTGTTGTGGCGTCATCGAAGAAAACCGGATCTACTGGGAAGAAATCTGCCAAGGGCAAAGCTTTGGAAACGAAGATTGAAGACGTCGTAATTGCCGAGAGCGATGCCTTGGCGGATGTTGTTTCAGATTCGACGAGCGATCAAAGCATCGATGCCCAGTCTCCAGATGCTCCAGAAGCTGATAATGCGCCGATTGAAGAAGCACCGGCACCTGCTGAAGATGCGTCTGATGCGGACACCGAAACCATGAAGGAAGAAGTCCAGTCCGAGGATGTTGCGCCAAACGAACCTGAAATCGCTCAGAGCACGCCTGCTGCTGAGCCTGAGAGCAAGAGCATCTTCCTGCCCATGGTCCTTGGTGGGATTGTTGCTGGTGCGCTGGGCTTTATGGCATCCGAGTACAAGGTGTTTGGCAACGCAGGTGCGGACATCACCACAAAACTGCGCAATGATCTGCAAACACAACAAGAGCGCATTGCTGCTCTAGAGACGGCTGAGCCGCCTGCCATAGAAACTCCTGAAGTCGATTTTTCTCTGATTGAAACGCAACTGGCTGAGATTCAGGGGCGGATTGTAGCGCTGGAAGAACGGCCTGTTGTGTCTGTGCCTGAGGGTGTCGATGCGGATGCTGTCATCGCCTATACGGCCGAACTCGAAGCGCTGAAAGCGTCCGCTGAAACGCAGCGTAGCGAGATTACAGCGCTTTTGAACAATGCAAAAACAGTCGAAGAAGCAACGGCAGAGGCCGCGAAAGCAGCAAGTGCGCAAGCCGCGATTGCAAAGATTGTCTCGGCCATTGATGCTGGCCAACCATATCCTGATGCTATGGCTTCGTTGAACGCTCTTGAGCTGGGTGAAATTGATCCTGCGCTTGCCGCGTCCTCGGATACGGGCGTTGCAACGCTGAGCGCTCTTCAAAGCGAATTCCCTGATCAAGCACGAACAGCACTTGCCGCTGCGCGCGCCAGTGGTGTTGAGGAAGGCCAGCAAGGGTTGGGTGGTTTCCTCACACGTGCCCTTGGTGCGCGGTCTGTTGCACCGCGTGAGGGCAATGACCCAGACGCTGTATTATCCCGTGCAGAAGCGGCGATAAAAGGTGGTGATCTGGCGGCGACACTGACTGAACTAGATACCCTGCCCGAAGAAGCGCAGGCAGCAATTGCAGACTGGCGTGCAGCAGCAGATGCCCGTGTTGGAGCACGCAACGCAGCCGATGCTTTGGCACAACGCCTGACGGCAGACTAAGGAAAAAAATATGCTCTGGTCCTTGATTAAAATTATCTTTTTCTTCTGCGTTGTCGGTGGGCTTGCATGGGGGGCGGGTTTCCTGCTTCAGGCTGAGGGTGGTTTGCAAATTCGCGCATTTGGGATGGAGTTGAACCCTGGTCCGCTGGAATCAGTCTTGCTTCTGGTCGTGATGATTTTTGTTATCTGGCTTGCGCTCAAAGTGTTGGCGCTGCTGATTGCGGTTTGGAAATTCCTCAACGGGGATGAAACAGCCCTGTCGCGTTATTTTGATCGCAATCGTGAGCGTAAGGGGTTTGATGCCCTGTCCGAAGGGATGATGGCGTTGGCCAGTGGCGAAGGAAACATTGCTATGGCGAAAGCAGCCAAAGCAGAGAAGTACCTCAATAAGCCAGCCCTCACCAACCTGCTCACTGCGCAGGCCGCCGAGATGGCGGGCGATACCCGCAAGGCTGAAGAAACGTACCGCAAGTTGGTTGAAGACGAACAAACCCGTTTTGTCGGCATGCGTGGGATCATGAAGCAAAAGCTGGCTGCGGGCGACAATGAGACCGCATTGCAGTTGGCGGAAAATGCATTTGCTCTGAAGCCAAAACATCAAGATACGGGAGATGTCCTTCTTCGTCTGCAAGCGGAGAAAGAGGATTGGACGGGCGCACGCAAAACACTCAACGCAAAGCTGCGCAACGGTCAGTTGCCGCGTGATGTGCACAAACGACGTGATGCTGTGCTGGCATTGTCCGAGGCCAAAGATATCCTTGATGACGATAAATCAATCGAGGCACGCGAAGCAGCGATTGAGGCAAACCGGTTGTCTCCTGATCTAATCCCTGCTGCAGTGATGGCTGCGAACGGATATATTGAACAGGGTAAGCCTCGTTATGCCGCGCGTGTTATCAAGAAGGCATGGGAGGCGCGTCCGCATCCTGACCTCGCCGCATCATTTGCTGCGATAGCGCCAGACGAGACGCCAGCAGCACGGATTAAGCGGTTCACTGCGTTGACGAAGGTTAATCCAGACCACGTAGAAACGAAGATGCTCCTGTCTGAGTTGCACATTGCGAATGAAGACTTCCCTGAGGCGCGCCGCGCATTGGGAACATTGGTCGAAACTGACCCAGATGCACGTTCTGTCACGCTTATGGCGGTGATTGAGCGCGGTGAAGGTGCGACTGATACAGTGGTAAAAGGTTGGCTTGCGCTTGCGATCTCTGTGCCGCGCGGCCCACAGTGGATCTGCGATAACTGCCAGCATATTCACAATGAGTGGAAGCCGATTTGCGAAAATTGTTCCGGCTTTGATACACTTGAGTGGAAACGACCACCTTTGTCCAAAGTTGCCTCGCCGACTGGTGTGCAGATGCTGCCATTGATCGTTGGTGCGCTTGAGGATAACTCCACCGAGGAAGTGGTAGCTTCAGCTGATAAAGACGGAGTGATCGAGGACGCCGAGATTATTGAGGCTGAAGTCGCAACTGACGACGATAGTGAAAAGAAGGACGCAAAATAGCCAACTTTTGTTGACTAGGCGGTCCTGAACTAGGGGCGCGATATGTCTGATACCTTTACAATCGGTGTACAAAATATGTCGTGTGGCGCTTGCGCCGCACGCGCTCAAAAGGCGCTTGATGGGGTCGACGGGATAGAAGGTGCTGCTGTTAACTTCGCCGATGAATCTGCACGGTTCACCGTAGGGTCGGCGAAATCACTCAAGGACGCATTTGGAGCACTTGAGAAGGCTGGCTACCCTGGTGCGCTAAAGGAAGACGAAGACGCTGCAGCACGGCGGGAGGAAAAAGAGAACGATGTCGTCTCTCTGCGCCGCGCCACATTGCTTGCTGCCGCTCTCGCCTTGCCAGTGTTTATCCTTGAGATGGGCAGCCACATCTTTCCTGCGATGCACCATGCGATCCACAACAGCATCGGCACGGAAACCTCTTGGCAGCTACAATCAGTCCTCACGACAATCTTGTTGATTGGGCCGGGTTTGCGGTTTTTCCGGCGTGGCATTCCCGCACTGTTTCGTGGTGCACCTGACATGAACAGTCTGGTCGCCCTTGGTACGGGTGCTGCATATCTCTATTCTTGTTTTGTGCTCGCCATACCTGAACTGTTCCCAGAGCAGTCTCGCGCAGTCTATTTCGAATCCGCGTGTGTGATAATCGTATTGATCCTTTTGGGCCGCTGGCTTGAGGCGCGGGCAAAAAACCGTACTGGCGCTGCGATTGAGCGATTGATCGGCTTACGTCCTGATCTTGTCCGTATCGAGGTTGAGGGTGAGTGGGTTGAGCGCCCCATCGCAGAACTGATTTCTGGTCAGACTTTCATGGTTCGCGCAGGGGAGCGTATCGCTGCGGACGGCGAAGTGATTAGCGGTGACAGCGATGTAGACCAAAGCATGCTCACAGGTGAACCGATGCCCGTTTCAAAGACTGTTGGCGACGGTGTGACGGGTGGCACGATCAATACTGATGGCACGCTGGTTTGTCGCGCCATGGCCATGGGAGGTGATAGCAAGCTTGTCCAAATTATCGCCTTGGTTGAGACGGCGCAGAGCACACGTTTGCCAATTCAGGCCTTGGTCGACCAAATCACGCTGCGGTTTGTTCCTACAGTTTTGATAATGGCATGTCTGACAATGCTAGTGTGGTGGCTAATCGGTCCAGAACCAAAGCTGCCGTTTATGCTTGTGGTTGGTGTTTCTGTTCTCATCATCGCTTGCCCGTGTGCGATGGGGCTCGCTACGCCAACATCGATTATGATTGGGACTGGACGTGCTGCAGAGTTGGGAGTGCTGTTCCGCACTGGCACAGCTCTGCAACATCTTCAGGGCGCAACGCTTGTTGCATTCGATAAGACGGGCACACTGACTGAAGGGCGCCCCACACTAGTTGATATCACCCCAGCCGAAGGGAGGGCGCGTGATGATGCCCTCGCGCTCATTGCTGCAGTTGAGGCAACGTCCCAACATCCTGCCGCGCGAGCGATCTTTGAAGCGGCTCAAACGCTGAGCTTACCTGATGCGCGGAATGCAGAGGCTATACCTGGGCGTGGTGTAAGAGGTGAGGTGAATGGTGTGCAAATCTGTGTTGGGAAACATGCATGGATCACTGATGCAGGAACAGATTTGACGCAATTCATCCAACAGCGCGGGGTGGCGGAGGCGAAAGGGCAGACCGTATTTTTTGCTTCGATAGACTGTGCGCCGCTGGCAATGCTCACGATCTCTGACAAGGTCAAAAGCGGCGCGAAAGATGCCGTGAAAACCTTGCAGTCACGTGGTGTGCGCGTGGCAATGATAAGTGGTGACGGACAAGCAGCAGTTGACCACCTTGCTGCCGAACTTGGGATTGATGAAGCCATCGCAGACGTGTTGCCAGAGGGGAAGATCGCAGCGCTGAAGAGTTTGCACCGTGACGGGGACGTGGTCGCATTCGTGGGAGATGGAATTAATGATGCGCCTGCTTTGGCTCATGCCGATATCGGCATTGCTGTTGGAACAGGGACAGACGTAGCCATGGATGCCGCTGATGTTGTATTGATGGGTGGTGATCCTGCTGGAGTGACTGTGGCAGTGAGTGTTTCGCAAAAGACGATGCGCAATATCCGCCAGAACCTCGTGTGGGCCTTTGGCTATAACGTAGCGTTGATTCCCGTTGCGGCGGGTTTGCTCTATCCGCTCTTTGGCATATTGCTCTCACCCGGATTGGCGGCAGGTGCGATGGGCCTGTCGTCCCTGTTTGTCTTGAGCAACGCGTTGCGCCTACGCAAGATGAAAGCCTAAAATCAAAACGCCGCTGCAGGGTAATTGCCCAAGGCGGCGGCGCTCTATTTTGTGAGCTTTACATACAGCTGGTTCGGCGCGCGAAATTCCCATCCGGAAAACGCATGCGGCTTGTCCTGATCTAAAGTTATTTCAGAGAATTCCTCCAAGAGTATCCGCAAGGCCAACTCCATCTGGGCCAATGACATCCACTTCCCCGCGCAAAAATGTGGTCCAAAACCGAACGTAGCGATTTGTTTGTGCTCTCTGGTCATGTCGAAGACATCGCCACTCGGATAGATTTCTTCATCATGATTGGCGGAGGCAATTACCGCCGATATTGTGGCGCCAGCAGGGATGTGTACCTCTCTAATTTCGACGTCTTTCATCGGGCTACGCCCCTGTGTGCCAATAGGCGCGACCCATCGGATGCCCTCGGACACAGCTTTTTTCAAATGGGTCTCGATGTCTGAGCGTACCAATGCCATCTGATCGGGATGCTCCAACAGCCCAACCAATGTATTTGCAGCCCCATGTCCTGGTTCTTGCATGCCGGCCAGCAGGGTTACCAAAATTGTGGGCATTACATATTCACGTGCCCTACGCTCCCCCTCTGGCATGCCGTGGTAGAGCAGGTGAGAGATTGGCGTATCATTTGGCTCTGCCTCCAGCGCATCAAAGATTGGATCAAAAGCCTCATTGATTTCAGCTTTTGTCTTTTCACAAATCGCAGTCCGCTCTGCATCCCGACCAAAGTTGATGGCCCCCATGGCAAGTCCGTGAAACCAGCGGCGTAAAGTTTCTATATCCGCATCCATTACACCAAATGTGCGTGTGAGGGTGAGGGCCGAGATTGGTTCAAAGTAGGTTGCAAGAAGATCGATTTCGCCGTTTTCAGGGAATGCTGCAATGCACTCACGGGCTATGGGGCGCACGATATGGTCAATGTATTCGGTCACTTTGTTTGCGGCGTAATGAGGGGCTATACCTTTGCGCAATTCGCGGTGAACCGTGCCGTCCACATGGATAATCGCAGGATCACCAAAGTGGCGTACGACAGGCGCTTTCTTGTCTACGGCGGTGAAGGTTTCAATATCCGTGGTCACTCGTATGACATCATCCCATTTGGTGACCAGCCATGAGTTTAGTGCAGGCACCTAAGCTACAGGCTCTTCCGCGCGCAAGCGTTTGTAGACGACATAGGCATTCGTCTCGATTTCTTCGACAGTGAGCGATTGGGCATAGGATTGGGTCATGGGGCCGTTCCTGTGGCTGATGCGATGCGAAAGCCGAGGTTTCCAGCAGTTGTAAGAGGATCAAGCGCTTGACGCGATGAGGTGCGATAGCGTTGGCAATAGGTTGCGTGGCACAGATAAGAGCCCCCTTTCGCAACGACGCGGTCACCATTGAGTGGGCCGCGTGGGTTGGTTTGCGGGCGCGGCGAATGCAGTGCAGTGAAGCCGTCGGTGGTCCATTCCCATACGTTGCCCGTCATTGCATAAAGGCCGCGGCCGTTGGGGGCATAGCATTTCGCAGGGGCGGTACCCACAAACCCGTCATCTGCGGTGTTGATGTCTGGGAAGCTGCCTTGCCATACGTTTGAATGGTGCTTTCCATCTTGCTCAAGAACAGCACCCCACGGGAAGGGCTGTGCGTTCAGGCCACCGCGCGCAGCATATTCCCACTGCGCCTCCGTCGGCAAGTTGACCCCCGCCCACGTGCAGTAGGCCAACGCGTCGCGAAGGGCGATATGAACAACAGAATGGTCGAGACGTTGGTCAATGGTCGCACCTTGTGGCCCTTCGGGTAAGTGCCAACACGCGCCAGAGATTTCATGCCACCACGGCGCTTGTAGGGCTGGACTTGTATTTTTGCTGCTTGCTGGCAGGAGCGTCTCAAAGACGAAGGATGTGCTAGTTTCCTCTGCCAGAGATTTATATCCAGTTTTGCGCACAAAGTGGGCGAATTGCACGTTTGTAACGGCGAGGAGAGCAATTGAGAACGCGTCCAAGGTGACTTGTCGCGCGGGGCCTTCGCTGTCTTGGGGGTGAGGGCCATAATTGGCCCCCATCAGGAACGTATCTGCAGCAAGTGTGATGAGTTCGTGGTCTGGTGCCTCAATGGATCGCTGGATGATGTCGGTTCTTGCCGTGGCGCTCACTCCTGCTGGCTGGGGTGCACAGCAGGGATTTGTCATAGCTGTAAACGGGTTGCCACGCCTCTCCCCACGCTTCGCGCCAATGCTTCTTGCGCTCGCTGTGTTGGATTGGCATGCCACCTTTCCATAGATCCGCCTGAGCCTCTGCATAAGTGTCAAAGAACGCCACCAGCTGCTGATCGAGTGCTGCTTTGATCTCGGCGTAGGCGGGATCATCTGCAAGATTCAACGTCTCGCTCGCATCGTGCTCGATATCAAAAAGCTCATCTGGAAAGTTAGTGGCATCCGTGTTGAACCGTTTGAAATAAGCCCATTTCGGTGTGCGGATCACGCGGGTTTCTTCCTGCTCTGAAAACACGGCATCCGCGCCCCAATCGCTCAGGTCTGGTCCCGTGAGGATAGGCAGCAAGGAGCGGCTGGGCACATTATCCTCTGACTGGGCCACGCCTGCATGGTCGAGGATGGTCGCAAACACATCCATGCCTGACACCATGAGTTTAGAGCGCAAACCTGTGCTTGTAACGCCACCCTGATGCATGATCATCGGTATGTTATGAGCGGCGCGGTGCAAGTTCGAAGGCAGCGTTGCGGCACCGTGGCCCCAGAACCCGTGCTCACCAGTTGAGAGGCCGTGATCCGTGGTAAAGATCAAGAGCGTGTCGTAGGTGATGCCCAAACGGTCGAGGGTTTCCACAATTTTACCCACGCCATCGTCCACCATGGAAATCTGGGAATAGAAGTTGCGCAAGGTGCCCAGATCATTCGGTGCGCGCATGAGCATGGAGAAACCCAGATACTCGGATGTGTCACTGTTGCGCAGCATGAAGCCATCAACGGCGGCTTTGCTCAGCCCTGTGCGTGGGATCGAGTTCATGGGGCAGTCGGCATATCGGGTAGTATGGCGGTTCTCGTCGGTTTCTTTGGTCGCGGGCCAATGACCGTATGGCGCAGGGTATGGCAGATAAAGAAAGAAAGGTGTCTCGGCTGCGTTTTGCTCTTCAATGAAGGCCACGCCTTTGTCGGTGAAGAAATCCACTGAATGGCCTGTCTGGTCGTAAACTTCGCTGTTGTCGAAAATCCTATTGCGGTAAAAGCTATGCACATGACCGTCTTCGAGTGTCACCCAATTGTCGAATCCTTCGGCAGGTGATGTCGGCTGGCCGAGGTGGTATTTGCCGACTAGCGCGGTAGCGTATCCCTTTGACTTGAGCGCTTTTGGCAGTGTGTTCAGCCCGTCAAGTGCGTGCCAGCTGCTCGGCCATTCATCACTCATTCGATCATCAATTCATGAATGGACTCCGTGTTGTGACGGCAATTTACCCGTCAGAACTGAGGCACGGCAGGGCGAGCAGAAGCCGTTGGGACAAAAGGCGTTGTCAAAAGTCACACCCTTGGCTGAAAGGGCATCAAGGTGTGGGGTGTGGATTTCGGTATTCCCGTAACACCCAAGCGTGGCGGCCTGTTGGTTGTCGGTAAAGATCAGAATGATGTTGGGTTGCTTGGGCATCAGGTGTTCCTTATCGGAGCGGGGAGCGCCATGTATGCGCGGAGAGCTTCTTTGAGACCAGGCAAAACAGTACCATCGTCCAGTTTTAGGACGTCGTAGTCATTCACTAAATCGTTTTGGAGAACGCCAACGACCATCTGGAAACAAAAGCTCAGCCATGTCTTTTTTTCATTCGCGCCGTATTGCGGGAAGGCATTGTTCAGACTGTCGTGCAGGGTGTGGACAATCTGCTGGGCATGGGTGCGGATTGGTGCCCAAGGATCATCTGCATGCATGATACGGGTATAGTTTTCGCGCAGCACACCGCGAAAGCGGCTGGCAAAGATCGCACCGAGAAGATCAACCAGCGCATCGAGGACTTCCTCTGGAGGAAGCCCATTCAACTGTTCGACAATGAACTCAGCGCAATGTTCACGATCAATGGCTTCTACGGCATAGGTGCGTAGAGCGCGTAGAAATGCTTCCTTGTCCTGAAAGCGGGTATAGAAACTGCCCACAGAGTTCCCGCTGACCGCCGCAAGCTGGGATATCTTGATTTCGTCAAACGGCATTTTACCAAGGGCCTCAACGCCATCTTTTAGAAAGCTGTCACGGTTGCGGATGCTGCGGCTTTGCCGTGCGGCGAAGACACCGGGAATGCCGTCTTGTAGGATTAGTTCTGCTGCACCCATTGAAAAAAGTCTCCTTTTGGGGTCAGTAAACCCGCAACACTGCGATGTGTCAAAATGAAGAACGAATATGAACTCAGATTTCTTTTATTTGACATAAACTCAAATGCGCCCTTAGCTTGATAAAAAGAAAAGACCCCAAAAGGGATCGCAAAATAATATGAAAAAGGGAGAGACCCTATGAAACGAAGAGGAATTATTGCTTCGACGCTTGCTGCAGCTGTCGCGCTTTCGGTGCCGTTTGCGGCGCACGCACAGGAGGTGAAGTTGCGGGTCGCGAATTGGCTGCCGCCTGTGCACCATAGACAACGACCCTTCGGGCATGGGCTGATGAAGTCGAAAAGGTGTCAGGCGGGGAAATCAGTCTTGAGATTATGACAACGCCGCTGGCGGGTCCCAACGGTCAGTATGATCTGGTGAAAAATGGCATTGTGGACATCGCCTATTCCGTCGCTGCGTTTCAGCCAAAGCGGTTCTGGAAGTTGAATGCAGTCGAAGTTCCCTTTGCAGCGCCCAGTGCAGAAGTGGCTGCTGTTGCTGCGTGGCGCTGGTATGAGGGAAACAGTTTTATTGAGCAGGATACGGCAGATACCAAACTGCTCGCGCTGTTCGCCCATGCGCCACATCTTTATCACAGTCGTGTACCGCTAACTTCATTGGCTGAGTTTGATGGACTCAAAGTGCGCGCAGGGGGCAATGGCGTGAAAATTGCCGAGATGCTGGGCGCGGTGCCTGTGGGAATGCCTCCTGGGCAAACGAATGAAGCCATGTCAAAGGGACGATTGATGTCTCGCAGTTTCCATGGGAATCCGTCAAAGGGCTGCGCCAGAATGAAGTCTCGACCCACCATTTGGAGATCCCTGGCGGCACTTATGCAGGTATCTTCTGGATGGCGCTGAGCCCGCGCACGTGGGACAAGCTGAGCGATGCGCAGCAAGAAGCGGTGACGTCCGTGTCCGGTGAATTTGGCTCGCGCTTCATCCCGCAAAAATGGGATGAGCAGGAAGCTGTTGGTATGGCTGCTGCAAAGGAGAGCGGGAGCACGGTTACTACGCTTTCGGAGACAGAGACCAAATCTCTATATGATATGACGCGAGGCTTCCGCGATGATTAGGTTGTTCAAGCGGCTGAAGCTGGGCTGGATGGCGAGGCCTTGATGCAGGGCTATGAGGCCATCGTGTCAGAGCTGAAGTAAGTTGATGCTTCGCATGATTGAAAAATTGGTCAGGCGGGCGGTTATACTGCTCGGCTGGCTTGCTGCACTTTTGTTGGTGGCGATCATGGCGCTGACATTCGTTGATGTCATTGGCCGCAATTTCTTTGGCCGTTCGGTACTTGGTACGGTTGAGACAATCTCGCTCATGATGGGGGCACTGGTGTTTAGCGAGCTGGCCATTACAGAGATGCACCGCCGTCACATCGTGGCAGAAACCTTCCAAGGTATATTTCCCAAGCCGGTCCGTCGCGTGTCGGTCATTGTAAACTCGCTGCTCGCTGTTGGGGTCAGCTGGCTGTTGTTGGAGCAACTTTTTGTAAAGACAGTCAATGTCTTTCAAGAGGGTGAATTCACCATGATCCTCAAGCTGCCTTATTGGCCTGCGTCCATTGTGATGCTGGTTGGGTTGGCGCTGTTCTTTGTGATGCTGGTGTTGCGTCTGATCCGTGAACTGATGGGACACGAGGAACCAGTTGATGCCGATTGAGACGCTGGTTCCGCTGGTTTTTGGCCTATTATTTTTCGTGCTGTTCCTTGGAGCCAACCTTGGCCTTGCCATGTCAGGTACGGCTCTCTTTGGCACAACAATGATCATCGGCAAAGACGGTGCATTGGCCTTGGCGGGACTATCTGTCTTTGAGAGCGCGCAAAGCTTTTCGCTGAGTGTGATCCCGCTCTTTGTGCTGATGGGCAGCTTTGCGACCCGTGCGGGCATTTCCACTGATCTATTCACCGCTTTCAACACTTGGCTGAAGCGGCGCAAGGGCGGTTTGGCGCACGCAAGCATTGCGGCCTGCGCTGCCTTCGGCGCAGTCTGTGGATCGTCCATCGCAACAGTAGCCACAATGGGTAAAGTCGCCCTGCCGCAAATGGCGCGCTATGGATACAGTGACAAACTCTCGACAGGAGCGCTGGCTGCAGGTGGAACCATTGGCGTGTTGATCCCGCCCAGTGTGATCATGCTGATATACGGCATACTGACGGAGACCAGTATCGGCGACTTGTTCATCGCAGGGATCATCCCTGGCATTCTGCTTACACTCTTCTTTATGATCACGGTGCTGGTAATGATCTGGATCGATCCAACTTCCGCGCCAGAGGTTGCTGATGTGGACGAGGCTCCGCAGAGGGCTGCGATCAAACAGGTTTGGGCTACGTTGGCTCTGTTCACGACTGTAATTGGTGGCATCTACGCGGGGTTCTTTACGCCGACCGAGGCTGCAGGCTTTGGCGCAGTCGGTGCGTTGTTTCTAGGTGTCATAATGGGACGTTTGAGCCTGAGCATGATAGGTGAGTGTCTCATCGATACCGTTCAGACGACTTCAATGATTTTCCTCATTCTGACCGGTGCGATCCTGTTCTCGGGGTTTTTGTCGCTGAGTGGGACACCGGGTCTTTTGGGGAGTTGGATTGTTGGGTTAGAGCTTTCACCGCTGGGCACAATCATCGTGATTGTTTGAATCTATATCATGCTGGGCGCATTTCTCGATACAATGGCAATGATCATCCTTTCCGTCCCAATCTTCTTTCCGATCGTGATGAGTATGGGGTTTGACCCGATCTGGTTTGGTGTGTTGGTTGTTCTTGTGGTTGAGCTTGCATTGATCACACCACCGCTTGGGATCAACGTCTTTATTATCCGCGGATTGGTCCCGCACGTCCCGCTCACTCAAATCTTCAAGGGTGTGCTGCCGTTCTGCGTTGCGCTCGTTGCTCTTATTGCATTGGTAATCGCAGTGCCTTCAATCGCGACTTTTCTCCCTGATCTTGCTGCGAGATAGTCGGCTAGAGCGTATGGGTGCTGATACAGAAATGTCCGAAGATGCTTTTTGTTTGCCGCTCGATTGGGGCGGCGATGGACATAGCTGTGCTTCACTATGAGCAATGGGGTTGAACAGACCTAAGTCTCATTCCTAACTTCAGGGGCTGCGGCGCGCACAGTGATACGCGCCGCCCAATTTTATGTGTTTCCGCAGACCAGAATCAGAAATCGAGATTTTCTACATTCAGCGCGTTTTGTTGAATGAATTCACGGCGGGGTTCAACCACATCACCCATTAACTTGGTAAACAGGTCATCGGCCTCGGCCATATCTTCAACTCTAACCTGCAAAAGCGTGCGGGCGTCCGGGTCCAAAGTGGTTTCCCACAACTGATCCGGGTTCATCTCGCCCAGACCTTTGTAGCGTTGTAAGGACAGACCCTTTTCACCTTCTGTTAGAACAGCGTTGAGAAGGTCCATCGGACCGTTAATCAGCTGACTACGGTCCTTGCGTACGAGTGTTGCAGGCAGATTATAGACGTCTTGAAGGTGCTCGGTGAAGGTACCAGATTTACGGGCCTCGCCACCGCGTAGCATTTTCCCATCTAGGGTGCGTACTTCTTCGACACCGCGCAAGATACGTGCCAGCTTGATGCCGTGGTCCTGCGTGATGCGACCCTGCCAACCACGCTCATATTCGAGCGCAATAAGGTCGAGGCGTTTTGCCACTTTATCGGCCACGCCTTGCAGATCGCTATCGACTACACCGGGGACAAACGCGCCTGCGATTGCAGCTTGTTCGAGGATATGGCGCGGGTAATGGGTGGGGAAGGCTTCGAGGACGCGGCGCATTTGGCGGGCGTGCTCTACCACTCGGGTCAGATCCTGCCCGTTAATTTCTTCGCCATTACCCTGACGCAGCATGGCACCATCGATGCCCTGTTGAACTAGATACTCTTCCATTGCTGCTTGGTCTTTGAGGTAAACCTCTGACTTGCCGCGCGACACTTTGTAGAGGGGCGGCTGCGCGATATATAGGTGACCGTTCTCGATCAGCTGCGGCATCTGGCGGTAGAAGAACGTAAGGAGCAGCGTGCGGATGTGCGCCCCGTCTACGTCCGCATCCGTCATGATGACGATCTTATGGTAGCGCAGCTTGTCGATGTTGAACTCGTCGCGGCCGATACCAGTGCCGAGGGCCATCACAAGGTTGCCGATCTCTTGGCTTCCCAGCATACGGTCAAACCGCGCCCGCTCGACGTTGAGGATCTTACCCTTCAGCGGTAGGATTGCTTGGGTTTGACGGTCACGGCCCGTTTGGGCAGATCCACCAGCGGAATCACCCTCCACGAGGAAGACTTCGGTTTTAGACGGGTCTTTCTCAGAGCAATCTTTGAGCTTTCCCGCAAGGAAATTCACGTCCATGGCGGTTTTGCGCCGTGTCAGATCACGTGCTTTGCGCGCTGCTTCACGAGCATGGGCCGCTTCAATAATTTTGCTGACAACGATCTTTGCGATCTGGGGATTCTCTTCAAACCATTCGGCCAGCTTCTCATTCACCAGACCCTCAACAGCGGGGCGAACCTCAGAGGAAACCAATTTGTCTTTGGTCTGTGAGCTAAACTTCGGATCGGGCACTTTGACGGACAGGACACACGTAAGCCCTTCGCGCGCATCATCGCCGGTAAAGGTAACTTTTTCCCGCTTTGCGATGCCGCTGGATTGGGCATAGTTGTTGATCGTCCGCGTCAGCGCACCACGGAATCCAGCGAGATGCGCACCGCCGTCGCGCTGGGGGATGTTGTTGGTGAACGGTAGGACGTTCTCATGATAGCTGTCGTTCCACCACAATGCGACCTCGACGCCGATATCGTCTTTCTCACCAGTGATGAAAATCGGCTCCGGTAGGATCGAGGATTTGTTGCGGTCGAGGTATTTAACAAACTCCTTAACGCCGCCATCATAGTACAGCGTTGTCTCAAGCGCCTCGGTAGGCCGCTCATCGCGCAGGATGATCTTCACGCCGGAATTCAGGAAGGCCAGTTCGCGCAGACGTTTCTCCAGCGTCTCGAATGAATACTCAAGGTTCGAGAATGTCTCGAGCGAGGCGAGGAAGCGCACTTCGGTTCCTGTCCGGTCCGTTGCACCCAAAGTTTCGAGGTGCTTTGTTGTAAAACCACCCTCAAACCGTGCGATATGCTCAAAACCATCCCGCCAGACGCGCAGTTCCAACCAGTCGCTCAATGCGTTCACAACGGACACACCAACACCGTGCAAACCGCCTGATACTTTGTAGGAGTTGCTGTCGAATTTACCGCCAGCGTGGAGCTGGGTCATGATCACTTCGGCGGCTGAAACGCCCTCACCGTCATGCATGCCAACAGGTACGCCGCGCCCGTTGTCGGAGACAGAAATGGAGCTATCTTCATGTATCGTTACGGCAACGTGGTCCGCGTGACCCGCCAGCGCTTCGTCAATGCCGTTGTCCACAACTTCATATACCATATGGTGCAAGCCCGAGCCATCGTCGGTGTCACCGATATACATACCGGGACGTTTGCGTACAGCCTCTAAGCCTTTGAGAACTTTAATGGAATTTGCGCCGTATTCTTCGGGTGCTTGTTCTGTCTCGGACATTGATGTCATCCTGCTATTCAATCCGCTAAATATACGGTTTTCAGGCTTGATTGTCACGCGATTGGCACAAGATTTTGTGGTTTGAGCGGCTTTGATCTAGGAGACGAGCGTAACGGCAGAAATACCTTCTTGCTCGGTCACCAGAACTGTCTGCGCGCGATCGCCCATCGCCTCAAAAAGCCCGTCTTCAGTGCCGGTCATCCATGCCTGAGCACCAAGTGCTACAATCTCGTCGTAGAGTGCTGCACGTCGCTCTGCATCCAGATGTGCGGCCACTTCATCAAGCAAAAGCAATGGAGGTGCGCCGAAATCAGCGGCCAAAGCGCGGGCATTCGCAAGAATGAGCGAGACGAGCAATGCCTTCTGCTCTCCGGTAGAGCAGTCGCGGGCGGGAACGCCTTTCGTTGCGTATACGCCAAACAGATCTGCCCGATGGGGCCCAATGAGCGTCCGACCAGCCTTTAGATCACGTGTCCGCCCTTCGGCTAGCGCGCTGCGCATGGTTTCAACCTCATCTGGCATATAACACTCAAGAGTAAGCGTTGCCGTCGGGAACGCAGTCTCGGCCGCTTCTTGCGCATCAGACAATGCTTTGAGCGCATGCTGTCGGTTGTGGTGGATCGCAACAGCAGTTTCCGCCATTCGCGCCTCAAGCGCTGCATACCATGACGGTTCTCGCACCATGTCTTTTAAAAGGCGATTGCGCTCCCGCATGGCTTTCTCATAGGCCAAGGAGATCTCTGCATGGTCTGGTAGGAAACTCAGCGTCATGCGGTCAAGAAAACGTCTGCGCCCTTCTGCTCCCTCGATCCACAAACGGTCCATGGAGGGGATGAGCCAGAGCACACGTGCAATACGCCCTAACGCGGTTTGTGGTGCGGGTTTACTATCAATACGTACCTGTCGTGCTGCACTTTTTTCCGAGATAATTTCGATCTCACTTACACCCAAAGGACCGTGCAGCAGCGCCGTTATCTTCCAACCGAGCGCTTCGGGGCGGCGTGTCATGTCTTCAGCGCTGGCGCGGCGTAGACCACGACCAGGCGAGAGGAGTGAAATCGCTTCTAATATGTTGGTTTTACCGGCGCCATTGTTCCCATGAATGGCAACTGGAAGCGCGCTCACATCTATGACCGCCCGCTTGTGAGAGCGGAAGTGTGAGAGCGTTAGATTAGAGAGGTAGAGACTAGCCATTAATCATCGTTTTCCTTAGAAGAAAACGGGCCAAGTTTGGGAAAGATTCCGCGCCGCTTATACACGCATTGGCATCACAACATAGACGGCAGAAGTATCGTTACCTTCGCGCATCAGTGTTGGATCACCTGACGAGTTAAACATGAAAACAGCGTTCTCGCGATCTACTTGGGAAGCAATCTCAAGCAGATACTTTGCGTTAAAGCCGATTTCCAAACGCTCGTCGGAATAGGCAACGGCCAGTTCTTCTTCAGCGGCACCGCTGTCAGGGGCATTGACGGAAAGAATCAGACGATCCTCATCCAGCTGCAACTTCACAGCGCGTGAACGCTCGGAGCTTACAGTCGCCACGCGGTCAACGGCACGGGCAAAATCGGCAGCGTCCACTTCAAGCTTGCGTGTGTTGCCCTGTGGAATGACGCGTGTGTAATCTGGGAAAGTTCCATCAATTACTTTTGACGTAAGCGTAATGAGTGGCGTGGCAAAGCGTACCTTTGTCTCGGAGACGGAAACGGCAATTTCCATATCATCGTCGTCCAGCAGCTTGCGAAGCTCGCCTACTGTTTTGCGAGGCACGATCACACCGGGCATGTCGGCGGCCTCATCAGGCATCTCGGCATCAATACGGGCAAGGCGGTGACCATCAGTCGCCACACAGCGCAGCTTTTTGCCTCCGTCACCCTCGGCGATGTGCATGTAAACACCGTTGAGGTAATAGCGGGTCTCTTCGGTAGAGATCGCAAATTTTGACTTATCAAACAGGCGGCGCAACACGGCGGCATTGGCGGAGAAATTCGAGGCATACTCGGACGTCGCCATCACAGGGAAATCTTCCTTGGGCAGCGTCGCAAGTGAGAAGTTCGAGCGGCCAGCTTCTACAGTCAGACGGCCAGCAGCATTATCGGCAGTGAGGGAGACAAGCGCACCATCAGGCAGTTTGCGCACAATCTCGTGCAGCGTGGTCGCGGCGACAGTCGTGGCACCTGCACGCTCAACCTGAGCGGGGGCCTTATCGACGACTTCAATATCGAGATCGGTTGCGCGGAAGGACACGTCGCTGCCTTCGGCTTCGATCAGCACATTGGCGAGGATCGGGATTGTATTGCGGCGTTCCACAACGGACTGTGCCTGAGAAACGGCCTTAAGCAACGTGGCGCGTTCGATGCTGAATTTCATATGCCTAGTCTCCACTGCACAGGGTTGGGAAAATTAACGTACCCGCTTGGGGTTTAATCACAAGACTTAACGGTCTTGTAACGCAAAAGGCGACCCTATCAAGGGCCGCCCTGTGGCATCGCTGCATCGCCCTGAGGATCAGGCCTCGAGTGAGCGGCGCAAAAGTTCGAGATCTTCGGCGATTTGGCCGTCTGACACTTTCAGTTCTTCGATGCGTTTGACGCCGTGCATAACGGTTGTGTGGTCACGACCCCCAAAACGGCGACCAATTTCGGGTAATGAACGGCTGGTCATATGTTTGCATAGATACATCGCCACCTGACGGGGGCGCGCATAGCTGCGCAAGCGCTTTGGGCCAATCATATCAGACAAACGAATGTTGTAGTGATCGGACACTTTGCGCTGAATTTCTTCAATGGTGATCTTGCGCTCCGAGGCACGCAGTACATCAGCGAGGCAATCCTGAGTCAGTTCCATATCGATATTGCGACCAACCAGTGAGGCAAATGCGAACAAGCGGGTCAACGCACCTTCAAGCACGCGCACATTTGTAGATATGCGATGGGCGAGGAATTCGAGAATGCCATCATCCATCGCCAACTCAGGATAGGATGCACGGTGCACATCAACTTTGGTCTGTAGAATTCCGAGGCGAAGTTCGTAGTCTGTCGGGTGCAAATCAACAACAAGGCCACATTGTAGGCGCGACTTTACCCGATCCTCGAGGTCTTTGATATCTTGGGGTGCGCGGTCGGCAGAAATGATGATCTGTTTGTTTTGATCAACCAGCGCATTGAACGTGTGGAAAAACTCTTCTTGTGTGCTGTCCTTGCCTGCGATGAACTGAACATCGTCAACCATCAGGACGTCCACAGTGCGAAAGATTTCCTTGAAGTCCATCATCTTGCGATCACGAAGCGCTTGGACAAAGCGGTACATGAATTGTTCGGCGGAGAGGTAGAGCACATTAAGTTCTGGACGGCGGGTTTGAAGTTCTTGTGCAATGGCATGCATAAGATGCGTTTTGCCCAGTCCTACGCCGCCATATAAAAACAGAGGGTTGAAGGTAACAGGGCCACCCTCAGAAACCCGCCGGGCCGCCGCATGGGCCAGCTCATTCGGTTTTCCCACAACAAACGTGTCGAAAGAAAAACGTCTTTCCAAAGGTGCAGTATAGACGCGGGACGTGTTGGCAGTCTTCGCAGACGCGGCTGGTTGAGGCGCAATGGAATCAGTTTGACGGGTGACTGGTCTTTGTGGCGCACTTGCGACTTCGAATTTCAAACGAGAGATAGACACATCAAAGGCCTTCATCTCATGCAGGATCAAATCTGAGAAGTTCTGCGAAACGTAATTGCCGAAAAAGTTTGTAGGCACATTAAGAGTAGCGATGCTGTCAGTGGTTTGCCCCAACATAAGTGGGTCAATCCAAGTGGTAAAATTATTTTGCCCGACAGTCTTCAGCAGTCGTTGCTTTACCGTGGCCCATTCATTGCGTGTCATACTTTTACTACCACCATCATCACGCTGCCCCCTGCAGCAAAGTCCCGACAAGTCTTTCGAACACATATGGGCCGTACCGGTCCCAACGGAAACCGGCCCCGTCCTTCGGACTTTTACTCATTCACGAACGAACTTCTGGTACACTTGCGCCAAACAATTCGAGCGACATCATTATATATTAGTGACAGGCAAAACTGCTGGCAGCAGATATTGCAGCTCATCTCAACAGCATTTTCAGCTGTTGGAAGAGACCTTCAAAACATGCACCATCTCTAGCAAAATGGAGCGGGATCATCAGGTCTGTCCCCCCGCGATGTGAATCGCTCACTTATCGTACCAAGGTCGGACGCACGCTTTCAACTGATCTTATTTGTTGACTCTGTCTTTGCTGAAAAAGAATCTCACGGCCCTGTGAAAGAGGCCCATAAAGCAACACAGGCGCCACCGAAGTGACGCCTGTGAAAAAATCGTAATGTATCGCAGATTAAGCGATTGATTTTACCCGTGCGGCCAGACGGGACATTTTCCGTGAGGCTGTATTTTTGTGATAGACGCCTTTTGTAACACCGCGCATCAGCTCTGGCTGTGCTGCTTTGAGTGCTGCAGCTGCGTCATCCTTGACGCCAGATTCGATTGCTTCTTCGACCTTGCGGATAAATGTGCGGATGCGTGAACGACGTGCTTTGTTGATTGCGAAACGCTTTTCGTTCTGACGTGCGCGTTTCTTCGCTTGTGGTGTATTGGCCATGAGGATCATCCTATCAATTTATCCGTGTCAAAGCGTGCAATCGCTCCCGCATGGAAGGACACCGATAGGTGATTCTAGCCTGAGCGGGCTGCACGCGCATGTATGAGGGTGGCTATAGCGGGATTAGGGTGCAGTTGTAAAGGCAGGCATGTCTCCAAGTTGAATTTCAGCAGAAGCCTATCCATCTAGTGCGCTGATCTATCCCTTATGCTGCTGGCTCCAATGCAGATTGCGTCCTAAAACAAATGCAGACACCAGAATGGTACATCACGGTACACAGTTAAGTGGGAAGTAGATTGGAACGGTCTAGGAAAACTTCAAACCATAAAGGACCTATCTGACATCATACGTTGAATCTCACTTCGAAGAAAACTCTGATACACCTCTGATCAACGTTTTTCAGCTTATCAGTTTCCCTACTGTGTCCTTCTCAGTTGTTACGCCTTTGTTCATGTTGAGCGGCTACAGTATCCCAATGTCTTTCATCATAGGCTGGGTTCTCGGATTGGGATCTATGGTTGCGTTGATCGCAGTGGTTTATGCCCTTTCCACAGTGCAAAAAACACGCGCTTCATCACAGCAGTCTGAACGCGCCTATGTCGCAGTATTTTAGACCTATTTTGAGGCTAACCGGAAGATTTCTGCTGTTGCTGAGTGGGATATGGACGCATTGGCAGATCGCTTTGATGCATCGTACCAAAGAAGCGCCAGAGAAAACCAGTTTGCTTGATATCAGATCGTCAGCGGCATCAATCCAGATACATTTTATTCGCTATGCCAGTAAGCGAAAGCCGCTGACGTCAATATTGGAATAGCGAATACAGAAGGCATAAGTATTTACGCAAATGTGGGGCATCAGCCCTCAGCGGTCTCTGAATTGCGCTTCGCGCTTCTCCAGAAACGCGCCCATGCCTTCAGCTTGGTCTTCGGTCGCAAACAGAGCGTGGAACATGCGCCGTTCGAACAACAGGCCTTCGCGCAGGGGTACTTCATACGCCCTGTTTACCGCTTCTTTTACAACCATTGTGGAAATCATGGACTTCTCTGCGATCTTTTGCGCAGCGCTCATAGCTTCTTCCATCAGCTTTTTCACAGGCACGACACGAGAGGCGAGGCCGGAGCGTTCTGCCTCCTCCGCATCCATAAAGCGGCCCGTGAGGTTCATATCCATCGCCTTGGACTTGCCCACGATTCGCGTCAGTCGCTGCGTTCCACCGATGCCTGCAACAACACCAAGGTTGATCTCGGGCTGGCCGAATTTCGCCGTTTCGGAACAGATGATGAAATCACACATCATTGCCAGCTCACATCCACCGCCCAGCGCATAACCAGACACAGCAGCAATGATTGGCTTGCGAACGCGCATGATCTGATCGGTTTCGGCGGTGAACAAATCGTCGGCAAACACATCAACAAAGGTCTTGTCCTTCATCATCGCAATGTCGGCACCAGCTGCAAATGCCTTCTCCGAACCCGTGATAACGATGCAGCGCACCTTCTCATTTTCCTGACAACCCTTCAGGCAATCGGCCAGTTCGGTCATCAGTTGATCATTCAGCGCGTTGAGCGCGTCTGGACGGTTCAGCGTCACCAAAGCTACGTGATTATCGACGTCGAGAATGATCGTTTCATAAGCCATGTATGCGGCCCTTTGCTGTTGTTCAGACGTGCCTGCATACCATGGCCGCCTGTTGGATCAAGCTATCTTTGGCATTGCGGACAATAGAAGGATGAGCGTCCCGACTGAACGATTCGAGTTACCGTTGCGTCACATCCTTGAGCTCTGCAGGGCTCGCCTTCCCTGCCGTAAACGTCAAAGGAATGCTGAAAATACCCAAGTTCTCCATCAGCTTGGCGAAAATCCTTAAGTGACGAGCCCCCTGCTTCAATCGCCTCGGCCAATACTTTGCGAATGATTTGTACCATGCTTGCAACGCGCGGTGCGGCAATGCGTCCTGCTTTTCGTGCCGGACTAATTCCAGCGCGAAAAAGCGTCTCACAGACATATATATTGCCTAAACCTGCCACGATCCGCTGATCCAGAAGCGCGGATTTCACGGGCATATTGCGACCCTTGAACGCCTCTACCAGAATCGCTTCATGAAAATCGTTGCTCAAGGGTTCAGGCCCCAGCACGGTGAGCAGCTTGTGGTCTGCCTCTTCCGCCGTTTTCATCAAATCCATGGCGCCAAAACGGCGTGGATCATTGAAAGTAATGCGCGCACCATTTTCCATGTGAAACACAACATGATCATGCTTTTCTGCCGCTGGATGCTCGTGCACAAACTGACCAAGTGGATCACCAGAAATCAGCATACGACCGGACATACCCAGATGGATGAGTAGCGTCTCGCCGGAACTCAGGTCAGCCAATACAAATTTTGACCGCCTGCGCAGCCGCTCTACCCGTTGCCCAATCAGCCGCTCAGCCATCCGCTCTGGAAAGGGCCAGCGCAGATCAGGGCGGTTCACATCGGCATGCGCAATCACGACCCCTTCCATCACAGGGGCAAGGCCACGGCACACGGTCTCTACTTCGGGAAGCTCTGGCATAACGTCTCCTGCGTCAAATGGCGGTTTGCACCTCCCTACTTGAGGCTATATCTCCGAAACAACAAGATCAGGACCAACAGCATGACTGACAAGACCACACATTTCGGCGCCCAGACGATTCTCGAAGACGAGAAGGCGGGCAAAGTCCGCGAACTCTTTTCGGATGTTGCGAACCAATATGATGTTATGAATGATGTCATGAGCATGGGCATCCACCGCATCTGGAAGGAAGCGATGATGGATTGGCTTGCTCCACGGGCCGGTCAAAAGCTGCTCGATGTTGCGGGGGGAACAGGCGATGTGTCGTTCAAATTCCTCAAACGTGCAGGCCACGGCCATGCGACGGTCTGCGATCTTACCGAAGGTATGCTGATTGAGGGCCGCAAACGGGCCGAAGCCGCCGCGATGCAAGACAGCCTTGATTGGGTTGTTGGCGACGCGATGGATCTACCGTTCGAGGACAGTACATTCGACGTTTACACCATCTCCTTTGGCATCAGAAACGTCACCCGCCCTCAAGAGGCGCTGAACGAGGCTTACCGCGTCCTCAAACCCGGTGGCCGCCTTATGGTGTTGGAGTTTAGCCAGCTGCCAAACCCGATGATGCAAAAAACCTACGATCTCTACAGCTTCAATGTCATTCCCCGCATGGGGCAGATGATCGCCAATGATCGTGACAGCTATCAATACCTTGTCGAATCAATCCGCAACTTCCCCGATCAGGATACCTTCCTTGACATGGTGCGCAGTGCAGGCTTCGAGAATGCGAAATACCGCAATATGACCATGGGTATTGCAGCACTTCATTCCGGATGGAAAATCTAGGATGCGCGGTCCGCACAATATCTGGCGATTGATCCGTACGGGTGCCACGCTGGAACGCACGGGGGCAATGAATTTTGTCCTTGATGCGTTTGAAGCGCCAAAAGCAGTTCGCCTTGTCGCCCGCGCGCTTGCGATCCCTTTCAAGCCGCTGGGCTACAAGGGCGATCCCACGCTTCAACCTGCGACCCGCGCCCTCACCGCGCTGGGCCCTGCCTATATCAAATTCGGTCAAATCCTCTCAACCCGCCCTGATGTTGTGGGCGATGAAATGGCGCTGCAGCTCCGTGTCTTGCAGG
This sequence comes from uncultured Sulfitobacter sp., assembly GCA_963934545.1. Taxonomy (GTDB): domain Bacteria; phylum Pseudomonadota; class Alphaproteobacteria; order Rhodobacterales; family Rhodobacteraceae; genus Sulfitobacter. The sequence goes on from CAWVZA010000004.1 coordinate 28,711, forward strand.
ATCAATTGCCTGCCTTTCCGGTAGAGGTGGCAAAGGCCGAAGTTGAAAAAGAGCTTGGCCAACCTGTTGATGTAATTTTCTCTGAATTCAGCGAGCCTGTCGCGGCTGCCTCGATTGCGCAGGTGCACAAAGCACGTATTGCGAGCACGGGCGAAGAAGTCGCCGTAAAGGTCCTGCGTCCAGGTATTGAAAAAGCATTCCAGAAAGACGTGGATGCCTTCTATCTCGCTGCGCGTATGGTTGAGCTATTCTCGCCTGGGTCGCGCCGTCTGCGCCCGATGGATGTGATCGAACATTTTGACGGTGTGGTGCGTGGCGAGCTTGACCTGCGCCTCGAATCCTCGTCTGCATCAGAATATGCCGCCAACACGAAAGATGATCCAGGCTTTGAGTTACCCGCGATAAAATGGGACTATTCCGCCCGCCGCGTTATGACGCTCGGCTGGGCAGAAGGTGTGCCAATGGGCGATAATGCTGCCATTGATGCAGCGGGCCATGACCGTGTCGAGATGTCCGAGCGTATCTTGGCTCTGTTTCTGCAGCATGCTCTTCGTGACGGCTTCTTCCACGGTGACATGCACCAAGGAAACCTCAAGGTTGCGGCAAACGGCAATATCATCGCGTTCGATTTCGGCATTATGGGCCATATCGATGAGTATACCCGCCGCGTTTATGCCGAGATACTCTACGGTTTCATCCGCAAGGATTACAAACGTGTGGCCGAAGTCCACTTCGAGGCAGGCTATGTTCCTGCTGATAAGGATGTCGATGAATTTGCCCGCGCCCTTCGCGCAGTGGGAGAACCTATTTTTGGCATGGATGCGGATCGCATCTCAATGGCCCGCTTGCTTGCCTATTTGTTCGAGGTGACTGAGCGCTTTGGCATGGAAACCCGTACTGAGCTGATCCTTTTGCAACGCACGATGGTTGTTGTTGAGGGGGTCGCGCGATCCCTGAATTCGCAAATGAACATCTGGCAAGTGGCGGCCCCTATTGTGACCGATTACATCACAAAATCCATTGGTCCGAAGGCGATTATCACAGATTTGACCAAAACGGCCCGCGTGTTGTCCCGTTTTGGCCCGCGCCTGCCCGCTTTGGTAGAGGCGGCACTCATTCGGCAGGCCGACGTTCTCCCGCTGCCGCCGAAACCGTTCAAGCGGTATCTTGCTTTGGCAGCGGTCCTAGGCGCTGCGGCTGCAACAACCATTATTCTGTTGGTCGGGGCACTCACCTGATCTCTATCTTTCTTGGCTGGAAATACTCTGAGCACGTTTTGGGGGCTTAATGCCCCCGAAACGTGCTTTTTCAGATCCGTTCAATCGCCAGCGCAATGCCCTGACCACCACCAATACACATGGTAATCAGTGCGCGCTTGCCTTGTACCCGCTCCAACTCATAGAGCGCTTTGACCGTGATGATTGCGCCTGTCGCACCGACAGGATGACCTAGAGCAATCGCACCACCGTTCGGGTTCACCCGCGCAGGATCAAAGCCCAGCGCCCTGCTCACGGCCAGCGCTTGAGAGGCGAATGCTTCGTTGCTCTCGATCACGCCAAAATCATCTGGCCCAAGACCAGTTTTTTCAAACAATTTAGTCACCGCAGGGATGGGTCCGATTCCCATCACTTCAGGGCGCACACCTGCATGCGCGTATCCGATGATCCGCGCCAAAGGTTTCAATCCATTTGAGGCCGCAACAGAGGAGCGCGCCAGAACCAGCGCCGCTGCTCCGTCATTGATGCCTGATGCATTGCCCGCAGTGATGGAGCCGTCTTTTTGGAACACAGGGCGCAAACCGCCAAGTTTTTCCAGTGTCGTTGCTTTGGGATGTTCGTCCACATCGAATGCAACCGTCTCACGTCCTTTGCGTACATCAACGGGTACGATTTGTTCGTCAAAATATCCAGCTTTAATGGCCGCGGCTGCACGTTCCTATGAAAGCATGGCAAACGCATCCTGCTCTGCGCGGCTCACATCATGCTCTCCTGCAACATTCTCAGCGGTGATGCCCATATGGCCTGTACCAAACGGGCAGTTTAGCGTCCCCAGTAGCATATCAAGCGAAGCAACATCGCCCATCTTTTGACCCCACCGAGCAGCGGGCAGGATATAGGGTGTGCGGCTCATGCTTTCGGCACCGCCTGCCAATGCAAAATCGGCGTCCCCCAGCATGAGGGATTGCATAGCAGACACAATCGCTTGAACGCCAGAGCCACACAGACGGTTCACGTTCATCGCGGGCACGGCATCCGGCACGCCAGCCTCCATTGCGGCGACACGGCTAAGGTACATATCCCGCGGCTCAGTGTTGATAACGTTGCCAAAGACGACATGCCCGATCTGATCGCCAGTAACGCCACCACGAGACAATGCTGCGCCCGCTACCGTGGCACCCAGTGTTGTTGCGGGTGTGCCTGCAAGTGGCCCACCAAATGCCCCGATTGCTGTGCGTGCACCGCTTAGAATGACGATATCATCTGACATGTGTTCTCTCCCTCAATGTTGGACTTAGCTTAGGTTTCGGAACGTAGTTTGTCAGCTAGGGCGTTCCGTCAGCAGGCGTGAGTGGAGCACGCCCCTGATCGGTAAGGCTCCAGCAGTTCCGCCCCTGAAAGACAACCGCAGCAAGTGGTCGCCCATAGCCTGCACCAGCATCAATGTTAACGCGGTTGCCATAATGCGTTGCAGTCTCAACGGGGGTATGACCGTGCACGATCAGTTTACCATGATCCCGCTTATCGACGTGAAACTCTTTGCGGATCCACAGCAGGTCATGCTCGGTCTGTTCGTCCAGCGCGATACCCGGTTGGATTCCTGCGTGGGCGAAAAAGAGGTCATCAGTCTCAAAGCTGTGCTCCAGCCCATTTAGGAAATCAACATGCGCTTGTGGAACGGCGGCCTTGGCCAGCGCGTGCACCGCAGTCTGCCTGTTCGTCTCGACCATCTTGATCCCGTAAGAGGCCAGCGTGGTATCCCCGCCCAAACGCTCATGCAGCCAATACAGATAGACGGGCAGATAAGCGTCATGCAGGGGATAATCCCGCATGAACCAGCTGAACATGCGGTCATGGTTCCCTTTGAGGCAATGCCACGGCCTGCCCTTTGCCAACCCGTCAATCAACGTATCAAGCACATGCGAGGACGCAGGCCCGCGATCCGTATAGTCGCCTATGAAAACCACTTCTGCATCGGGTCCACCGTCTGCTTCAATGAGTTCGAGTGCGCGCAACAGCTCACTGTGCTGTCCGTGAATATCGCCAATGGCGTAGATTGATTTGCTCATGGCCTCTCCAGTGCAAAAGGCGCGACCCCGTCGGAGCCGCGCCTTTGAGTTGGTCTTTGGATAGCTTTAGTTGACGTCGAATTCCAGCACCTTGATTTGGGTGAACAAGCCGGTGTCATGGAGCTTTTTCACAACGGGCGCAGGCACGGCTTCGTCAACATATAGCAGGGCAATCGCCTCACCTTTTACGCCCGCACGGCCAAGTGTGAAGTTCGCAATGTTCACGCCATTCTCGCCCATGGTGTGACCCAATATACCGATGATACCTGGAACGTCCTCGTTGGTGGTATAGACCATATGGCGGCCTACTTCGGCGTCGATCTGGATGCCTTTGATCTGGATAAAGCGTGGCTTTCCGTCAGAGAACACTGTGCCTGCGATAGAGCGCTCACGTTTATCCGTGACAACTGTTACTTTGATGTAACCTTCGAACGCACCTGACTTATCCTGATTGGTGGTGGAAATCTGGATGCCCTTTTCTTTGGCGACAACAGGTGCGGACACCATATTTACGTCAGGATTTGCACGCTTCATGATGCCTGCGACAACGCCACAGTTCAGGGCATCAAGGTTCATCTCGGACACTACACCGTCATATAGGATGTTGATCGCTTTGATCGGCTCATCTGTGAGCTGACCAATGAACGAACCGAGGTGACCCGACAGCTTGAGCCATGGACCCATGACCTGCGCCTCTTCTGCCGTCACGGATGGCATGTTGAGCGCGTTGCTCACCGCACCTGTCAGCAAATAGTCTGCCATTTGCTCGGCAACTTGCAGGGCCACGTTTTCCTGCGCTTCCGTCGTGGCAGCACCAAGGTGCGGTGTGCAAACGACATTGGGCAGGGTGAACAGGGGGTTTTCGGTTGCGGGCTCTACTTTGAATACGTCAAACGCCGCACCCGCAACATGGCCAGACTTCAGCAAATCAGCCAAGGCCTCTTCATCGACCAATCCGCCACGCGCACAGTTAATGATGCGCACACCCTTTTTGGTTTTCTCAAGGTTCTCGCGGCTCAGGATATTGGCCGTCTGCTCGGTAAACGGTACGTGCAGCGTGATGAAGTCAGCACGTGTCAGCAGCTCTCCCAGCTCGACCTTTTCGACACCCATCTTTGCGGCTTTTTCTTCACCAAGGAAGGGGTCATATGCCACAACTTTCATCTTCAATCCGCGCGCACGGTCACACACGATGCCACCGATGTTGCCTGCGCCGATCACGCCCAGTGTTTTGCCCGTCAGCTCAACACCCATGAACTTGGACTTTTCCCATTTACCAGCTTGGGTGGAGGCGGAGGCTTCGGGAATCTGACGCGCCACGGCGAACATCATTGCAATTGCGTGCTCGGCCGTTGTGATCATATTGCCAAAGGGCGTGTTCATGACGATCACACCCTGTTTGGAGGCGGCGTCCTTGTCGATGTTGTCTGTCCCGATACCCGCACGGCCAATGACCTTGAGGTTCGGGGCAGCAGCGAGGATCTTCTCGGTTACTTTTGTAGCGGAGCGAATGGCAAGGCCATCGTAGTTGCCGATGATTTCCGCAAGCTTGTCTTTGTCCTTACCCAATGCGGGCTGGAAGTTGACTTCGATACCGCGGTCTTTGAAGATTTGAACAGCGGCTTCGCTCAGGCTGTCGGAGATGAGTACTTTAGGTGCCATGATGATGGTCCTTTAAACTATAAAACAGGGAAGGGCGCGGGGGCGTACCCCCAGCGTGAATTTATGCGCTGAGTTCAGCGTTGAACGCGTAGTCGAGCCATGGAAGCATCGCTTCGATGTCGGACGTTTCAACTGTTGCGCCGCACCAGATGCGCAGGCCGGCAGGGGCATCGCGGTAGGCGCCAATATCAAGGGCGATATTCTCATCGGCCAGCCGTTTGGCAACAGCTTTTGCAAATGCCGCGCCATCAGCGATACGGTCATCAGTGAACTTGAGGCAAACTGAAGTGTTGGAGCGTGTCGCTGGATCAACGGCAAGGAAGTCGATCCAGTCATGCGTCTCAACAAAGGCTGTAATTGCTGCGGTGTTTGCATCCGCCCGCCCAATCATACCTTTGAGGCCGCCGACAGATTTGGCCCAATCAAGCGCAAAAAGGTAATCTTCAACACACAGCATGGAAGGCGTGTTGATCGTCTCACCCTTAAAGATACCTTCGATTAGTTTGCCGCCTTTGGTCAGGCGGAAGATTTTAGGCAGGGGCCATGCGGGCGTGTAGTTTTCCAACCGTTCAACAGCGCGAGGGGACAGAATGATCATGCCGTGCGCCGCTTCGCCGCCCAGCACTTTTTGCCAGCTGAATGTGGTAACGTCCAAGCGGTCCCATGGCAGGTCCATCGCGAACGCGGCCGAAGTCGCATCGCACAGTGTCAGCCCAGCGCGGTTCGCGGGGATGTCAAAGGATGCAGGCACGCGAACGCCAGAGGTTGTGCCGTTGTAAGTAAAACATACATCGTTGTCGAAGTTCACACCACTTAGATCGACGATCTCACCATAGGCTGCAGTCTTCTCTGTCGCATCAATCTTGAGCTGCTTCAGCGCATCCGTGACCCAACCAGAGCCAAAGCTTTCCCATGCAAGCATTTCGACATGACGCTCACCCAGCAGGTTCCACATTGCCATCTCGTAGGCGCCTGTATCAGAGGCGGGTACGATGCCGATCTTGTAGTCGGCGGGGATGCCCAAAATCTCGTGGGTTTGTTCGATCGCGGCCAGCAGTTTTGCTTTGCCTGGTGCGGCGCGGTGACTACGGCCCAAGGGCGCGTCAGACAGTTTTGCCAGATCAAATATGGGGGGTTTAGCACAGGGGCCAGAAGAAAAACGCGGGTTCTTCGGCCGTACGTCCGGTAGTTTTATAGCCATTGATGCTATCCTCACAGATAAATGCCCATCGTTGGGGATGGGTGTCCCAAGAATGCGTCTACGGGCCATTACGGTCTGGCACAAGCTGGGAATTAGGGCTAAACCGCCGCTCGGTCGCCTTCTTGCGACGCGCCTGACGCTGATCGGAAACTTTAAGATGTTCACTGCTGTCCTGTTGTGTGCGCCCGATACGCGCAATCTTGAACCTGCACTTGTTGAATCGCTGCGCAATGCGTGGGGCGGGGGAGATGCAATCTGGCTTAAACCTGATGAGGCGGCAGAATTTGTGCTGGGTGCGATGCCTGACAATCTTGATGAAGTGTGGAGCAGCTGTCAGGCCATGGGTGTTGATTTGGTGATTGTCCCGACGAATGGGCGGCGCAAGAAAATGCTGCTCGCTGATATGGACAGCACTATGATCGAGCAGGAATGTATCGACGAATTGGCGGATGAGGCGGGTGTCGGCGCACGCGTCAAAGACATCACTGCACGCGCTATGAATGGCGAGCTTGATTTTGACGGTGCACTGCGAGAGCGGGTTGGCCTGCTTAAAGGATTACCAGAGACCGTGATCGCCAAAGTGTTAGCAGAGCGGATCACACTCATGGGAGGTGGCGAAACACTGCTTGCGACAATGAAGGGGCAGGGTGCTTATGCGGCGCTCGTATCTGGTGGATTTACAGCGTTCACTGCGCAGGTGGCGGGGAGTTTGGGGTTCGATGAAAACCGCGCAAACACTTTGTTGGTTTCGGCTGGTGTGCTCACTGGTGAAGTAGGCATACCAGTTATTGGCAAACAGGCCAAGGTGGATGCGCTGGAGGAAATCACGGCGCGTTTGGGCATCACCGAGGCGGATGTGCTCGCGGTTGGCGATGGCGCGAATGATCTGGGCATGCTGACCCGCGCTGGTGTGGGTGTAGCGCTACATGCCAAGCCGTCGGTTGCAGCACAGTGTAACGTGCGGATTAATTTCGGGGATTTGACTGCGTTGCTATATGTACAAGGCTATGCGTGGGATGAATTTTTGATTTGAGCTGGCATGGGGTTGGTCCTCGCTGCCCCCGAGGGTATGATCCCCTCGGATGCTTTGTTTCGAATAGCGACAGGCGTGACTGCCTTTAGCTGAGGAGGCCAGCGGTGGGTTTTAAGATGCCTGTCGGCAGCCCATCCCAATTTGTGATGGGTTTGTTTATCCGCTTGAGTGTGGCGGGGTGGTTTGCATCCAGCATACCGAGACGGACAAGAAGGGCAGCTATTGCAGCTTCCGCGGCGCGAGTTGTGCCGCAGGCTGCTTTCAACGCGATGCCAATACCCCGCTCAGGAATGATCGCGATAAAGAATCCTTCTGCACCAGTCTTAAGGGCGACTTTGCCATCACAGGCGCGCATCAGCTCGGTGCAGGCGCGGCCCTCGCCAGCGACCAGTTCGGGATGCAAGCGCATTGCCTGATGCAAGCGAGCTTCGGCGCTGCCCTCAGGGGCGGCTGCAAAATGTGTCATTGCGCGGGCAAGACCATGGAGCGTTGCGGCATGATTGGGTGCAGAGCAGCCATCGATGCCGAAACCGAGACTAGTCTGATCGGTCACTTCTTCAAACGCCTCAAGGCAAGCCTTCTGGACTGGATGATCGGGCGCGACATAATCTGCCCCTCCCCCAAGATGTTTGGACAGGGTTAGAAAACCCGCGTGTTTGCCAGAGCAGTTGTTGTGGATGCGGCACGGCTTCTCATGGGCGCGGATCTGTGCCTCCATAATTCCACGATCCCGAGATTCTTCTGTGCCACAGCGAAAGTCATCATCGCTAAAGCCTAATTCTTTGATCCACGCGCCAACGCCATCGAGATGGATTTGCGCACCTTGGTGTGAGGCGCAAGATAGAGCCAACTGTTTGGTGGTCAGACCAAAAGCATCTGCGGCGCCCGAGCGGACCAAGGGCAATGCTTGTATCATTTTGGACGAGCTTCGAGCCAGAACGATGGCATCTGGATCGCCCCATGCATCGACAATCTGACCTGTTGCATCACAGATCACAGCATGACCCGAATGAACGCTTTCCAAAAATTGGCCACGCCAGATTTCGGCAAAGGGGGCGGGAGCGATCATAGTTGGTTCCTTTTTGCAGCTTTTATGGGCGAAAACCTGCCAATGCGGGGTTTCACCACTCGCGTCTTTCGCGTTATGGTGATTGGCATCAATAAGAGCGTAAACCATTGTGAACGAATGGCCCAATCAAAAGCGGCCACGACAAGGTTTTGGATACACGTTGAGGCAATAAGACGGCTGGAGAATTAGAGAATGGCATTTTTGAAGACAGGTATAGCGACTGCGCTGATAGCGGGCCTGATCGCAGGCAGTGCATGGGCACAAAGCCAAAGTACCAATCGCGTTGCAGCGAAAACAGACTGGAGCGTGTTTGTAGAGGATGATCCAACTGAATGTTGGAGTGTTTCCACGCCCAAAGAAACGGTGAACTCACGCGATGGCCGTGTAGTCGCGGTGAACCGTGGACAGACACTGCTCATGGTCTTTTACCGCCCCAGTGCGGGTGCAAAAGGACAGGTTGCCTTTACTGGTGGATATCCTTTTGCCAGCGGTTCGACCGTGAACATGAATATCTCTGGAAATTTCTTTGAATTGTTCACCGAGGGTGAGTGGGCGTGGCCAGCAACCACAGCGGATGATGCAAAGATCATTGCGGCGATGGAGCGTGGCGCAGATGCCAAACTGACGGGCCGTTCGGGTCGTGGCACGCAGACAGAAGATACGTTCTCACTTCTTGGCTTTACTGCAGCTGTTGAGGATGCGGGCAAACGCTGCGGCGGTTGACCTGTTGCTAAAGTAATAGTGCGGCTCTGTCCTATTGGGCGGGGCCGTTTTCATTTTCGGCACTAAGCGCCTATATACTGCGCAACACCTTATAGGAATCGCTCTCATGTCTGCTCCCATTACTCAAGACGTCCACACCATGCCGCGCAAATTGCCTGAAGGGCCAGCGAACCTTGTTGGGATGACCCGCGATGGGATGCGTGACGCATTGATCGCGATTGGAACGCCTGAGAAGCAGGCCAAGATGCGGGTGGGCCAGATTTGGCAATGGATCTACAACTGGGGTGTGCGTGATTTTGACGCCATGACGAATCTTAGCAAATCTTTCCGCGCTGAACTGGCCGAGCATTTCGTGGTCCAAGTGCCAGAAGTTGTGACCAAACAGGTGAGCGAAGACGGCACGCGCAAATATTTGGTGCGGATCGCCGGCGGTCATGAAGTTGAGGTTGTCTATATTCCCGAAACGAACCGCGGCACGCTGTGCGTGAGTTCGCAGGTGGGTTGCACGCTGACGTGCTCGTTCTGTCACACGGGCACGCAGAAACTGGTCCGTAATCTGACTGCGGGTGAGATTATTGGGCAAGTTATGATTGCTCGCGATGATTTGGATGAATGGCCAAAGAGTGGGACGCGTACCGAAGATGCCCGCCTGTTGTCGAACATCGTGCTGATGGGTATGGGTGAGCCGCTCTATAACTTTGAGAACGTGCGCGATGCGATGAAGATTGCGATGGACCCTGAGGGTATCCAGCTCTCGCGTCGCCGTATCACGCTGTCTACGTCAGGTGTTGTGCCCGAGATCGCGCGCACTGCCCAAGAAATCGGGTGCATGCTTGCAATCTCATTCCACGCAACGACGGATGAGGTTCGCGATACGTTGGTGCCGATCAACAAGAAGTGGAATATTGAAGCGCTTCTGGACGCGCTGCGCGAATATCCCAAAGTGTCCAACTCCGAGCGTATCACTTTTGAGTACGTCATGCTGCATGGCATCAATGACAGTGACGAGGACGCACACCGGCTGATGAAGCTGATTGAGGGCATCCCTGCCAAGATCAACTTGATACCCTTTAACGAATGGCCTGGTGCGCCGTACAAGCGGTCATCGAACAACCGTATTCGCGCGTTCTCGGATATCGTACATAAGGCTGGTTATGCCTCACCCGTGCGCAAACCGCGTGGCGAAGACATCATGGCTGCGTGTGGTCAGTTGAAGTCCGAGACAGAGCGTGCACGTAAGTCCAAACGCCAGATTGAGGCTGAGACAGGTCGGTAACCTCCTATTTCGATAAGGGGAAATGTTTGGAGTCTTACGCGTATTTGACGAGACGCGCAGATATTCAACTTTTGGGAGAATAAAAACCTCTATTCTGCCACAATCGAAACCGAATTCTGCCACGAGGACAGATCAGACTGTTTCCTGAAACGACCCAATCAGGAGAACAACAATGTCCATCATTATCAAACAAGATGCATTCGTCACCGACGCGGTTATGCAACTTGTAGCACACGAACGTGCAGTTGCCCTATCGGCCCGCGAATGGAAGCATCGCCTTGCAGGCTATGGCTACTCCATCCGCGATACCGAAGACGGCAAGCATGTTCTGGAAACACTTCCCTACCGTGTCGCACTGTGCGAATTGATGGACGAACTGTTCCACTAAACCTCTGCCGATTGTTTACCGACCGGGGACACTCTCGCGTGCTGATGGCTCGCCCCAGTTCTCGATTAGGTCCATGGCTTCTTGCGCTGTTTCCACAAAGCGGAACAGATCAAGGTCTTCGGCAGAGATCGTGCCTGCATCGGCAAGTGCATCCCAGTTGATGATGCTTTGCCAGAATTCGCGGCCGAACAGTAAGAACGGCACACGCTGCATCCGGCCAGTCTGGATCAAGGTTAATGCCTCGAACAGCTCGTCCATCGTGCCGAAGCCGCCAGGGAAGACACAGATCGCTTTTGCGCGCATGAGAAAGTGCATCTTTCTGATGGCGAAATAGTGGAAGTTGAAACACAGCTCGGGTGTTACGTATTCATTGGGCGCCTGCTCGAATGGCAACACGATGTTCAGGCCAATAGACACGCCGCCAGCGTCGACGGCACCACGGTTGCCTGCTTCCATCACACCAGGGCCACCGCCCGTCACGATGACATCATCGTGGCCACCACCCTCCATAGATTTGAGTGTCATTAGCCGCGCAAATTCACGGGTCTCATCGTAAAACCGCGATAGGTCTGCGAGTGTCTTGGTGCGCGCTTCGTCTTTCTTGGATGGCTCGGGAATCCGCGCGCCGCCAAACAGGACGATTGTGGAATCAATACCATATTCGTTGAGCATTACCTCAGGCTTGAGCAGTTCAAGCTGGAACCGTACGGGACGCATATCGTCGCGGCACATGAAGTCAAAGTCGTTGAAGGCCAGCTTATATGCCGATGCTTGGGTTTGTGGCGTTACGGGAACGCCATCTGCTGCCGTGCGGTCTGTGCTTGCGTGACGCAGTGGGTGTTGGTGTTTCTTGCTCATGTGGTTCCTCGATACGTGATTATTTTGCACAAAATGCACCTGATTGCGCTGCTTGACTATGTGATTGTGCAACAAGGCTCTCTGACGTTTGGGCGGTTATGATTGCGCGGCACGCGTCACCCGCGTATATCGCCACCTAATCAAATTCAATCAAACGGAGTTCCGCCATGTCCAATGCCCAGCTTGAAACAGCCATCGAGGCCGCGTGGGATGCCCGCGATACAATTACGCCGGATACAAAAGGCGAAACACGCGACGCGATTGAAGCCACATTGGCCGCGCTCGATTCCGGTACTCTGCGCGTGGCAGAGCGTCAGGACAACGGTGATTGGCATGTAAACCAGTGGGCGAAAAAAGCTGTGCTGCTGGGCTTTCGCATTCAGGACATGGGTGAGCAGTCAGGGGGCCCACAAGGGTCCAACTGGTGGGACAAAGTCGACAGCAAGTTCAAAGGCTGGGGCCCAGCCGAGTGGAAAGCAGCAGGGTTCCGTGCCGTTCCAGGCTCCATCGTACGTAAATCTGCATTCATCGCCCCCGGTGCGGTGCTGATGCCATCCTTTGTAAACCTTGGCGCGAACGTGGGTGAAGGTACTATGGTTGATACATGGGCCTCTGTCGGGTCTTGCGCGCAGATCGGTAACAACGTGCACCTCTCGGGTGGCGTTGGCATTGGTGGTGTGTTGGAGCCGATGCAGGCGGGTCCGACAATCATCGAGGACAACTGCTTTATCGGGGCACGCTCCGAAGTGGTTGAAGGCTGTATCGTCCGCGAAGGCTCGGTTCTGGGTATGGGCGTGTACATCGGCCAGTCGACCAAAATCCTTGACCGTGAGACTGGCGAAGTCATGTATGGTGAAGTGCCGTCAGGCTCTGTTGTGGTTGCAGGCTCCATGCCATCAAAGAATGGCGTGAACCTCTACTGCGTCGTGATCGTAAAGCGTGTGGATGAGAAGACACGCTCCAAGACATCCATAAACGAATTGCTCCGCGATTGATGCGGACGGCCCTATCCACAGGTTAAGTGTGGATAGGGCCAATCACGTCAGGAAAACGCCAGATGACCGACGAAATGAAACCTAAAAAACCCTCCCGCCAACAGGTCTATACTTTGTTGGTTGAGATTGGCCGCAAGGCTGGTGATGGTCTGCCTGACAAGGCGACGGGGGCAGCACTCATGTGCTTTGCCTCTGGTATAGATGAAGCTGAGGCCGTGCGCGAAACTGTTGCTATTCTCAAACAGGCGGAGACAGCGCCGCTGGATGTGACTGGCTATGGAACATTGGCTGAGCGTGAGGCCGAGGGTGACGAGATTGACCAAGAGGAGCGTGCGTTGATGATGCGCGCCCTTGACGAGAACTCGGTCATCATCGCCCAGATGACACCATTCTTCGACTAAACTAGTTATTAGGTCGGTATCGGGATTTCCAAGTGCGGGCTTGGGCTGCGTTTCACAAATTCGTTCTCGATTTCTAACAGACTGCGCCGCTGACCCGAGAATGATACCAGTTCGCGCGCTTCATCAAAGCTGAGCCAGCGGTATGCGCTGTGCTCTTCATTGAGAACCACCTCACAATCTGCCGCGACATATGCCACAAAAATCGGAAAGATAGAGATGCACTCGCGTTCGGGCTCATAGAACTGTTCACAAATGTCGCCAGAGTATAGCTTGTCTGGCACCAATCCAGTCTCTTCCAACACCTCACGCAATGCTGCCTGCCATGCGGCCTCACTTTGCTCAAGGCTACCTGCGACCTGACACCACGCACCAACAAGGCTGTCTGCGCGTTCCATCAGCAAGACCTGTGTTTTTGCTGCTGTCTGTCGCAGGATAAATACCATACAGCAAAACTGCAAATGGGGATCTCAGCCATAAGGATTAGGCCGCGCGGCGTCGCGCAAGGTGGATTGCCTCATACCATTTGAGCACTTTGTGCGAAGGCGCTTTGTGTTCGGGCAAATCATTGCGGTCCACGCCAAACATCACACTTGAAGCAAGTTGGTGGCTGTCACGGCGCATTCGCCCGATATAGAGACTTTCTAATGGTGCGCCACCTGCAAGGATCGGCTCGTGATTGGGCAGGATTAGTTGGGTGTAGTTGACCAGATGACCACAGGGCTCTGTCCGCGCGGCAAAGCCGTTGACCAAGTGGCGGGCAGGGGTGAGCACGCTTTCGCAGGCGAAAAGATATTCGACTTCTGGCCCATCAATCACCACATGCTGTTCTGGTGCGATAACAATGTCGTCCTGTAGTCCGAAGTACGGCGCGCGCATACGGATCGGGGCATAACTCCCGCGGGCAGGCACACTGCGTGACACGCTTTGGAGCACAGGTACAACGTCACCGCTCATCGTATAGACCGTATCGCCCCGCTTTAGTGTTCCCGCGTTGCGGTAGCCCCATGGAGTTGCGATTGGCGTATCGGGGGAAAGCGTTGGACCGGGGCCAATTGGCTCGATCTCGTTCGACAGTGCCGCGAATACCATGTCTGGCGCATAGTCCTGCTGCCCGCGCCTCAGCATCAAATCACGCAGATCATCAAGGGTGAGTGGAAGTGGGTTTTCTACAACCACACTTGTAACTGTCGTTTCGCCCGCTTGTTCCAGCGTGAGGCGACCCCAATTGTATTTTGTGTCCCATGCGTAGGTCAGGCGCAAAATTTCCGCACGGCCAGCATTTTTATGCGCAATCGCTGCTTGGGCTATCTGGTCACCCTGTACATGCACCATAGAGACGCCTCCACCGGGAATTCCCTGAAATACGAGGCTGCGGTGGCTGGGGTGTGGGTTTGTGTAGCCAAACAAAATCTGCGGTTTGCTGTCTTCGGTAACTTGGGCTTCAAAAACAATGCTACCACGGCTCAACTCCTCGCCGGGCTTGTCCACCATGATCGGAAGCGAGCGTTTCTCATGGCCAAGTCCGCGTAGGGAAAGTCGGCGATCAGTGCGATCGGTTATTGCAAGCCATGTCATTTAAGCCACCTTCGCGGCGCGCAAAAGCTCCGCCTCATATCGTTTCAGGGTACGGCGCGCAGCGGTTGGATAACCTGCACCAGTTTCAGGATCTAATTCGGGAAAAATACTGTAGATCTCTTCGACAACTTCCGCTTCAAAGCTGGAGGAGGTTTGTGGTCCGGGTAGGAAACTTTCTGTCTCTAACCCTTCGGAAAACACGACTTGGTGTCGATCAAAGAGGAGGTGAACATAGGTCACTTCTCCACCTTCACGCTGCGTGATGGAATGGTCGTTTGCCAGATCACGCGCAGCAATCAAAATTTCTGCTTCACCGAACAAAAGCTCTGCCAGATTGTCCTTGATCAGCACACGGTGCAGAGGCGAGACGAGTAGATCACGATGCTGTCCAAGAGTGTTTGCACGAATATGAATGGGGGCAAAATCACCAATGGCTGCGACGCTGCGTGATCCGATCCATCGCAGGGGTTGCGCACCCTCATCCTTGGTCATGACCAAGTCTCCGGGAACCAAGCGTTCGGCACGTTGATCCCCGTCTGGCGTTGCGATCAGTATCCCCGCCACGAAACATGGCACTGAAGTTGCGTTAACAAACCCCACGTCCGTGTCGGTGCCATTGTCGACGGTATAGGTGAAGTTGAAGTCTTCTTCGTCGCCGTCTCCAACAACGCTGAATGTGCCATCAGAGTTTAGTGTAACCAGCTGCCCTGTGGGCAAAGTGACTGCCGTTCCAACAGTGGCCGGTTGTCCGTTGATGTGCGTAATTGTCAGCGTGCTAACGACGGGTCCATTGTTTATATCGTTGCCCAAAACATCCAGCGTTGTTGTACCGTCTGGATAGACGTTCACATCATCTGAAATAGCACCAACTTGAGCCTGGACGGAGTTGCCAGCAATCAGCACGCTTGAATCGTACTGGCTGTCGCCGACATCTGCGATTGCGATCCGCATTGAGTTGGTCACACCCACGTTCACAGTCCTCGTGAGGGTCAGCGTAATGGTAAAGCCGTCCATCTCAGTATTGAACGCATCGGTCGTGTTGTCGTTGTACATGTTGATGTTGTTGGTGGTCGACATGATGACGCCCGTATCTCCGGGTGTCACATCGGGAGAGTTTGAATCGCCGTTGCTATAGGTTCCCGCGCTGTCGGTATCGCCGTAATACGTCGCTCCTGTTACGGTCACGCCGTCGCCGAAAATCTCGTTCGCCATGTCAGTTGCCGTGGTGCCTTCACCAATGGTCTGAATAGGGAGTTCTGATGCTGCTACCATGTCACTGCCTCAAACCTTCAAAGGAGACAGCACACGCACACAGCTGGACGGGGGTACTCCCCCCATTCCCAATTTGTCTGTTTTCAGACGATTCCGCCCCTGTTTTCAGGTGTTGGAACTGCTCATGCCCTGCCTTGGGTCAATTATTATTCAACTAAGCTACCACAATTTTGACATAAATGAAGTGGGATTCCGCCTCCTTGCGAGGGGCTGGCACTTTTTCACCACAGCAGGGATAAAGGGGCGAACACCTTGAGGAGCATCTTATGTTGCATACGTCCCCGATTGATCCTGTTGAGTTGACCGCCGCTTTGGTGCGCTGTCCTTCGGTCACGCCTGCCGATGCAGGTGCGCTGGATATTCTGCATGATCTGCTAAGTGATGCGGGATTTAGCTGCGCTTGGGCGGACCGTGGGGGTATCCGCAATTTGTTTGCGCGTTGGGGCACTCAAGGGAACACTCGTAGCTTTGGCTTTAACGGTCACACTGATGTTGTTCCGATCGGTGGCGCCGCCGCGTGGACGATGCCGCCCTTTGGCGCCGAGATCAAAGACGGCATCATGTATGGCCGCGGTACAACGGATATGAAATCTGGCGTGGCTGCATTCGCTGCGGCTGCCGTTGATTTTGTGCGCGACACCCCGCCTGACGGGTCTGTTGTGATCACGATCACGGGCGATGAAGAAGGCGAATCCGTTGATGGGACCCTGGCGCTTTTGGAGTACATGGAGAAAAATGGAGAGCGGATGGACGTCTGTTTGGTAGGGGAGCCTACCTGCCCCAACACCATGGGTGAGATGATCAAGATTGGCCGTCGTGGCTCCATGACAATCAGGTTTCGGGTGGTGGGCAAGCAGGGACATTCTGCCTATCCGCACCGCGCCAACAACCCCCTGCCTGCGATGGTACGATTGATGGATCGACTGGCCAGTCACGAGCTGGACCAAGGAACCGAGCATTTTGATGGATCTACCTTGGCCGTCGTGACGGTCGACACTGGCAACCCCGCTACAAATGTTATTCCGGCAGAGTGTGCCGCCACTGTGAACATTCGCTTTAACGACACCCATTCTGGCGCCAGCCTGAGCGCGTGGATCGAGAACGAAGTCACGGCCATACGCGACGCTTTTGGTGTGCAGGTCGAAACACAGGTCAAGATCTCTGGAGAAAGCTTTATCACCCCGCCTGGTGATCTGTCTGCGATGGTGTCCAAGGCGGTGGAGGCCGTGACAGGCACCCAGCCAGAGCTTTCAACGACAGGGGGCACATCTGACGCGCGCTTTGTGAAATCGCATTGTCCTGTTGTTGAGTTCGGCCTTGTTGGTCAATCAATGCACCAAGTGGACGAGCATGTACGTGTCGAGCATATCCATGAACTCAAGACGATTTATACCCGCATTCTTCGGGACTATTTCGCTTGAATGAAATTGCCGAAACGTTTGATCTGCAGACCTGCTATGCCCTGCGGCATGCTGTTTTTGTGGTTGAGCAAGGCTATACTGCCGAGGGTGAAGTAGACGCGCTGGATCCGCTGTGCCGACATCTGCTTTGCGTTGAAGACGGCACACCGATTGCTACGGCGCGGGTGTATCTGGATGGCACAACTGCCAAGATCGGGCGGGTTTGTGTAATCGCAGCGCAGCGGGGAACCGGCCTTGGGGCCAACCTTATCATTGCCGCTGTAGCACTCGCAGCTGAGCAGGGTGCTGATCGCGCAATTCTTGGTGCGCAGGTGCATGCGATTGGCTTCTACGAAAAGTTGGGATTTGTAGCGTTTGATGCGCCTTATGACGATGAGGGAGAGCCGCACCAGATGATGGAGCGAAAGCTTTGAGGCGCACTCTTGTTGTAATGCTTAAAGAGCCGCGTGCGGGACGCGTTAAGACGCGACTGGGGCGTGATATTGGAATGGTGGCCGCTGCATGGTGGTTCCGTCACCAAGTTCGTGGATTACTGCGCCGTATAGAAGACCCCCGTTGGGATATTGTGCTCGCGGTTTCGCCAGATCGCGCTGGGCTGTCTTCAAGGGTGTGGCCGCGTCATTTGGCGCGGATGGCACAAGGGCAGGGCAATTTGGGTGATCGGATGGGCAGAGCGCTACGTGCGCCCTCTTATGGGCCTGTTTGCGTGATCGGCGGCGACATTCCTGACATTACTGCGCCCCGCATCGCAGAAGCCTTTGCCGCGCTGGGGCGCAATGATGCAGTGTTTGGTCCCGCGCCCGATGGCGGCTATTGGCTTATCGGATTGCGCAGGCTTCGTGCCGTTCCCAGCACCCTTTTTGCCAATGTCCGCTGGTCAACAGAGCATACGTTGAGTGACACCGAAGCAACTCTTCCAGACCACCGCATTGCTCATGTTGCGACCCTGAATGATGTGGATACCGTTGCGGACTTAAAATAATGTGACGCGGCCCCATGCGCGTGCTACCTCAACTTCCATGAACAATATCCCAACCAAAAAAGAAGTTCTCGGCTGGATCGAGGAAAACCCCACCCTGACGGCCAAGCGTGACATCGCAAAAGCCTTCGGCATCAAAGGGGCTGCGCGCATTGATCTCAAGCGTATCCTCAAAGAGCTGGAGGCCGAGGGCCATCTAGAGAAGCGCAAGAAATCCTATAGCGATCCAGAGCGTTTGCCGCCTGTGAGTGTGCTGATGGTCACGGGCCCCGACGGTGAGGGCGACTTGTACGCCAAGCCGATGGAACGGGGCGGCGAGGGTGTCGAGCCTGTCGTGTTGATGATTCCACGCGCCGCCGATCCTGCGCTGGGTGAGGGTGATCGCATCCTTGCGCGACTCACTTTGGTTAAGGGCGAAGCCCACCATTATGAGGGTCGCCTAATTCGTCGAATCGGGAGCAATCCAAAGAAGATCATAGGCATTTTCAAAAAGCATGCTGAAGGCGGGCGCATCCAACCTATCGACAAAGGTGCTGATAAGGAATGGGCGGTGCCTTCCGACTTTACGGGTGGTGCAAAGGACGGTGAACTGGTTGAAGCCGAACTCGCCGGTCCAAAGGGGCGTATGGGTCTGCCCCGTGCGCGTATTGTTGCACGGTTGGGCGACCCTTCTGCGGCCAAGGCGGTTTCGTTGATCGCTATCCATCAGCATTGTATCCCTGATGACTTTCCTGACGATGTTGTGGCAGAGGCGGATGCTGCCGAACCAAAAGGCCTGAAGGGGCGCGAGGATTTGCGCAATCTGGCACTGGTGACCATCGATCCCTCCGATGCTCGAGACCATGATGATGCATGTTTTGCAGAAGCTGATACTGATCTGGCCAATAAGGGTGGTCACATATTGTGGGTTGCGATTGCCGATGTTTCGGCCTACGCCGTCCCCGACTCGGCACTGGATCGCGAAGCCCGTAAACGTGGCAACTCCACCTACTTTCCTGACCGTGTTGTGCCGATGCTGCCTGATGTTCTGTCAGGCGATCTGTGTTCGCTACATGAAGGCGTGGAGAGGGCATGCATCGCTGTGCGCATGGTGCTGGATGC
>CAWVZA010000005.1:0-43973 GCA_963934545.1 uncultured Sulfitobacter sp.
ACGATGGAGTCAGACAGTGAATCCTTGGCAAAGGATATTTGTGCAACAAAGCCCACTCATGACCCCTGACGATAATATCGAAGCCCTGCCAGACCGCTTTGGCTCCAGCGCCTCTCCTGGTGGCTTGGCCATATATCGCAATCCACTTCCCGTTTACCAAAAGTTAAAAAAGTACGGGTTTGTTTCTGGGCCTTTTGACATGGACGCATACCACGCAGCAGAGCTTGCAGATTTAAAAGCATCAGGGTCCAAGACCACTGAAATCAAAGCTGCGCGAGAAGATAAATTGCGCGAAATTCGTGGCTAATACACACCCCCTAACATATTCAAGATATTGTATATTTTAAGGGCAATCTGCACTATACCGCCACCATACCGAAGTTTCTTGAAAGAATCGCTGCTTACGCTACGTTATCAGTGTGCAGCGCTTGCCCCGCTGTGTAAGGGGGAACTAATGACAGATCGTGATCGCGGTCGGACTATGTTCCATGACGGCCTCTATCGTGAGGCAGTCAAGGAAATAGGAACACTTAAAGATAAATTGCCACAGGATGCTTTTGCAGGTTTGGCACGTGAGGTGATTAGACGTTTGTCTGATCATCCAATTGTTGCTGGGGGTTCCGTTGCATTCCCCAGCGATGCAAAGATTGATGAGCTTGCGCGTGCCCTCATAGAACCTGATGCCGAAGCGGGTATTGCGTTCATCCGGCGCGTTCAGGAACGTGGCGCATCGGTTGAGACAGTTTACCTTGCCTATCTTGCTGAAGCAGCCAAAACACTTGGCGTTTGGTGGGAAGACGATCTGGTCAGCTTTGCCGAAGCTACCGCCGCGACGGGCCATATCTATGCCGTGATGCGCGGACTAAAGCCGATGTTCCAACCCTCTGCTGCTGCATTAACGCAGCCTTCTGCTTTCTTCACCGCCGTGCCCGGTGAAACTCACCTACTTGGAGTATCAATGGCTGCAGACTTGTTTCGGAAGCAAGGATGGGACGTCGCATTCAAACGAGAATTCGACCACGACGAGATTGTGCAATATGCCGCACGCTCGCGCATACCTTTGATCGGCCTCTCTGCAGGCGGTGAACATTGCCTCGCCCCGTTGGCTCGCCTCGTTGTCGCACTCCGGATCAGCGTGCCAGAGGCATCCATTATGGTAAGTGGTGCTATCTTGAATACATCCCACGAAAGCGTGAAATCCCTTGGCGTCGACATTCTGCCAGAAAGTATGGATGACGCAATTCAACAGGCCCAAAATGTATGGACCGAAACAGTGCAAAGATATCAAGTCAGCTAAAGCTGCGTCAGTCTTGACCATATACAAAAATGGCGGCTCCCGAAGGGCCGCCATTTTCATTATATGAGTGGTCTAAAACTTAGCTGTCTTCGGCTTTAGCTTCGTCTGCCGCTTCCGCTTCAACTTCTGGGCCAACTGAGACCAGATATGCCCAAACGTTTGCCGCTTCGTCCGACTTCTTCAATTTGAAGGACATTTTGGATTTGGCACGTTTGTCGTCATTGTACTCAGCGAGATACTTCTTCGGGTCAGCCACGTATTTCACGAATTCTTCTTCGTTCCATTCCAGACCTGCTTCACCAGCTTCTACGATGGATTTACCATACTTAAAGTCTGTGGAGCCCGCGACGCGTGTGTAGACACCATAAAGGTTTGGACCTGTGCGGCCGCCTTTTACGATATCATTGCCTTCCGCATCTTGGATCATGTGGCATGCTTTGCACTTGTTAAAGACTTTTGCGCCTGCTTCGGCGTCACCTGTTGCGTGGCCGCCTGCGAAGGCAGGTGCGCTCAAAAGGGCAAAACCCAGTGCTGTTACTGCGAATAGTTTCATAGTATTTCTCCTCTAATTACATCTCTGACCTAGGCCGATCGTGCCTGACGTAAAGGTTTGAATGCGATTGTATGCACAGATTTTTGTGAAGGCCAAGACACAGCATTGGCATCCGCGGTTCCCTGCTTCAATAAATCTCTACGTCAATCCGTGTGTCAATCAAAGTTTACACTTGCTCCAAAGCTATGTGTCAGACTATTCTGACACCATGAGCTTAGCCACCTCCCCCACACAGCGCCGCTTGCCGGAGCCTGCTGCCGCATTGCAGTTGATAAAGCCGATAACATGGTTTCCACCCATGTGGGCTTATCTTTGCGGAGCTGTGTCTTCAGGTGTTTCGCCCTCTGGCCAGTGGACAATGGTGCTACTCGGAGTGATTCTCGCAGGTCCCGTTGTCTGCGGCATGTCCCAAGCAGCGAATGATTGGTGCGATCGCCACGTCGATGCAATCAACGAGCCGCACCGCCCGATCCCTTCTGGCCGCATTCCTGGTCAATGGGGTCTATGGATCGCCTTGGCAATGACTGTACTGTCGCTCTTCGTCGGCTACCAACTTGGACCATGGGGCTTTGCAGCTACCCTTCTTGGTGTTGCTGCCGCTTGGGCCTATTCAGCGGAACCAATCCGCGCCAAGCGTTCTGGCTGGTGGGGGCCAGGATTGTGCGGACTGGCATATGAGACACTTCCATGGGTTACAGGCGCCGCCGTCCTCTCCGCTGGTGCGCCCTCTGGGCAGGTCATCCTTGTTGCCTTCCTCTATGGCCTTGGTGCGCACGGGATAATGACACTCAATGACTTCAAAGCGATTGAGGGCGATCGTCAAATGGGCCTTCGCTCACTCCCTGTTACACTTGGTCCCGACCATGCTGCGCGTCTTGCCTGTATTATTATGGCAGTCCCTCAAGCCGTTGTTGTTGGCTTCCTGCTCTGGTGGGATAAACCATTGCACGCCCTTGGTGTGGCCGTCATGCTCGGTGTTCAACTCACCGCAATGCGCGTCCTGCTGCGCAATCCAGAAAGCAAGACCCCATGGTACCAAGGTATGGGCATCCTCTTTTATATCAGCGGCATGATGATTGCCGCATTCGCACTGCGAGGCCTTTAATGCATCTGACGTGGTTCCAAATCGTGCGCCTCGGCTTTGTGCAAATGGCCCTTGGTGCGATTGTTGTCCTCACAACCTCGACGCTTAACCGTCTTATGGTCGTCGAGTTTGCCCTTCCCGCTGTCTTGCCTGGTGCGCTTGTCGGGCTGCACTACGGCATCCAGCTGTCGCGTCCAAAGTGGGGGTTTATCTCAGACAAAGGCGGCAACCGGACCGCATGGATCATCAGCGGTATGGCCGTGCTGGCATTGGGTGGTCTGCTCGCCGCTTATGCGGTGACGTTGTTCGCAACCAGCTACTCTCTGGCTCTCAGTCTCTCCTTGTTGGCCTACGCCGCCATTGGCCTTGGTGTTGGCGCTTCTGGCACTTCCCTCTTGGCGTTGCTTGCAACAACCACGGCCCCCCATCGGCGTGCGGCTGCGGCGACGATCACATGGCTCATGATGATCTTTGGCATCGCCCTGACGGCTGGCCTCTCGGGTGGCTTCCTCGATCCCTATTCCCCTGCCCGCCTCATGGCTGTGGTTGCTGTTGTTGTTACCGCTGCGATGCTGCTCACCATTATTGCGGTTGGACGGATCGAACGTGGTCTCATCGTCACGCAACAAGAACCTGCAACCCCTTTCATGGAGGGCTTGCGTGAGATCTGGTCAGAGCCACGCACCCGCAATTTCACCCTCTTCGTGTTCCTCTCAATGAACGCCTACTTCATACAGGAACTCATCCTAGAGCCTTATGCGGGCCTCGTGTTCAACTTCACCCCCGGCCAATCCACGCAGCTCAGCGGCGCGCAAAACGGCGGCGTCTTCATCGGCATGCTCACAGTGGGCATAATGGCCACTGGCCTCAAAGTCGGCAGCTTGCGTGCATGGGTTACCGCAGGGTGCCTTGGTTCCGCTGGAATGCTCGGCCTCATCGCGATCAATGGCACGGGTGCTGCCTTTGCCCCACTCACCGCACTTGTCACAGGCTTGGGCTTTTTCAATGGCATTTTCGCAGTCGCCGCAATCGGCTCCATGATGGCGCTTGCATCTGATGGCCGCGAACGGCGCGAAGGGACCCGCATGGGTCTTTGGGGCGCTGCCCAAGCAGTTGCTGCTGGTTTTGGCGGACTGTTTGGTGCTGCTGCTGTCGATATCCTACGCACAACATTACCCGACGGTGCCGCCTTTGGCGCTGTCTTCACATTCGAGGCGGCCTTGTTTGTCGCAGCGGCCCTCATGGCCCTGCGCATCCTTGACCGCACCACCGCGCCAACATCAGCCGCGCTTGTTCCCGGAGAATAACCCATGCTTGATATGACCACGTCAGCCCAAAAATTCGATGTTGTTGTTGTCGGCGGCGGCCCTTGTGGTGCTACCGCTGCTGCCGATCTGGCCAAGCGCGGGTACAGCGTTGCCCTGCTGGACCGTGATGGTCGGATCAAGCCCTGCGGTGGCGCTGTTCCTCCACGGATGATTGAGGATTACGACATCCCCGAAAGCCAGATCGTCGCAAAGATCAAAACGGCCCGCATGATCTCCCCCACACAACGCCACGTCGATATCCCGATCGAGAACGGATATGTCGGCATGGTCGACCGTGAACATTTTGACGAATTTCTCCGCGTCCGTGCAGCCGATGCTGGTGCAATGCGTGTAACAGGCACCTACACAAAAATCACCCGCGACACAGAAGGCACGCATGTCCACTACCGGCACAAAGAAAGCGGCGAGGCCCGCACTATGACCTGTCGCATGGTGATCGGCGCGGATGGTGCGCGCTCCAACGTGGCCAAGGCCGAAGTGCCCGGCGGTGACAAAATCCCCTACGTGATCGCCTACCACGAGATTATCGAAGCACCCCTTGAGACAACCGAGACCTACAACCCCAAGCGCTGCGATGTGATCTATGACGGCAAGATCAGCCCTGATTTCTATGGCTGGGTTTTCCCACACGGCAAATCCGCAAGCGTTGGCATGGGCACCTGCATCGACGGTGTAGACCTCAAAAAAGCCACTGCTGATCTACGCGCCACGGCTGGACTCACTGATTGCAAAACCATCCGCCGTGAAGGCGCACCAATTCCACTTAAACCGCTCGACCGTTGGGACAATGGCAAGGATGTTTTGCTTGCGGGCGATGCGGCTGGTGTTGTGGCACCCTCTTCTGGTGAAGGTATCTATTACGCAATGGCCTGCGGTACTTCTGCCGCTCTCGCCACTGCACGCCGCTTGCGCACCAACATGCCCTCCGATCTGAAACTCTCCCGCAAAATGTTTATGGGGGAGCACGGTCAGGTGTTCAAAGTGCTGGGTGCGATGCAAAATGCCTATTACAAATCCGACATGCGTCGCGAACGCTTTGTCTCACTTTGCCATGATGTTGATGTGCAAAAGCTGACCTTCGAAGCTTACATGAACAAAAAGCTGGTGGCCGCGCGGCCCTTGGCACATCTTAAAATCGGCATTAAGAACATTGCACACCTGACTGGCCTCGTGGCTGAAACTAAGGTCTGAGACGATGCGCGACGGAGAGACAATGACTGATATCATGATTCCCGCTTGGGTCGATGGCACGCTGCAACCTGTGGAAAAGCTCGACGCACATCTGCGCGGGCTGCGCCACAAGGCTGTGTCGGTGTTTGTCATGGCGGGCGATGCAATGCTGATCCAGCGTCGCGCTTTGGGGAAATATCACACACCTGGCCTATGGGCGAACACCTGTTGCACCCATCCTGAGTGGGACGAGCCTGACGCAGTTTGCGTTAACCGCCGCCTGAGCGAAGAGCTGGGGATCACAGATCTGCAGGCCCAGTACCGCGGCCAAGTCGAATATCGCGCTGATGTGGGCGGCGGACTGATCGAGCATGAGTTAGTCGAGGTTTTTGCTTTTGAAGCAACACGCGAGCTTCCCCTTGCGCTAAACCCTGACGAAGTCATGGACACGCGCTGGGTCACGCTCGCAAATTTGCGAAGCGACATTGCCGCAACGCCCGAGGTCTTCACACCTTGGTTGCGGATTTATATGGAGCAGCACAGCGCGCTGATCTTTGGCGAGAACGCATAAGCCTTCTCAGTCATAGAACACGCCCGCCTCTAAAATCTCGAAACCCTTAATTTCGAACGTGTAGGGGCCCGATTGGTCAGGATGCAGTGCGCTGTAGCAGTGGCTTCCATCGGGATAGGCATACTTAATCATCTTGACTGCTCCGGTAACTTTTTCACACAGACGATAGCCGAAATGCATCAGATGCGCGAGCGCAGTTAGCTATCCGTCACTTTGACGCGCTGCACTTGGGCCGCTTGCAATGCCATCGCCGCAATATCACCTGCTGTCATACCTGCATCGGCATACATCGCATCGGGCGCTGCATGGTCAATAAAGCGGTCGGGAAGTGTCACCGTACGCACAGCGAGCGATTTCTCAAGCCAGCCTTCGTTCGCCAGATGATGCAAGACCATCGCCCCAAAGCCGCCCTGAGCACCCTGCTCTACTGTGATCAAAACACGGTGCTTGCGGGCCAGATCGTTGATGAGGTTCTTGTCCAACGGCTTGGCAAATCGCGCATCCGCAACTGTCACGGTCAGCCCTTGGGACTCGATCAGATCAGCGGCACGCTGGCTTTCGCCCAGATGCGCGCCAAAGGACAGGATTGCCACATCAAAACCACGACGAATGACGATACCCTTCCCGATTTCAAGCGGCACACCGCGTTCGGGCAAGGTCACACCCTCGCCTTCACCACGCGGATAGCGAAAGGCAATTGGCCCATCATCGTAAGCCGCCGCAGTCGCAACCATATGCACCAGCTCCGCCTCATCCGAGGCGGCCATCACAACCATATTAGGCAGGGCCGCAAGATAGCCAATGTCAAACGCGCCCGCATGGGTCGCACCGTCGGCACCAACAAGGCCAGCACGGTCAATCGCGAACCGCACAGGCAGGTTTTGCAACGCAACATCATGCACGATCTGATCATAGCCACGCTGAAGGAAGCTAGAATAAATCGCCACGAACGGCTTTAGTCCGCCAGCAGCAACGCCTGCGGCAAATGTCACGCCATGCTGCTCCGCGATGCCCACGTCATACATTCGGTTCGGGTGCGCCTTGGCAAAAATATCAAGGCCCGTCCCACCCGGCATCGCTGCAGTGATCGCCACAATCTTGGGGTCGCGCCGCGCTTCATCGGCAAGCGCTTCACCAAAAATCTGCGTGTATGACGGTGCATTCGGCTTGGACTTGGCTTGAATACCCGTGACAGGATCAAACTTGCCTACACCGTGATAGCTGTCGCTCGCGGCCTCGGCAGGAGCGTATCCCTTACCCTTGGTCGTACAGCAATGAATCAAAACAGGGCCCGTCGCCCGCGTGCGAGCGGACCGCAAAACGCTGAGCAACTGCCCCATATCATGACCGTCAATTGGCCCAATATATTGAAAGCCAAGGTTCTCAAAAAGCGTGCTTTGCTCGTCAACGGCACCTGTCACAAGCTGACGTGCGCGGCGGGCATGATCACGGATTGGCCCCGGCATAGCGGCAAGCGTATCGCTGGCAAAATCCTTGAGACCAGACAGGCCTGACATATAGCTCGACATGGCACCAACGGGCGGTGCGATGCTCATCTCGTTATCGTTGAGAATGACAAACATGCGACGGCCCATGGCGCCTGCGTTATTCATCGCCTCATAGGCCATACCGGCACTGATTGATCCATCACCAATCACGGCAATCGCATCACCGGTAGCCTCTCCCATATCGCGCGCAATGGTAAATCCGAGGGCGGCGGAAATGGAAGTAGAGGAATGTGCAGCACCAAAAGGGTCAAACTCACTCTCGGAGCGTTTGGTGAAACCAGAAATCCCACCCTCCTGACGCAGCGTATGCATCTGATCGCGGCGGCCAGTGAGCACTTTATGCGGATAGCATTGGTGGCCCACGTCCCAAATCAATTTATCCCTTGGGGTGTCGA
Organism: uncultured Sulfitobacter sp.; assembly: GCA_963934545.1. Lineage (GTDB taxonomy): Bacteria > Pseudomonadota > Alphaproteobacteria > Rhodobacterales > Rhodobacteraceae > Sulfitobacter. The sequence continues at coordinate 7,907 of CAWVZA010000005.1, forward strand.
AAACAGCATGTAGTGCCACAGTCAATTCTACCACACCCAGCGACGATCCAAGATGCCCGCCCGTAGTGGCGACAGACGCGATCACCTCTTCACGGACCTCGTCAGCAAGCGTGGAAAGCTCGGCGTCAGTCAGGGATTTCATATCGGAGGGGGCAGTGATGCGGTCTAGCTGCGGGGTGGGACTGCGCATGGCGGTCTCCTTTTCTCGACTGTGTTGGCTCTCGAACGGTTTGGCTAATAGCCTGTTGGCCGGGGAACAGAGGGTAAACCAGTTACCCTCTGTCTCCCGTAGCCAACAGGAGGCGTCAGGGGGTCGAGGCCCCCGACAGTACCAGATAACTCTAGGGACAGAGTTATCCGATGGCGTGTGATGCGGGCGCTAAGGTATGGTGCGCCCTGCACCGAATTTATCAGACCTGTGCGGTCTTCTGGATTGTATGGATCGCACCCAAGGATGGATCCGGCGCTTCCTTGGATTCCGCTGGCAGAAGCGAGCCTATCCAGATGGTTGCGGTCAGAAAGACCCCGACGACGATACAGAAGATTGCGGCATAGCCCATGCCCTTCAGCATCAGCGCAAGGACGTCAGCGCGGAGGCGGAAGGTCGTGTCGTTGGACGTTCCAAGATAGTCGTGATTGTCACTCATGTCTCGATCTCCTTAATCAAGCGGCGCATAGCCGTGGTCTTGCGCCCAGATGAACCAGTTGTCGACAACAGTGCCGGTGAGCAGGATCCCGATACCACCCGTGAGGGTCGTGAGAACTGCGAACCACCAAGCCCAGCGGTGAATTCCTTCCATCGTCGCGTTAAAGCCCATGGTCCAGCGCCAGAAGAGAGCGGCACGTTCAGAGGCAGTTCCGCGGTCCACGATTTGTTCGATCTCACGTTCGCCGCCGTAACGGCTCACTGCGAGGATCGTGGCACCATGCATGGCAAACAACAGGGCAGATCCATAAAGGAACACAATGCTGAGGGCATGGAACGGGTTGTAGAAGAGGTTGCCGTAAGTCAGCGAGAACAGGTTCGTCCAGTCAAGGTGCGGGAAGATTCCATATGGCACTGCCTCACTCCACGATCCCATCAGGATCGGACGGAACAGACCCAACACAAGGAACAGCCAGATTGCGGAGGCGAATGCCCATGCAACATGTTTGCCCATGCCCAGTTCCTCGGCACGCAGGTAAGTGCGGATCCACCAGCTGATGACAGACACCAGCAAGAAGAACGATGCAATTATCCACCAGCCCCCCTCGTCGAGAGGTGCAAACCCAAGACCGTATTCTTCGGCGGGTGGCTCAAGTGCGAGCCAGAACAGCTCCCGCATGAACAGTGCCGGAGAGTAATCAACCTGAGCCCAGAAGCTCATGCCGACGATGAAGAACCACGCAAAACCGGTGGCGAGTGACACCACACCGAACGTTCCCAGATAGATCGGGCCGAGCTGTGCGTTGCCAAAAAGGCCAGCTAGCTTGTTAAAGCTGGCCCCGTTTGTGCGTTCCCGTGAGAGTGTGCCCGAAGGGTCCACTCCCATCTCGGCGGGTCCTTGGACCTGCACTTGGGTGAAGATGTTTTGATATTCAGCCATTTGTCAGATCCTCCTTACAGGTCCGCCCACCAGGGCAATAATGCATACCAGTCCCACCACGCGCTCCACTGGTCAAACCAGATGGTACCGGAGATGACGATACAGATGGCGCTCCACAAACCAGCGTTCAGTGCGAGCAGCAGACCCAGACGGTGAATACCCAAGGGTCCAATCGAATAACCGATCAGATCGCGGAAGTAGGTATCCTCATGGTCGGGTGTGCCGATGGTCTTGCCCTTACCAGGGTTGACCGCGGACAGAACCAATGAGCCGTGCAGAGCAAGGGCGAGACACGTCGTAAAGAAGAACGTGATCGCAACCATATGCGCAGGGTTATAGTGGAAGTTGCCGTAGGCGTAGCCAACGTTGTTGACCCAATCGAGGTGGCTGAAAATCCCGTAAGGGAAGCCGTGACCCCAAGCGCCCATCAGCAACGGGCGAATGATCACCAGCGTCACATAAGCAAGGATCGCCACACCGAAAGCAACAGGTACATGGTATCCCATCCCCAGCTTGCGGCAGATTTCTACCTCGCGCAGGGCCCAAGAGATGAAGGCGAACGTCGCACAGATCGTAATGACCTGCCACAAACCACCCTCAGCCAACGGTGCAACACCAAGACCAATCTCGAGTTCAGGCGGCTCAATCGAGATGAGCCACGGGTTCCACGTATCGCCAATCGATGCGCCATAGAAAATCATTATAGTTCCGAGTGCGGCGAAGAAAAATGTCGTGACGCCAAAAAAGCCGACATAAAATGGGCCTACCCAGAAGTCGAACAGATCTCCGCCCACCAGTGTCCCACCTCGGACACGGTATTTTCTTTCGAAGCTGAGCATTGCCATCTTCTGTCTCCTTTAGCGCCCCAACCCCGCGTGAGGGGCAGTCGTGCGCGTTGAAAATTGTACGGGTTTGCTGTGGGCGGCGGGCACATAGCGGCGCCGCCCACAGCGAGTTCGTGCAACTGAGCTTATTCGCCGGCTTCTGCCGCACCGAAGGCGCGGTTGAACCAGTTGGTCTCTGGATTGCTGAGCAGGACGAGGTGAATCATCGCTGCGAGCAAGAAGAGGAACACACCCTGTGCCACGAAAACGCGACGGGGGTCGAAGATCAGCCAGATTTTGTAAAACTGTGCCATGTTAGTATATTCCTCTCAATTACCAGGCGAACCAAGGCAGTTTGAAGTAAGTCAGCAAGTGAGCAACGGAAGCCACGATCGCGAAGATCATGAAGCCGCTCATGTAGACGGAGTGAAGCTCTTGAGCTTGCTCGTCTGTCAAACCTGTGAAGGACAGGTCATTTTTATCAGCCATGTTTTTTCTCCTAGAAAAAATAATACCGACGCCGCGCATCCCCCGCGGCCGGGTCACAACAGAGGCGGGTCCCCTGCTTCAATCCACCATTCCAGTGGAATAGCGAATATTGATATGCCCTGGTCCCTCAGAAGCAAAAACTCTGGTCGTGTGGTCGTCTCGGAGGCTTAGGCCGAGAAGATCCGTGGCGTAATAATTTGTGCTTGGCTCCACGCCGCTTTCACAGGCCCACGCACGGGCATCGCCATTTGCCGTACTGCTGTGAGGGCCCAAGTGAGGACCGCCAGCGGCAGAGTGGCTACAAAGATAATCGCGAAATATGCGTAATATTCCCGCTGGCTGGCGGTCGTGCTACGCTTGCGCGGCATGCTTGTATCATTGGTAAAATCAGTCATTTAGTTTCTCCCGATTGGGTTGAAGACCGTTCACCGTTTCCAGAACCACCCGTTCTGCGCCTTCACTCAACGCGCGCTTTTCAGCTTCGTCACGTAGAGTTTTGGCCGCAGAAATGCGGGTCAAGATCGGATGTGTTGCCACGATTTCGTCGAGGCGGGTCTGTGCGTCGGCATCCCAAGGGAAGTCACGGCGCAAAGGGGTGAGTGTTGCAGGCGTCTCGTCCATCTCACTGCCAAGCGGCAGGATATGGAACAAGGCGTCGAACAGGCCATTACAGACCTCTTGCAACAAATAGGTGGCACCAGCGTAGCCCATAAAGGGCGTTCCCGTGGCGCGACGGATCGCGGCCCCCGGAAAGCTGGCGGGAATGAATGCAGGCGCAGGACCAAAGCCCGATTTCATCTCGGCGAGGTACATCTTTTCGTTGATGCTCCCCATCACGATGAGGGGCCGCTTGGTATGGATCAGGTTGCGCACTTCGTCGTTGTTGGTTTTCTTGCCGCGTGTCCGTGCAACCGCAAAGGCACAAGGCAGACCCAGATCATCTTCCAGAAAGCCACGAATGCCGCGTGCATACGTCTCGTTCGCAACAATCCCAAAGGAGGCGGTCGCAAAGAAGTCTTGCGTGACAGAGCGCCACAAGTCCCAGACAGGTTTGATGGTCGAGTGCTTTTCCTGCTCGATGAACGGTTCAGGATCGAGGCCCGTCATCTCGCCCAGCTTGCGCAGGAACAAAGTGGTAGATTCAATGCCAACAGGCGCTTGAAGGTAAGGCTTACCCAGAACTTCGCACAGGCCACGGCCAAACTCACGGTACATCGTGATGTTCACATCCGAATTCACCAGATTGCGCATCTCACCAACATGAGCACCCAGCGGCATGACCATGTTAACGTCAGCACCAATGCCCTCAACCAGACGCCGAATTTCGGCAAGGTCAGATGGCATATTGAACGTGCCATACATCGGCCCGAGTATATTGACGCGGGGGGCGGAACCCTCCTCACGTTTCACTTCCTTGGGCATACGGCCCTTGGTCATGCCAAACTCAGTAAAGATCCAAGTCATTGCGCGGTCTGCTGCTTCCCACTGATCCTCATCAATGGTGCGCGGCAAAAAGCGTTGGATGTTCGTGCCCGCAGGGGTCACACCGCCACCGATCATCTCGGCAATCGATCCTGTCACAACAACTGCGGGAAGTGCTGGGTCAAGTGTCCCCCAAGCGCGCTTCATCGCTTCTTCAGTACCAGAGCCCATTTCGCCTTCGCCCAAACCCGTTACCACAATTGGCAACTCGTGCGGCGGCAGCGCATCGGTGTAGTGGAGCACGGATGTCACGGGCAGATTTTCACAGCCCACAGGACCGTCGATCACACATTGCAGGCCTTTGACGGCGCAAAATGCGTAAACAGCGCCCCAATAACCGCCTGCTCTATCGTGATCTTGAACCAGCATTATATCATCTCCGCCGCTTTTGCGGCCTTGGCGGCACGCTCAAGCTTCTTGGCGTTCAAGGCACGGAACTCAGGCTTAAGGTTCGGGGATTTTTCCCAAACACCGGCCGTGTCGCCATGGCCTACGCCCTCGAAGAATGCTTTCATCTTACCCATGCGCTCTTTGTTGCCCATCGCCGCGTTGACGACTTCCTGCAACGAGCCTGCACCGGCCACACCCATCAGGGGACGCGCAGAAATCAGGTTGGTAAAGTAGAGCGACGGAATACCCAGCTCTTTGCCTTTTTGCACAACAGGCGTTGTACCAATGGCCAGATCAGGCTGGATCGCTTCCATTGCACCGCAGTCATCTTCCAATGACGCGCGAAATTTCACTTTGACGCCTTTAGCCTCAAGCCATGCTGCATCAGCCGCAGACCATTCAGACTTGGCACAAGCAGTCCCTACATAGGGAACATTCGCACCACTCTCGATCAGCAGACGTGCGACCAAAAGCTCGGAACCTTCATAGCCTGACAGCGTGATCGTCCCGTTGATTGGCGTCGCCGCAAGGGCGGCTTTGATCGCGGGCAGGAACATGTTTTGCGCCTCACCGATTTTATCAGCGGACAGGCCAAAGATATCACCAATGCCCTTGAGCCAATCAGCAGTGCCATCAAGGCCAATAGGCGCAGAGCCCAGAACCGGACGGCCCGCTGCCTGAAACTCGCGCACGGCAGAAGTATAGAACGGGTGGATCGCAGCTACGGCACCACAATCAAGTGCCCCATAAAGTTCGCGCCATTCACGGCACGGAACCACAGGACCGACAGCCAGACCCAAAGGGGCCAACATCTGGCCAATCACCATCGGATCAGCTGGGAACATCTCACCCAACAGGGTCACTGTTGGACGGTCGGACTTACCAGCCGCAGGCATCGGCACAGGGCCCGCCTTAATCTCTTCACGTGCATATTTCAGCATCGCACCAGCGAGCACATCCTTGGCTTCCGCATGTGTCGGAATACCAAAACCGGGCACATCGATACCGATGATCCGCACGCCGTTAATCTCACGTGGCAACAAACGCAGCGGCACACCAGAGGCAGTCGGCACACACAAGTTTGTCACAATAATCGCATCGTTCTTCTCAGGGTCGGCCTGCTCATGGACCGCATCGCGGATGTCCTCGAACAGCTTACCCGTAACAAGGGACTCCGAGTTGAACGGCACATACCCAACAGAACGGCGCGCACCATAAAAGTGGCTCACAAACGTCAGACCATAAACACAGCAAGCAGAGCCTGACAGAATTGTCGAAACACGCTTCATCCGCAGACCAACACGCAATGAGCCAAACGCAGGGCACATGCTTTGCGGTTGATCGTGTGGACCTTGAGGATAATCAGCAGCAAATTTGTCAAGCATCTCGGAATTGCCAGCCAAACGCGCCGCCTTTTCCATCTCGTTGCCAGAATGACAGCCAAGCCCGTCTTGGGTCAGCGGTACATCACGGCCTTCAAGTTCAATGCCAGTATCGACTTCAACTGCGTCGACCGCATCATATTTCATTTCTTCGCTCATACGGAATACCCTGCGCGGCGTTTCTGGCGCGATGCATCAGACAGCTGCGTCTCACTGCGCGGACGTGCGGGGCTTGCCTTTGTAGCGTTAACAGCATGGTTCATGCTGGTCACATTGCATTGATCATCGTTGGCGCCTGCGCGTGTCAGCGCTGTCTCGACAAACTCACCATGCGCAATATCGCTCAACAATTGTTCAATCTGCTCAGGTTCGGCCTTGGCCAAAACCTCTTTCAGCTCGCGAAAGATGTCCTCTTTATACGGTGTCATAGATCACCTCGAGACTTTCTTGCGGCGCAGCATTCTTGCCGCGCATGTCCATGTCTGTCGCAGGCACCAGAACAAAATCGCCGCCTGTCTCAGAGGCATCGAACAGGTTGAGCAAACCGTCTTGGTCCAGCGGATTTGGACGGACTGGTGGCGCTACGGATACTTCGTCACCGAGGGCTGCAAACAACGGGCCCCACTGGCTCTCGAATGTGCCAACAATCTGGTAGTTGGCGGATTTCTTGCGCAGATCGTCATCCTGCGGGATGGAGGCCAGCACTGGAATATCAACCGCCTTGGCAAATGCCGCTGCTTCGCCAGAGCCGTCATCTTTGTTGATCACAAGACCCGCAACACCGACGTTACCGCCCAGCTTGCGGAAATACTCAACTGCGGAACACACATTGTTTGCCACATAAAGCGACTGCAAATCGTTAGAGGCGACAAGGATAACCTTTTGCGCCATGTCGCGTGCGATGGGCAGGCCAAAGCCGCCGCAAACCACGTCACCAAGGAAGTCCAAGAGCACGTAATCAAAGTCCCAATCGTGGAAGCCTAGCTTCTCGAGCAGTTCGAAACCGTGGATGATCCCGCGACCACCACAACCGCGACCAACTTCGGGCCCACCCAGTTCCATCGCAAAAACACCGCCACGTTTGAAACAAACGTCGCCGATCTTCACCTCTTCACCGGCAAGCTTTTTGCGGGTCGAGGTTTCGATGATGGTAGGGCACGCCTTGCCGCCGAACAACAGTGAGGTGGTGTCGGATTTCGGGTCACACCCGATCAGCAAGACGCGTTTGCCCTGCTCAGCCATCATGTGACTGAGATTCGCTAAAGTGAATGATTTACCAATGCCGCCTTTGCCGTAGATCGCGATGATCTGGGTCTTAGAGGTCGGCTCGTCGTGGATGATGTCTGCGAAGTCTTCGTTCGCCTCATCACGCAAGCGCTGGTCAAAATCTGAAATGGTGCCGCCATCTTTGAGGTTGGGGATATCAAGTGTCATGCGTGACCTTTCCAGTCGAGTATCATTTTCAGGCAGGAGGCATCGCTGAACGCTGCCTCGTAAGCGTCCGCCGCAGCACCTGCTGGTGATGTGTGTGTGATAAGTCCGCCAAGGCTCAGCGCGCCGGATTCGACCAACGCTCGCGTGGCAGTAAGATCGTCGCGCGTCCATTCGGCAGCGATGCGGAACCGCGCCTCTTTCATGAACGCAGGCGGAAAGGCAAAGCTGATTGGCGCAGGATAGAAACCCGCCAGAACAATCTCGCCGCCGCGCGCAATACGCCCGAACAGCTGCCCCAGAATGCCGTCGCTGCCAGAGGCGTCATAGACGGACATGTAATCTTTACGCGGGTCATCATCGGGATGCACCACGTTATAACCAACCGCACCAACACGGCGCTCAGGATTGGTTTCCCAAACAGTTGGCGCAGGTGCACCCGCCGCAACCGTAAGACGTGCAAGCAAGCGACCCAAAACACCGTGACCCACAATCAGGTCAGGCACAGCTTTGTGCGGACCAGCCATCGCATGACGCGCAGTCGCAGCAAGTGCGAGCAATGCACCCTCGGCCCCAAGGCCTACATCGATTTTCGTTGCACGGTCAGCATTGCTCACCAGCAGGCTTGACGCTCCACCGAACAATCCAAACGCACCTGTGAAACAGTTTGCGCCCGGAACAAAAACGCGGTCGCCTAACTTGAAATTTGTATTAGAGCCCGCCTCAACCACTTCGCCAGCAGCCTCATAGCCCGGCACCAGTGGATAGCCCATTCCAGGGAACGGAGGCATCTCACCACTCCAGAACAGCTTTTCCGTTCCGGTGGAGATACCTGAATGGCTGACCTGCACCACAATATCATCCTGTGTAGGGGCGGTAACCTCCAACACATCAAGCCCGATCGTTCTAGGCTCTTTCAAGATGACAGCAGTGGTTTGCAATTCAGTCTCCGGTTCTTTGTTGGTCGGCTGTCCCTACACTCAGGGGCTCACTGCGACCTTTCCTCGTACTGTAATACTAACTAGACATATAGAAGTGTCAACTAGATTAGACACTTCTGAAAACTTAAGGTGTCAGGGTTTACGGGCCTCAACACAGGACGTGACAAAAGCACGCCCAGGCGCAGGCGTTTTCACATCTTCAAAACCTGCAGCATGGCACAGCAATTTAATCTCAAACGCAGAGCGGGTACGCCCTGTGCGCATCGCCAGCGTGTAAAGTGCAAAATACGCGTCTCCTGCGCGGGTCGGCTGCGTGCCTCCCGTCATCGGCTCCGAAACAATCAACCGTCCGCCAGACGGCAGAGCCGCATAGCATTTTGCCAACAGGTCTGTGACCGTATCGTCGCTGTGATCGTATAAAACTCGAATGAGGCTAATCGCATCAGCACCCTCTGGCAGCTTATCCTCTCGGAACGACCCACCTGTGATTCGTGCGCGAGGTGTCATCCCCTCCGCTTCGAATCTCTGGGCCGCTGACGGCGCCACTTCGGGCAGATCAAACAACATCAATTCCAGATCGGAATAGACAGTCCCCACAGCCGTCAAAAATGCGCCAGACCCGCCACCGATATCCATCAGCTTTTTGACACCAGAAAAGTTCACTGCGGCCAGCGTATCATCGGCCACCAACAGCTGGCTCTGCGCCATAAGATCGGAGTAGGTCGCAGCGACTTCAGCGTCCATGTTTCCGCCAAAGACATAGGGCCAAAAACCCGCCAGCTCGGTTTCAACTTCACCACGAAAGAAGGCGACGGGATCAGACAAATCACGATAAAGCATGTCATGGTGCGCGATCATCTGGCTCAATCCTGGCACACCGACAAGGGCGGCTCCCGTACGGCTCAGCCCAAAACGCCCTGCCCGCTTGGATTTGAGCACACCCAAAGCAACGCCAGCCCGCAGCAATATCTGCATCCGCTCCAACGGCATCTGCGCATCCAGCGCCAGTGTTTGCGCATCCATTGGGCCGCGCATCAATTTCTGTGGAATATTCAACTGCACCAGCGCAGACAGCACTTGGCTGTGACAAAAGCCTGCCAACAGATCGAACATCACCTCGCCCTCACGGCGCACAATGCGGCGGGTGAGCGGGAATTTTGCAGCCCATTTCTGAAACCCACGTGCAGCCATAAGGCGGTTAAACCATGACCCGCCCGAAGCCTTTCGCGCAATCATCGACGTGTCTGTGGAAAAGGTCACTCGCCTGCAATCTTTGCAGCCTGCTCGGCACGCCATTTGATCGGGGTCAGCACTTCGGCCTGTGCTGTAACCATCGCGGCCAGCATCGCTTCACCCGGGCATTTGGGAATCGACGCAATCGCTCCCCCCAGAATATCGCGCATCCGCTGGATTGCCCCATCAACGCCCAATTGCTGCACCGCGTTGGGCCGTCCATGCAGGTCATCTTGCCCCACGGGCTTCCCTAGCGTCTCTTCATCATACAGCGCGTCCCGCAGATCATCGGCCACTTGGAATGCCTCACCGATTCGCGCACCCAGCTCTTCCCACTGTTCGCCATCATGACCGCCTGCAATCGCGCCCATCTGCGTGGCCGCCATAAACAGCGCCCCCGTTTTGGCCGCATGATACGCACTCAGATCAATCTTGGATTCGTTCTCCCAACCTTGGCCCGCGCAAATACCGTTTGGCATACCCGAGCGTGTGGCCAGTACTTTAATCATCGCAACAGCGCGCATCGGCTCATCTACGGCCGCCTTAGCCAGCGCTTCAAACGCCATGATGATCAGGCTGTCCCCAACCAAAACGGCCAGCGCCTCGCCATATACTTTGTGCACCGAAGGCTTGCCGCGCCGCGTATCCGCATCATCAAAACAGGGCAGGTCATCATGCACCAAAGATGCGCAATGCATCAGCTCAAGTGCGGTCGCCGCCGCATCCGCGAGCTTGGGATATTGGTCGCCGCATGCGGCTGCAATGCTCATCAAAATCGTAGGTCTGATCCGTGCGCCGCCTGGTGTCACTGCGTAATGCAGCGCCTCGGCAAGTTTCGCAGGACTGGGGGGCGTCTGCCCCTCCGCAATGGCCTTCATGATTGCGCTGTCTATTCTTTTGGCAAATGACATGGTGCTTTTCTCCAGCCGTGCGTGTGGCAATGTAAACTGTTGCTGACATTGCAGCTGTAAACTAAACTGGACACATTCATACTCAATGTCAATCATTCCTTGGAGACCTGTATCCCTGACCAAACCCCTCATATCGCTGTAATCGGGACAGGAATCGGTGGCCTCTCGGCTGCTTTACGCCTCGCCCATGCAGGTGCGCGGGTCACAGTGTTGGAGCGTCACAGCACTCCGGGCGGCAAAATGCGCACCCTACCCTCAGTCGCAGGACCTGTGGATGCAGGGCCAACCGTGCTCACGATGAAGCCTGTGTTTGACACGTTATTCACAGATGTCGGAGCGAAGCTTGAAGATCATGTGACACTCAAACGCGAACCCCTGCTCGCACGGCACTTCTGGAGCAATGGCACCACGCTTGATCTAATGGCGGACCATGATCACAGCGTTGCGAATGTAGCTGAGGCGTTTGGCGCCCATGCGGCCCAAGACTTCGAGCAGTTTTGCACCCGCGCTGCGCGCCTGTTCGAGACGTTTGACGCGCCCATGATGCAATCAGACGCACCCAGCCTCGCCTCGCTCACGGCCTCGGTTCTGCGCAATCCTTCGATCATCCCCTCTATGGCACCGCACCAAACACTTGCCCAAATGCTACGTGCCAATTTCAATGAGCCCAAACTCGCGCAACTCTTTGCCCGCTACGCAACCTACGTCGGTGGTCTGCCAGAACAATGCCCCGCGATCCTCTCCCTAATCTGGGAGGCAGAGCGGCGCGGCGTCTGGCATGTGGAGGGCGGTATGCACCGCCTTGCAGTCGCGATCGAAGCACTCGCACGTCAAAAAGGGGCCGCGTTCCGCTACAACTCTCATGTGACGCTGATTGAAATCGCGGACGGCAAACCCTGCGCCGTGCATACGGAAAACGGGCGGCTGGCAATCGATGCCGTTCTGTTCAACGGTGATCCGCGAGCAATCAGCACTGGTATGCTAGGCCAACAATGCAGCGTTGCCGTAAAATCAGCCCGCATCGAGCCGCGCAGCCTGTCTGCCCACGTGCAATCCTTTGCCGCCACAGTCAGCGACGACTTCCCCCTCGCCGCGCATAACGTCTTTTTCGCTGATGGCCCCAAAGGGGAATACACCCCTCTCGCCCAAGGCAAGCTGCAACAAGACCCCACGCTTTATATCTGCGCCCAAGACCGTTTTGACGGCGCACACCCCGAAGGGCCCGAGCGGTTCGAGATCATTCTCAACGCCCCTCCCACTTCCAATTCGCCCCCCGCCCGCGACGGCACATCCCATTCCACACAGGAGCGCGCACAATGTCAGACATTGATCTTCAACCGACTGGCCAAATTCGGACTGACCTATCGCCCGAATCCACAAGCAGACAGCCTGACAGGGCCGCACGGCTTCGCCGCTCTGTTTCCGGCGTCGAACGGGTCTCTCTACGGGCGATCCCCAGCAGGAATGATGGCAGCCTTCGCCCGACCGACGGCGAGGACCAAAATGGCGGGCCTTTATCTAGCGGGGGGTGGGGCGCATCCGGGCGCAGGGGTGCCGATGGCCACGCTCTCCGCACAGCATGCGGCAGAGGCGATGATCAGCGACCTATGTTTAACCTCGACGTCCCCAAAGGTGGCTACGCATGGTGGTATGTCGACGGCGTAAGCGATTGCGGCACCAAGGCCGTATCCGTGATTGGCTTCATCGGGTCAGTTTTTTCGCCGTGGTATCATTGGTCAGGGCGCGGGAACCCTGCGGATAATTGCTGCATCAATGTAGCGACCTATGGCGCGGGCGGACGATTCACCATGACTGACCGAGGTGAGGCCGCACTCCAAGCCACGTCAGATATGCTGCGCGTCGGCCCTTCCTCAATGTACTGGAACGGCACTGATTTGGTGATCGACATCAACGAAATTTCATCACCCCCGATCGTCAGTCGTGTGCGCGGGCAGATCACCATATCCCCCGAAGCGGTCACAAATGTCGAGCTGCCCCTCACCCCTGATGGCGCACATGTCTGGCGGCCTTTTGCCCCCTCCTCACGGATCAAAGTTAATCTGGAAGCCAAGGGCTGGCAATGGAGCGGCCATGGCTATTTCGATGCCAACTTTGGCACACGCCCGTTGGAGAAAGACTTTAGCTATTGGACATGGGGCCGCTATCCCACGCGCGATGGGGCGACGTGTTTCTATGATGCGGATCGGCGTGATGGCACATCCCTTGATGCGGCCATAGCCTTCGACCGCAACGGTAAAGCCAAGCTCACGGAGGCCCCTGCCCGCACGCCGTTCAAACGCACACTTTGGGCGCTGCGCCGCGAAACGCGCGCGGATGCAGGGACAGTGCCGCGTCAGGTCAAAGCGATGCTGGACGCGCCATTTTACTCCCGCTCAGTCGTAGAGACTGTGGTGAACGGCGAAACGGTCCAAGGCGTGCACGAAGCGTTGGATCTTGACCGCTATAAGCAGCCGTTGCTCAAACCAATGCTCGCAATCAGGGTTCCACGTCGGAAGGCCTGGACGTTTTAACGCCCAACCTTGCGCTATTCGATCTCGTCAGAGATGAGCGGCGTGACATTTGGGTTCAGGCGCAGCATCTCGATATTGAGGGCGGCGGCGACTGTGACCCAGATCAGATAGGGAATGAACGCAGCCCCTGCCCAGAAATCCAATGAGAACGCTGTCCACGTGCAGCCAAACACACTGACCCAGAGTGGTCCCATGGCAAAGAATGCTCCCTTGATCCGGCGCAAGCCAAAGAAAAGCGGGGTCCAAAGTGTAGAGAGTGCTGATTGGGCCGCCCAGAATGCCATGGCGTAGGCGTTGCCTTCGATCAATGCGATGCGGGCACCTGCAAATGAAATCAACAGATAGATGCTGGTCCAAACGACAGGGAAGACCCAATCGGGCGGCGTGAACCATGGCTTATCGAGGCTCCAGTACCATGCACCTGGAGTGAAGACCGCACCAGTGGCACCAGCAGCGCAGCAGGCCAACAAAAAGATCGCAAAGAGAGATATATCCATGCGCCACACATAGCGGTTGTTTACTCAGCCGCCACCCCTTGCATGCGTTGTTTGGCCAACTCACGCGCGCGCAGCTCTGCCATGACGTCCATCAGACCATCCATGCGCGACGCTGGAGCACTGCTCTTGTGCGCCGTTGCATCAACCAGAAAAGCGACCTCGTCCAAAGGCTTGGCAAAGATAATAGGAGAACGGGGGAGCGCCACTGTCGCGGCAGCACGTATGCCCGCCTTACCGATCAGCTTTATTTTCTGGGCCTTGGTCGTACGGGCGCGGAAATTGACCGAGTCGTGGTTATTGCGGCGCAGCGCACCACCGATACCATCATAAATATAGCGCGCGGCAAAGATGCCAGTGCGCGCACCAACAGGCAGCGCACCAATCCCTGCCTCGGAACGGATATAAAGGCGGCGCGCCTCCGACAGCAGACGCTTTACCATGCGGCGCACTTCGGGTGTCGCCTCAGGGGCGTCAAAGAAATCTTGCACGTTCATGCCTTCATCCGCAAGCCAATCAAGCGGCAGGTAGATGCGTCCAGCGCGGGCGTCTTCGCCCACATCGCGGGCAATGTTCGTGAGCTGCATCGCAACGCCGAGATCACAGGCACGGGCCAGCGCATCGGCATCACGCACACGCATAAGCACACACATCATCGCACCCACCGCAGAGGCCACACGTGAGGAATACATCCGTACGTCCGACAACGTATGATAGCGGCGTTCAACCGCGTCCCATGCCAAACCTTCAAGCAACGCTTCGGGCAGCGCACGAGGCATGTCGAATTGCTCGATGATCGCGGCAAATGTGCGGTCTTCGGGGGCATCTTTTGGCGTACCAGCATAGGCGAGATCAAGGCGCTCTTGAAGCTCGATTACGGCTTTACCCTTCTCGAAACCCTCATCCACTTCATCATCGGCGAGGCGGCAGAAGGCATAAAGCGCAAGTGCCGGATCACGCACCGAAGCAGGCAATAGTTTGGACGCGGCATGGAAGGAGAGCGACCCTGTGCGGATCACTTTGCGGCAATGCTCTAGGTCAGCAGGGTTAATCATTCGGCGGCCAATCGTGGCTCGAGCGCAAGCATTGGCATGTCAGGAACCAGCTTGGCCAGCACCTCGGCACTGGACACAACACCGGGTAGACCTGCACCGGGGTGCGTACCTGCACCCACAAGGAACAGGCCATCCGCCTCTTCGCTCACGTTATGGGGACGGAACCACGCCGATTGTAGGATACGCGGCTCAAGCGAGAAACCCGCGCCATGAGGCGAGAGGTAGCGGTCGCGGAATTCTTCGGGGGTAAAGACCAGCTCGGTGCTGATCTTGTCGCGGAAACCGGGCATTTGTTTCTCCAACTCGGCAGCGACCTTTTCGCGGTAGATCGGTTCCTCGACTTTCCAATCCACAGCGTTATCCCATGACAGGTTGGGAACAGGCGAAAGAACATAAAAGGTATCATCACCTTTCGGCGCTGCCGTTGGATCGGTGACCGAGGGGCGGTGGATATATAGGCTCATGTCATCGCTGAGCTTGCCCTTCATGAAGATGTCGTTGAGCAGCCCCTTAAAGCGCGGACCGTTAACGATAGTGTGGTGTCCCAGATCGGGCCACTGCTCCGCCGTGCCTTTGGTGCCGAAATACCAGACGTAAAGGCCCATGGACCACCGCTTGCGCCGCAGCTTTGGTGCGGTCCAGCGACGTTTGTTATGATTGCGCAAAAGGTGCGTATAGGTATGGCCCGCGTCTGCATTGCTCACGATCAGCGGTGCCTCAAGGCGATCCCCATTTGTAAGAGTTACGGCGCGTGCTTTGTTATTCTTGACGATGATTTCGTCTGCCTCGACCTCGTGACGGATCACGCCACCTTGAGAACGGATCACATCGGCCATGCCGTCGGCAATCGCCTGCACGCCGCCCATGGCATAATGCACGCCGTAGGTTTTTTCGAGGTGGGCCACGAGCGCATACATCGACGTCACATGTGCGGGATCACCACCGATAAACAACGGATGGAATGACAGCGCCATGCGCAGTTTGGGGTCCTTAACCCGCGCTGCCGCATGGGCATAGATCGAACGGTCAGCCCGTAGCATCGCGAACTTGGGCAGGACTTTAATCGTCTCCCAGATGCGGTGCATTGGCTTGGCGACCATTCCCTCGAACCCCACGACGTACCGCGCATGGCTGTCTTTGAGAAACTTCTTGTAGCCCTTCACATCCTTCGGGTTAATCTTGGCCACTTCGGCGAACATGCGTTCATTATCACCACAAGCAGCGAAGGTCGTCCCGTCAGGCCAGCGCACTTCATAGAACGGATCAAGCGGGCGCAGATCAACGCCCTTGCGGAAATCATGCCCACAATCCGCCCAAAGAGATTCGAACACCTGCGGCACAGTGACAATCGTTGGCCCCAGATCGAATCGGTGACCATCCTGAGAAATGGACGAGCCACGCCCGCCACTCCGGTCCAGCTTATCGAGCACAGTGACGGCATACCCCTTTGCCCCAAGGCGCATCGCCGCAGCAAGGCCACCAAGGCCTGCCCCGATTACAATGGCGCGGTTGTCAGGATGTGTTTGGGTATCTGTCATGAGGTGTTGTTTATACTGTCTAATGAGAGGGCTGTTTTCAAGAACACTCTTTCATGTTTACACCAAATGTGTAAACTAAAATAGACACATTAAGGAATTTAGCATCGTGCAACAGGTCGTAAGCCTCAGCTTTTATCGCTTTGACAGCGTTGGTGCGAAGGTGTGGGCGGTTGTCATGATGGGCCTTGCCCGTGGGCCGATGTCACGCACGACAGACATCGGATTCTGGAAGCTCTGCGGCTCTGGCACAGGCGAAGGGTTCACCCCCAAGCCAAACTTTGGTGTCTATGCGATTCTCGCAACGTGGCCTGATGAAGAAACGGCAAAGCGTGAAACCGCATGCGGTGTTTTCGCCCGCTATGCTGCCAAAGCTATCGAGAACTGGACAGTTTACATGTCGCCCACCTCAGCCCGAGGCGATTGGGCAGGTGTGCAACCATTCATTCCAAATGACATCACCAACACTGGCCCCATTGCCGCGCTCACGCGCGCAAGCGTGAAGCCAAGTATGGCGCGGCATTTCTGGGGGCGTGTTCCCAACATATCCGCTGTGATCGGCACCGACCCTTCTGTCCTGTTCAAACTCGGAATCGGGGAAAAACCCTTGGTGCACCAAGTTACATTTTCTATCTGGCCCGATGCCGCCGCCATGAATAATTTCGCCCGTACCGGCCCCCATGCCGAGGCCATCAAAGCGGTCCGCACAGACGGCTGGTTTTCCGAAGAACTCTATGCACGCTTTTCGCTGTTGTCCGACCGAGGCACATGGGGCGGCGTGTCTCCTCTCCACCCGAAAGAAACGATATGAAACAGCCCTTCCCCTTCTCCGCCATTGTGGGCCAAGAAGACATGAAACGTGCGATGATCCTTACTGCGATTGATCCAACAATTGGCGGTGTCTTAGTGTTCGGGGATCGTGGCACGGGCAAGTCGACTGCCGTGCGGGCGCTG
The DNA here is from genome assembly GCA_963934545.1 of uncultured Sulfitobacter sp. Taxonomy (GTDB): domain Bacteria; phylum Pseudomonadota; class Alphaproteobacteria; order Rhodobacterales; family Rhodobacteraceae; genus Sulfitobacter. The sequence goes on from CAWVZA010000005.1 coordinate 25,145, forward strand.
GCTGCGTTGTTGCCACCGATCATGGCTATTAAGGGCTGTCCTGTGAATGCCGAGCGCTTGAGCAATTGCCCCGAATGGGCCGGCGTGACAGTGGACAAAACCCATGAGGTTCCCACGCCCGTTGTTGATCTCCCACTAGGAGCATCCGAGGACCGCGTAACTGGTGCTTTGGATATCGAAAAGGCTCTAACCAACGGTGAAAAGGCATTTCAGCCTGGTCTGTTGGCCAAGGCGAACCGTGGGTATCTCTACATCGACGAAGTGAACCTGCTAGAGGATCACATCGTCGACCTGCTGCTAGACGTGGCGCAATCTGGTCAGAACGTGGTGGAGCGGGAGGGCCTCTCTATCCGCCACGCAGCACGGTTTGTGCTGGTCGGGTCTGGCAACCCTGAGGAGGGCGAATTGCGTCCCCAGTTGCTTGACCGCTTTGGTCTGTCCGTGGATGTAGCCTCCCCCACCGATATCGAGCAACGTATCGAAGTCATTAAACGCCGCGATGCGTATGAAAACGACCACACTGCGTTTATGGTGCGTTGGCAGGCTGAGGATGGCATGCTTCGCGATCAGATCACTGACGCCCGTCTTGCCCTCAAAAAACTCACAACACCAGAGCAAAGCCTGCGCGATGTAGCGGAGCTTTGCATCGCTCTCGGATCGGACGGTTTGCGTGGTGAATTGACCCTGCTGAAAGCCGCCCGTGCCCATGCCGCGTTCCGTGATGATACGGCTCTGACGCGTGGTCATATTCGCGATGTTGCGTCCCTCGCGTTGCGCCATCGCATGCGTCGCGATCCATTGGATGACGCAGGTTCCAGTACTCGGGTTGCGCGTATTATTACAGAGACTTTGGGCGCCTGATGACCCCTTTGCTGCGCGCCCATACCGCGCTGGCCTTGCTGGCAATTGATCCCGCCCTTGGCGGGTTAATTGTACGGGCGCGGTCCGGTGCCGTGCGCGATGCGCTTATGGACGCAGTTCCTAAACACACACGTATACACTCCGCCATGAGCGCCGAAGCGTTAGACGGTGGAATCGATGTATCTGCCACGCTCAGCTCTGGCACATTGACGCAAACACGCGGGCTCCTGGCGCGGGACGGGATGTTCGTCTTGGCGATGGCAGAACGCGTTGAGGCGTATACAGCTGCCCGCCTTGCCGTGACATTGGATACTCAGTCAGGTCAAACATTAGTCGCGCTGGATGAGGGAATTGAGGAGGAAACGCTACCGCCTGCCCTCGCAGATCGCCTCGCGTTTCGCGTTGATCTAGAGAGCTGTGCACTTGCCGATATTTGCCAAGCGCAAGATTGGCCACACGCGGCCCCTCTCGTGGATGTAACGGCCCCTGACGACACGCCCGAGACACTCCTTCTGCTGGCTGTACGGCTTGGTATCACCAGCCTGCGCGCTGTTGGCTTTGCGCTACGTGCGGCAAAGAGCCATGCAGCGCTAAATGGCCGTATAAAGACGAATTCAGATGATATTGCCATGGCAGTAGCCCTCGTGTTTGCCCACCGCGCCACCCAGCTGCCCGCAGAGGAAGAGCCACAAGAAACGCCTGACGACACTCCCCCTCCCGAGGAGGTGGAGTGCCCCTCAGAGCCGCTTGAGACACTGCCCCAAGACATGCTGCTTGAGGCCGTGCTTGCGAACCTGCCGCCTGATCTGTTGGCAAAGCTGAACGCAGGTGGGAATGACCGGAGTGTCTCTGGCAGTGGTGCAGGACAAAAGAAGATCGGGAACCGCCGTGGGCGCCCCCTGCCCGCCCGTGATGGCAGAAACGGACAAGGGCGTGTGGACCTTATCGCGACCCTGCGCGCAGCAATCCCGTGGCAGACGTTGCGCCGCCGCGATGCGCCCCACCGCATAGGCCCGATCATTCGGCACAGCGATCTGCGCCATAAGCGGTATGTCGATCACTCTGATCGGTTGTTGATCTTTACTGTTGATGCTTCAGGCTCTGCCGCAATGGCGCGGATGGGAGAGGCGAAGGGCGCGATCGAACTCCTTCTTTCCGAGGCCTATGCAAGACGCGATCATGTTGCTCTCATTGCGTTTCGGGGGACAGACGCAGAAGTGTTACTGGAGCCTACAAGGTCCCTCGTTCAGACCAAGCGCAAGCTAGCGGCGCTTCCGGGTGGCGGAGCAACTCCGCTCGCAGCTGGGCTGCTTGCGGCGCAAATTATGGCCGTTCAGGCCCGCCGCAAGGGCCTTACGCCCACCATTATCACCCTCACCGACGGGCGTGCAAATATGGCGCTGAATGGAACTGCGGACAGACCCCAAGCCGCTCAAGATGCCCAAACTGTAGCGCGTGCCTTGCGCGGTATTGGGGTCGACAGCATCACCATTGATACGGGACGCAGGCCAGAGCCCTCATTGTCCCACATCGCAAATCTTCTTGGGGGAACCTACATCCCCCTGCCCCGCGCTGACGCAAAAAGCCTCTCTCAGGCTGTCTCCAGCGCGCTGGACGATTGAGCCATGGATTGGACCCGACACAAGGAAGGCTGGCCCCATGCGGATACCTCCCGCTTTGTCTTGTGCAAGCCCCACAAATGGCACGTTCAGGAGGCTGGTGAAGGCCCTTTATTGCTTCTGCTCCATGGCGCAGGAGGCAGCACGCAAAGCTTTCGCCATTTGATCCCCTTACTCACGAAAACACACCGCGTTGTTGCTATCGATTTGCCAGGTCAGGGGTTTACCCGTTTGGGTGCCCAGGCGCGCTGTGGCCTTGAGAGTATGGCAGAGGATGTCGCGGCCCTGTGCGCGCAAGAAAAATGGTCACCCGTTGCGATTATCGGACACTCAGCAGGTGCTGCTGTCGCCTTTGATCTGGCGCAGCGCCTCGCCTCACCCACGCCCTTGATTATCGGGATCAACGCAGCGCTCTCGCATTTCAAAGGAGTGGCTGGCGTGTTGTTTCCACTGATGGCAAAAGCGCTTGCAGTTATGCCTGGTGTTACCGCGCTCTTTACCGCGTCAAACAGCAATCCACGCTCAGTCCAGCGCCTCATTGAGGGTACGGGCTCGAAGCTTTCTGCAGACGATCTGCGCCATTACGGTGCCTTGGTGAGTGACCGTGGTCATGTGAACGCCACCTTGCAAATGATGGCGCAGTGGGATCTCGAGCCGTTGCTCGAAGCGCTGCCAACGCGCACTGTTAAGGGCCTTTTGATTGCGGCGACGAATGACCGCGCTGTGCCTGCTGGCACGTCAAAAGATATGGCGGAGTGCGTAGACGGTTTGGAGTATGTCGAACTTCAAGGTTTGGGCCATCTCGCCCATGAGGAGGCCCCTGAGGAGATGGCTCAGGTGATCCTGTCTTACCTCACAAAAAATGCGCCCAACTGAGGCGCACTTTCTTTACATTTCAGATATTTAGGTAAATATTGCCCATGGGTAAGGGCTATTTTCCGAATTGAGCCTTCATAAACGCATCCAAAGCACCGCGCAGGCTTGCTTCTGACAAAGAATCTTCAAACTCAATTTGGAACTTGCGGCCTTTTTTACGTGCCGTAATCCCCTTCTCTCCTGCGGATCGACGATAGCTTGCCTCACCTGTCTTGCAGGCTGGCTTCACCTTTGGCGCTTCGGCGGCTTGGCGCAACTGCTTGACCACATCCATAGGGTCCACAAAAGGGCCACGGCCATTTCGTGCACTCTGCTGCTGTGCCTCTATCCGCGCAGCTTGGGCCAATACAGGATCGGCTGTTGCGGGACGTGCCAGCAGCGGCTTTAGATCGCGTACATGCCGCTCTTTTAGATCGCGGATCGTTGGGAAAGCACTCACAATCTGTTGTGGCAAAGCAGCCAGCGCGAGATACCGCGAGAGCCAAGGCTGGCTCACTTCGAGACGCTCGGCCATCGCCTTTTGCTTGCCGCCATAATAGCGCGCGATAGCGTCAGAATAATCAATAGCGCGCTCATAGTCGCTTATGTCTTGCCGCTCACGGTTCTCAATATCAGCGAGGCGAAACGCCTCTTCATCCGACATCTCACGTGGCTCAACGAGGTACTTGAACTGAGTGTAATTATTGGCCCGTAGCCAACTCACTGCAAAGTAGCGACGCGCACCACAGATGACTTCGTATTTGTAATCAGGGTCGTCGATCAGCCGCACCACAGCGGCGAATTCCTGACGCCCTTGCGCCTTGATCCCATCGATCAGGTCACGGCAGTTCTCTTCGTTCAACAATGCATAGTCGCGGTTGTGGCGCTCCCACATACGGCAATCTGACGGGTCGACCCGGCGCAGTGTCTTTTCCTCAAGCTCACCCGACAGACGGTCATTGATCGTGGTGGAGCGTTTGAGGAATCGCGCCTGCTCACGCGCTTGGGGTTGCGTTAGCGCATCCAGATCACTCAGGACATCATCGAATATCGCGTCATGTTCCTTGCTCATAACAGCCCCTCCTTGCGCAGGCTCTTGTGATGGCTCGGCCACGTCTTGCGGATCAACAACTCAATCTCACTGTTCACCACGTCCAGATAGGCGCGGCAGCGTTTATGCGTCTCGGTCCGCGTAGAGGCCCCCGTCAATTCATACACTGTCGCCAGATTGGCAGCAGCATTGTCGATCTCGGCACTGTCTTTGAGCACCGCATTGAGCATGTCATGCGGGAACACCGCGTCCATCATCCGCTTGATCGCCTGATGGGCCGACTTGCTGTCGTTCATCTTTGTCGCGAGAATTTAAATAAAAGCATAATCGCGCACACCGCCCGCCCTTGCCAATTCGTTAAGCGTTGCACCCACCATCTTGAGGAAATGCGCAGTGGAGCCAAAATCGATATTGTTGGGCGGCGCAGGGATCACAATCGCATTGGCTGCGCGCAACACCGACAGGGACAACATACCGAGGGCAGGGGGTGGATCGAGGAGAATCACGTCGAATTCATCCTTAATGCTATCAATGCCTTCGCGCAGTTTATCGAGGACAAAGGACGAATCACGCACCATGCGAGCTGCGAACTCATACTCCGCATCATAAAGACCAAGGTTAGCAGGGATCAGCGCAATGCCAGGCCAATAGGTACCACGCAGGGCGTAATGCAACGTCTTGGACCCACCATGACGAAAGAAGGGATAGAGCGTCTCCTCCTCTTCATCGACATCGATGTCTGGGTTAAGGCCAAAGACACTCGTGGTACTCGCCTGACTGTCACAATCAATGACACACACGCGGTATCCTTTGAGAGCGAGAAATTGGGCCAGATGACAGACCATTGTGGATTTACCCACACCGCCCTTAAAATTCTGGATGGCCAAAACCATCGCAGGATCGGATGTGGCGCGATGTGGCAGGGTGCCGAAGACGCGGCGCATCTCATTAACTTGGGCGAGGCTGTATCCTGTACGCCGACCTGTCTCAGGATCTTTTTGTGGTTCGGGAAGGCGTCCGTCACCTTCCGCGTCGCGAATGAGTTTGTCACTGCGACCAACCATGTCAGCGGCTTTGCGAACGGTAAAGCGCAGATCAAGGGTCTTATTGCTGCCAGATGCAAACAGGCGGTCTCGCAGTCGGGCAATCACGGTAGACGCGCGGGTGGACAATTGATTCAGCTCGGCAAGGGATACGGGGGGAAGTACAGGCTGCTCCATGAGTTCCTCATGTTATGATCATTTGCGAATCATGAACTGCCCAGCCCGAATGCTCATGTGTGAATATTAGCGGGGTTTGGCTAAATAACAGGAAATTGCAGCGATTACCTGTTTCAGATGGAAATCGTGAAACGGCGCCTGACTTTTTACGCCAATATTACCTATCTATGCCTCAAGCACCCAGCAAGTAAGTTTTACATCTTCCGCTCCCAAAGCAGCTCTGAAACATCTAAATTCCAAATTGAAAAAATCACTTAGTGTTCTTATTCCCGAATCTTTAGTGTTCATGATGCGTATCTCTATACTATAAAGGGAGAAACAGTCTCTATGCTTATGTATTAGGACTGGTTTGCTTACAGATAGGGAGGGTTATTCATACACCTTGGGGTGGCTACCCTTACGATTCGGGATCGCTCTAAGTCTTACCTTTCGGGTGCTTGGGTCAAAGCGTTGGGTAGAGGGGAAAAAGCCATTAGAATACAGGTAGATGCGAATCGGGTTATGTGAAACAGGCCTTTCTATCCTTACTTTTTGGGTGATTGCCCATGGGCAACTTATTTGATGCCTTACGTGTAAGCAGATAAAAAAGTAAGAATAAACGTGTAAGCGAGCAGATGGCAACCAAACCTTACCGCACCATAACGGCGCGCCCAAATGCAGAGAGTCTGGTGAAGCCAGGCGAGTTGGTGGACCTCGTTGAGGTCACTCCTCTAACGTTGGCCGACAGGCGCATATATAACCAATTGCTTGAGAATGCGTGGGACGCCATCGACAAGCCTGTAACCCATGTCATCGCCAAAGCTGATTTACGCGGTTCGCACAATTCTAATGATCGTGTAGGTGAATCGACTGAACGGCTCATGGCATCGATTGTGAAAGTGAAGGTAAAGCGGGACGGCGAAGATGCCATTGAGCGGGTTCAGCTGTTGGGAGGGAACATTGAGACAACCCGCCGTGACGGGTTGTTCGAATATGAAATCCCCATGCGGTTGCGTCGGACCATCAAAGACAGCACCGTTTTTGCGCAGCTCCAGCGGGAGGTCATGTTCGCGCTGAGTTCTAAATACGCGCTGACACTTTATGAGATGATCCAGAAGCGGGGGAACCTGCGGTGGAAGTCATCTGAGAAGTTTAGTGTGGATGATTTGCGCGGTATCCTTGGTGTTCCCAAAGGAAAGCTGACGTCATGGTCTAACCTCAAGCTGCGTGCGATTGATCCAGCAGTCCTCGAGGTATGTGCATTGAGTGATTACATCGTCGAAGTGGCGCCGATCAAGACGGGCAAGCGGGTCACGCACGTGGAACTGAGATGGTGGCGCAAGAATGCAAAGTCTGAGGCTGAAGCAGAATGGGAACTCAGCTTTTCCAAGGCGGGCCGTAAGGAGCGGGCCCAAGAGCGTGCGCAAAGCGTAGCGGAGCCACAACAAGCTTATGCGGCACGGCCACGTCCTGTCTGGCTTGAGGCGCGGGGGGACGCGTTGCGTGCAGACACCTACGAGACGGCGCGCCTGCGCTATCCCGGATTTGATATTTATCATGTTGAGGGGGAGTGGCGCGATTGGGCGAAGGGCAAAGACGCCCCGCGTGATCCTGACCGCGCATTTTTGGCGTTTTTCAAAGCATTTGCCGAAGCAAACCCGATCTAGCAGAAAGGGCCAGCCCTTGGCAAAGGACTGGCCCAAGGAAATCACATCGAGAGTGATCGTAGGTTAACCGTTACGGACGGTATCGATCATCAGCTGTACATTCTCGGGGTCTGCATCTGGGGTGATGCCATGACCGAGGTTGAAGATATGTGGCCCTTTGGCAAAAGATTTTACCGTGCGGCGTGTTTCAGAGACGAGCGCATCGCCACCTGAGACCATATGTGACGATTTCAGGTTGCCCTGAACACAGCCGCCGGGTTGCAAATGCTCTGCGGCCCACTCCGCAGTCACGCCGTCATCTACTGCCACACAATCGGAGCCAATCGCAGCATGGGTGCCAACGTATCTCTCGCCTGCTCCGCGCGGGAAGGCGATGATAGGTACTCCGGGGTGTTTGTCTTTGAGGGCCGCCGTGATACGCGCCATTGGCTTGATCGAGTAGTCCATGAAATCATCGACCTGAAGCGAACCTGCCCAGCTGTCGAAGATTTTGACAACTTCGGCCCCTGCTTCGATTTGTTTGGACATGTAGTGGATCGTCGCATCGGTAATGCGGTCCATCAACTTGTCAAAGACGGCGCGGTTCTCTGTCTTGAGCTTATGTGCTGGCCCTTGATCTGGTGTGCCTTGGCCTGCGATCATATAGGTGGCGACAGTCCACGGCGCACCCGCAAAGCCGATCAATGTTGTCTCGGCGGGCAGCTCTTTGGACAGAATCTTCACAGTCTCATAGATGGGGGAGAGGTGATCGTGGATCGCGTCGGCAGGAACGAGTTTATCCAGCTCTGCTTGAGTTGTGATCGTGGAGAGGCGCGGGCCTTCGCCAGTGACAAACCACAAGTCCGCACCCAATGCTTGGGGAACCAACAGGATATCTGCAAAAAGAATCGCAGCGTCAAAGCCATAGCGGCGGATTGGTTGAAGTGTGACTTCGGCGGCCAATTCCGGATTGTAGCAGAGTTTGAGAAAGTCACCCGCTTGAGCGCGGGTCGCACGGTATTCGGGCAGATAACGGCCTGCTTGACGCATCATCCAGATAGGCGGCGTGGGAAGGGTTTCACCGGCAAGCGCGCGGAGTATTGTTTTCTGGGTGGTCATATGGTGTCTCTATCTGTGAATTTGGTTGCCAACACCTTGCGTCAAAACACATGCAAGATACAAGAGTTGTCAGGTTTAGTTTACACCGTTAGAGATGACTTATGACATTGAAATTACCCACTCCCGCCCAACCGCTGATGATCGGCACCCGTGGATCGCCTCTGGCCCTTGCGCAAGCGCATGAAACGCGGGCGCGATTGGCCAAAGCCTTTGATCTGCCGTTTGAGGCGTTCACCATTGTTGTGATCAAAACCACTGGTGACAAGATTATTGACCGTCCGCTGAAGGAGATCGGTGGAAAAGGTCTGTTCACACGCGAAATTGAAGCAGACATGCTCAGCCACAAAATCGACATTGCGGTGCATTCGATGAAGGACATGCCGACGTTGCAGCCTGAAGGGCTGATCCTTGATACTTATCTACCGCGTGAAGATGTGCGAGATGCGTTTATTTCACCTACGGCAAAATCACTTAGCGATCTCGCTGCGGGTACTGTTGTCGGTACTTCCAGTTTGCGCCGTCGTGCGCAATTGATTCTAAAGCGTTCTGACCTCGAAGTTGTCGAATTTAGGGGCAATCTGCAAACGCGCCTGATGAAGCTGGACCAAGGGGTGGCTGCGGCGACCTTCCTCGCTATGGCTGGCTTGCGCCGTCTGAAGATGGATGAGGTGCCGCACACGGCGATTGAAACGGATGTGATGCTGCCCGCAGTTGCCCAAGGGGCGATTGGTATTGAGCGGCGGATCGAAGATACCAATGTTGCTGAAATGCTGGAAGCGATCCACCACATTCCAACGGGTCAGCGCCTCGCAGCGGAGCGTTCTTTTCTGCTGGAACTTGATGGTTCATGTGAGACACCCATCGCAGGTTTGGCAGAGCTGGATGGCGGTACGCTACATCTTCGCGGCGAAGTGCTGCGGCCTGATGGGTCTGAAGCTTTAAATGATGCGATGAGCTGCCCGATTGAAGATGGTGTGCAAGCTGGCAAAGAAATGGCCCAAAAGCTGCTGTCGCAAGCGGGCCCGGACTTTTTCGACTGGCGTTAAATAAAAATCGCCAGTCCTGTTTCCAGAACTGGCGATTGTCTATCTTGTTTGGCTATAAATACTCAAGCGCACGGCCCGTATCACGCGGGCCGTTTTTATTTATGCAACAGCGTGGCTCACGGCACACTGTTTCCACAGATGGCTGAGCGCATTTACCAAATGTTCTATATCCGCGTCGGAGTGCAGAGGGGAGGGGGTAAAGCGCAAACGCTCGGTACCCTTGGGCACAGTTGGATAATTGATAGGCTGCACGTAGATATCCCATTCGTTCATGAGATAATCGGCCAACATGCGCGTCTTCACAGGATCTTTGATCATCACCGGAATGATGTGGCTTTCGTTCATCAGATGCGGGATGCCCGCGCGGTCGAGACGTTCGCGCAACTTGGCCACTTGTATCTGATGGCGGATCCGCTCGTCTTGGGATGTTTTGAGGTGCATCACTGAAGCACGTGCCGCCGCAGCTACGGCAGGGGGCAGGGCTGTTGTGAAGATAAAGCCTGAAGCAAAGCTTCGGATGAAATCGCACAGGGCAGGGGAGCCGGTGATATAGCCACCGACCACACCGTAGGCTTTGCCCAATGTGCCCTCAATCAATGTGATGCGATCGGCCAGACCTTCACGCTCGGAAATGCCACCGCCGCGCGGACCATAAAGGCCAACAGCGTGCACTTCGTCGAGGTAGCTCATGGCGCCGTACTTCTCACAGACTTCGACAATTTCGCGCATGGGGCAGATGTCGCCATCCATTGAATAGACCGATTCGAAGGCAACGATTTTAGGGACGTTGGCGGGCAGGGCGGCCAGCTTGGCTTCAAGGTCTTTTACATCGTTGTGCTTCCACAAGACCTTCTTGGCTTTGGAATGGCGGATGCCTTCAATCATGCTGGCGTGGTTGCCAGAATCTGACAGGATCACACAATTCTCAAGGCGCGAACCGAGGCAAGACAGGGCCGCCCAGTTCGAAACATACCCAGACGTAAAGAGCAGTGCCGCTTCCTTGCCGTGCAAATCAGCAAGTTCTGCCTCAAGCAAAAGGTGGTCGTGGTTTGTGCCTGAGATGTTGCGCGTGCCACCAGCGCCAGTGCCAGTACGCTGGACTGCTTCGCACATGGCAGCGATGGTCAGGGGGTTTTGACCCATGCCCAAATAGTCATTGGAGCACCAAACTGTCACATCGCGCTTTTCGCCCTCAACGTGGTTTGACGCGTGTGGAAACTTACCAGCCTTGCGTTCGAGTTCGGCAAAATAGCGATAGTTGCCATCGGATTTAAGCTGGTCGATTTGTTCGTTGAAAAGCGCGTCAAAGTTCATTGGTTTGGTCCTGTCTTGAAGTCGCGGAGTCGGGCAGCATCCAGCGCCAGAGCTTGGCATCGGGCAGGGGTACTACCATCAACCAATGCTCAAGTGCGGCAAGAACCGCGAGCGCTGTGAGCAAAGAGAAACCGACTGTTGTAGCTTGGGTCTCGGATGAAAGAAGGCGTTCGGCAAAGCAGACTGCGGTCACGCTGAGGAAGGTAACACCAATAGGAAAGGCCATCGTGATCGGCCCCTGGCGAAAGTAGGATTTGATATGGTCGAGTGGGGTTGGCACGAATTCAGTGTTGATCCGTGGCACCCCAAAAAAGAGATTTAGTTTGGCAGAAATACGCGCCACGAAAAGGATCACATAGGTCCAGAAGCCCACGGTATTTTCCGCGTGGGCGGAGATCATAGCAACGGCGAGTAGGGCCGCAACAAGCAGCAGTTCATGGCGCGAAATTGTATCCCATGCGCGTGCAAAGCGGGCGTAACCTATTAGCGCGTCGGGGCAGCAGCGGCGTTCGGGGCCAGTGATGATGCCCGACAAAAACGCCAGCTCAATCCAGCCCCAAATGAGGAGCACCGAGACGAACGCCAGATAAGCGTGGGCGACTGTCATTGCTTGGGAGCTGATCCACAGACCCGCGAACCCCAATGCGAACAGCGGCACGGACAAAAATACATTGCGCCCGTGCGCCACCTGATCACCCGCATCGGCCCGCCGCACGACAAGCAGAATCGCACCAGTGAAAAACCACCAGGCAAATAATGCTATCGCTGCTGCGGACCATGCGGACGTCATTAGTAAGTTGGCTCCATCACAGTGCTTTCGGGCACTTCGTTCTTGATCGCGGGGATTGTGAAGAGTGTTACAAACGCATAGCCCGCTTTTGCCATGCCGCCCAAACGGGTGATCGTGCCACCGATGCCGCCGCGTGCTTTGCCCTCTGCAACCTGACGCGAGGCCGCTTCCATACGGTCCAGATTTGGACGCCAGCGGGCGTGACCAATGTCGAGGACAAACGGGAAGATCTGGCGTGTGCCTTCGGAAGTTTTGCGAAACACTTCCTGCCCATACCATGTCACGTCAACGCCGAGCGCCTCGTGAAACAAGGGGCGCTGGTGATCGCGGACCCACATGGTGGAATAGACAGCTGTGAGGAAGAACTTGATCCACAGCTTGTTAACGCGGGTTTCCGTCAGCTTTGGCTCGGTCTTGATCAGCAGAGCGAAGGCTTCGCCGTGGCGGAACTCGTCGTTGCACCACTCGCGGAACCACTGGAAAATCGGGTGGAACACTTTTTCGGGGTGCTCCTCAAGGTGGCGATAGATGGTGATGTAGCGGGCATAGCCGATCTTTTCGGACAGGTACGTCGCGTAATAGATAAACTTGGGGCGGAAGTAGGTGTACTTCTTTTGCTGTGTCAGAAAGCCGAGGTTCACGCGAATGCCTGCTTCGCGCAGCGCATCATTGATGAAACCAGCGTGGCGTGCCTCATCGCGTGCCATCAATTGAAACAGCGTCGTGATGTCAGAGTTGGAGCCGCGGCGCTTCATCTCTTTATAGAGAACACAGCCAGAGAATTCAGCGGTACACGAAGAGATCAGAAAGTCGATGAACTCGGCTTTCAGCTTCGGCTCCATGCCTTCCCAATCGGCCTGCCATGCATCGGTTTTCTTGAAATGACCCTTGTTAGGATCTGATTTCATTTCTGCAATTAGGGCATCCCAATCCTTGCGGACAGGGGTCACATCCAGTGCGTCCATCTCGACAAAATCGGTGGTGTAAAAGCGCGGCGTGAGCAGCGTGTTCTGCATCGCGACTTGCGTTGCTTCATCCGATGTCAGCGTCTTGGAATCGAGCGCGTCCTGTGCGGCGATCGCCTCTTCGGCGGTATCGGCATAGGCGGAATGGCTTGGTGTGGGTTTGTTCTGTACGTTCATGACATCACCTCTTCAGAGAAGGAGAACTCACACAGTTCCATGAATTCGAAATCACCCGTGGCACGGGTCCAAAGTTGCTCAAGCTTGGAGGCGCGTGTGATGGTTGCAATGCGCTCTTCTACGACCAATTCGCCGTAGGGGGCCATAATTTCGGCGCCGTGCACAAGCACGCTATCGCCAGGGTTAATGACGGCCCCGTTGAGGAATTTGACATGCGCTGAAAGCTCTTCAAAGCGGTGCGAGATTGTGACCTCGCACGGCGCTTGCTCGCGTGTTCTTGTAAATAGTCCCATGATATTCAGTCCCTTGAACAATGGTTGCGTATCAGTCGATCAGCGTGGCGAACGCTGCGATATTATCTTTGCCGTACCCGATCAGCTCGAGCGTCCAGCCGGTGGTATCGTCAATAACATCTACGCGGCCTCCTTCACGTCGCACGATACGGATCGGTGCGGTGACATCTGTGCCCTGCACTTTGCGATCCCGCATGACTGCTACCCAGACCACATCTATAAAGCCGGCTTTATTCTCGGTCGATGCGGCAATTTGTATGCCAGACTCGTCTAACAACAGGATACCACTACTGCGGTCGCCTGCAAAGGTAACTGTACGTTCTGCCACGATTTCTGGAAGACTTGCGATTGCTGTGGGGGGCATGCCTGTGAGCTTGGCAAAGGAGACAAGTGCGAGGGACGCTGCCATCAAGGCGAACATGGCAATAACCAGAAAACGCGGGACCATATCGCGGTCGCGCTCCTTCATCTGGTTGGCGAGGGAGGCTGTTTGGGAAAGGTTCATATCGATTACTCCGCTGCAACGGCGCTTGGTGCGCTTGTCGTACGTTCAATCTTTGGCTCGTGCACGCGTGTCTCTGCGGCTTCGGCAAAAATGGCTGCGACGCGGGCTGCGTCTGGAATGGCGCGGAAGGATGGTTGCGCCTTTGCGATGTTCCATGGGCGTACATGCGGCCATGTCATAAGATAGCTAAAGCGCGTGCCGCCAATCAGCTCAAAGCTAACAGTGCCGTGGCCGTTTTTGGTCGTTTTGAGCGCTGCGTTACCGATGCATACATAGGGCAGGTTCAGCGTCATCGTGAGGGCGGCACCAATGCGCATGCCAACACGTTTGTTTGTGAGAGTGTAGACGGTCGATTTCGCCTGAACATAGGCAAGGCCGTAAATCACGAGACAGGCAACAGCACCCGCAATAAGCAGCGGGATGCCGTGACCCATCGCAGTGGGCAGCGGCCCGGAGGCGGAAGACACCCCCGCGCGCCAGATCGCAAGCACCACGAAGTACCCCATTATCCAATTCATTTTCCACGCCTCTTTTGCAAGACGCAGTGGTGTTGGCGCTCCTTGCCAAAGGATGTGCTCACCCTCGGGCAGTGCTTCAGGAAGGCCGTGGATCGGTTCGAATTTGAAGTCATCGTGGTGCATTTTAGTGGTCCCCTAATGTGATGTTCGGGCTGGTGGCTATCCCAGCCCGAAATCTGTTATTTACAGTTGTGGCTCAAGGCGTTTGGCATCGGCATAAAGTGTGCCACCGCCGTAGTAAGCCATGATTTTTTCTTCTTCGAGCAGCGTGATGCTGCCACTTGATTTGATGCCCGGTACATCCGCAAAGTTCGCACCATAGATGGAGCGTACAACAACGTGGTCAGACTTTACCTTCGCAAAGTTGAACGGGATCAGGCAGGTTTTGCCCGAACCTTCAGGGTTGAGATTAACCGTGAGGAAACGCACATACTGCTCTGGAACGTCGATCCACATATCGCTCACACGACCAACAACTTCGCCGTCGCCTGCAACAACAGGTTTGCCGCGCGGGTCAGTGCCTGCGGAAACGGTAAAGTCCTCGAGCATGCTCATCGGCTGGATTTTGTTGTGGCCGTGGGCATCAAGCTCTGGGTGATCCTCACGCGGCGCCCAAGCAGCAGGACCAACACCGTCGATCATTGGATTGCCAGTTGGCACAAAAGGAGAGCCTGCGGCTTGTGATGTCTGCTCCATCGCCAGATTGTCGCGGTCGCCGCGCTGGCCTGAGGGCAGCGTCAGTTCCCCACGGCCGTGGGGCAAATGGAATGTCTTGTCCTTTGGGACGGGGAAGGGCCCTTGGTTGGGCGCATCTTGTCCGTCATCAGTTTGCAAAGGATATCCTTCGCGCATGTTTTCAGTCTGGAGATAGTACACCAGACCAGCAAAAAAGATCCAAAAGAGCCAGATTGCAGCGCTTGCCAGATCGAAGTTTCCGAAAAATTCTGTGCCAACCATTAGGGGGTCCTCCGTGTTGGGTTTGTCGTTACGTAGGGAAGTCGGCAAGGCCTACGCGCCCTGCCTGTGGTGTCGTGCTGCGCCGTGTCCGTACCAATGGACCCACCGCAATCAGTGTCGCAAAAAGAAGGCCGATTTCGATGTGGTAAACCACCGAATAGCCGGTCGTGGCGTTTTGCATGCCCGGGCCGAAAGTGCCCGCCATAGCTGCTGAATTGACCACATCGCGCAGCGCACCGCCGATAAAGATCGACAATCCTGCGGCCGTGGCCTGCGCGGCGCCCCATGCACCAAGGGCGAGGCCCTTACCTGCAAGGCTACCTGTTTCCAGCGTCATGGCAGCAGTGAGCGTCGAGATCGCAAACAGACCAGAGCCAAGCCCGATGCCAAAGGCACCTGCAAAAAAGAGTATGCTGCTGTCGAGCGGTGCGGCAAAGATCACGCCGCAAAACGCGACGATTCCCACCAGCAACCCGCGTGCGGACATCATGTAGGTATCAACGCCCATCTTGAGCCAGCGCACGGCGAAGGCCAACCCAATTAGCGCGCCGAAAGCCCACATTGCTGTCAGCAATGTTGTTGCGGAAACGGAAAGGCCGAGCACTTCACCGCCATAAGGCTCCAGCAGAACGTCCTGCATGTTGAAGGCGAGCGTGCCAAGGAACACTGCGACCAGCAGACGTTTGGCAGAATTGTTCGTGGTCAGATCACGCCATGCATCTGAGAATGTAGGCTTGGCGGCTTCGCGCTCGGCCTTTGTCATCGGGTTCATGCGTTCTTGCTTCCAGAGCGCAATCACGTTGAGAACGATAGTGACCACGGCGGTTCCTTGCACAACCTGGATTAGACGCAGCTGGCTGAAATCACGCAGCAATGTACCGATGATGATCGCGGCAACCGCCATGCCGACCAGTAGCATCACATAAAGAAGTGCAACAACTTGGGGCCGTGTTTCATCTGTGGCGCGGTCTGCGGCGAGGGCTAGACCAGCGGTTTGTGTCATATGCATGCCGAGGCCTGTGAGCAGGAAGGCCAATGCAGCACCAATTTCACCAGCCCATGCAGGACCGGCGGCTTGCTCACCATTCAGAAGCAACAGACCAAAAGGCATGATGGCAAAGCCACCAAACTGCCACAGGCTGCCAAACCACAGATAAGGAATACGCTTCCACCCGATGGCGGAGCGGTAGTTGTCAGAGCGAAAACCCAAGAGGGCGCGGAGGGGGGCGACCAAAACGGGAATGGCGATCATAATGGCCACGACCCACGCCATCACACCCAGCTCGACAATCATAACGCGGTTGAGCGTACCGAGTAACATGACAGCGGCCATACCGACGGATACTTGGAACAGCGACATGCGCATCAACTGGCTTAATGGCAAATCATCACTGACCGCGTCCGCAAAAGGCAGCGAGCGCAGAGTGAGAGCTTTCAAGCCTTTCTTGGTCGGGAACATCATGATGTGAATTCCAGTGCGTTGGAAATGTAGAAGCCGGAGGTCACGCGACCGATATCGCGCAGCTTGCCGCGTGTGAGTTTGCTTGCGATCGATGCAGGGGTGTGCGGCACCATCGTGGGAGAGCGATCATTGCGCGGGAAGAGTTTGCCAGCGCGCCACATCAGCATCAGCAATGGTGTACGCGGTGCTACGGTGAAGATCATCTTGCCTGAAAGACGCGGCGCGATGCCTGCCAGAATGTCGGCAATGTCGTCGGCGGTGTAATAGATCATGCTGTCCATCGCGACCACATGATCGAAATGGCCATGCGCGGGGTTGAGCATATCACCCGAAGAAAACTGTATCTTGCGGTCCAGTTTGCGCGGGGTCCGCTTTGTCGCGATATCAATGAGTTGTGGAGAGATATCCAAACCCACCACTTCTGCGCCACGCTCCGCCAGCTCGAACGCCAGCGCGCCTGTGCCACAGCCCGCATCCAATATCCGCGCACCGCGCAGGTCGTTAGGCAGGGCGGCAATGATATTTGCGCGCATCTGGTCACGACCCTTGCGGACTGTCGCGCGAATACCTGACACGGGCGCGTCCGAGGTCAGACGCTCCCATGTCTTGGTCGCGGTCCGGTCGAAGTATGTCTCGACACGGTTTCTGGTGGCTTCATAGCTCATCAATCAAACCCGAGCAGATCAAAGATTTCGCGGTCGGGCAGGGACTTTGGCGCCAGTGGATCAGTGCCCGCCCACAGTGTGTTGGCCAGACGGATGTACTCGGCCTGAACTGCCGCGATATCGTCATCGAGTTCCATTTCGAACAGTGTCTTTTTCTTCAGACGTGAACGGCGGATCGCATCCAGATCGGGCAGGTGGGCCAGACGGTTGAAACCGACAGTCTCGCAATAGCGGTCCACCTCGTTGGTGTCCTTGGAGCGGTTGGCGACGCAACCTGCGAGGCGCACTTTGTAGTTAGCTGATTTTGCTTCAACGGCGGCAATAATGCGGTTCATCGCATAGATGCTGTCGAAATCGTTGGCGGTGACGATCAATGCGCGGTCTGCGTGCTGGAGGGGGGCAGCAAAGCCACCACAAACCACATCGCCGAGAACGTCAAAGATCACAACATCGGTGTCTTCGAGCAGGTGGTGCTGCTTGAGCAGTTTAACAGTTTGACCGACGACATAGCCACCGCAACCTGTACCGGCGGGTGGGCCACCGGCCTCAACGCATTTCACGCCGCCGTACCCTTCGAATACGAAGTCCTCTGCGCGCAACTCTTCAGGGTGGAAATCCACCTCTTTGAGAATGTCGATCACAGTGGGGATCAGCTTGCCCGTCAGCGTGAACGTGCTGTCATGCTTTGGATCACACCCGATTTGCAAAACGCGTTTGCCCATCTTGGAGAACGCAGCGGAGAGGTTGGAAGAGGTGGTAGATTTACCAATCCCGCCTTTGCCGTAGACAGCAAAAACCTTTGCGCCTTCGATCTTGTCCGCATTGTCCAGCTGGACCTGAACGGAGCCTTCTCCGTCTTGGCCGCGCAGGTTCGGCATACCTTTATCAAGTGGGCTCATGTTTTCTTCCCTTTATTTAGTGTCGATGAGGTCATTCGGCTGCAATGCCCTCAAGTTGGTCTTCAATGGCGTCTGCAGCATTTTGCAGCGCGGCGAGTGTTGCGTCATCAGGTGTCCAGTATTGGCGTTCCGAAGCTTCCAGCAGGCGGTTGGCCATGCGCATGGACGCTTGGGGGTTGAGGTCCGACAGGCGTTTGCGCATCTCGTCGTCGAGCACAAAGGTCTCGGAGAGGCGCTGGTAAATCCATGGATCAACTTTGCCCGTGGTGGCGGACCAGCCAACGGTATTGGTGATGTTGGCCTCAAGGATGCGTACACCCTCGTGGCCATGTTTCAAGAGCGGCTCATAAAACGCAGGGTTCAGATTGCGCGCGCGGGTTTCAAGTGAGACTTGGTCGCGCAGAGTGCGCACCTTGGTGCCGCCAGTGGTTTGATCACCGATATAGACGGGAAGTTCCTTGCCGCCTTGGGCGCGTTTCACTGCTGTGGCAATCCCGCCCAGCGTATCGAAATAGTGATCGACTGACGTCACACCCAGTTCAACAGATTCAAGGTTCTGGTAGGCTAGGTCCACATGCTTGAGAGTACTTTCGAGCAGATCAGTTTGCTGGCTCGCCTCGCCGTCAGTGCCGTAAGCAAAGCTTTTGCGCGCTTGATACGCATCGGCCAATTCGCTCTCATCATCAAAGGCAGAGCTATCGACCAGCTGGTTCACGTTGGAACCATACGCACCCTCGGCATTGGAGAAAACACGCAGCGCGGCGGTTTTCATATCGCAGCCGTTGGTCTCCATAAATGCCAAGGCATGGGCGCGGATCGGATTATATTCATTCGGCTCATCCGCGATGGCGCATTGGTAGGCGGCGTCGGCCAGCAGTTTGGTTTGCA
>CAWVZA010000006.1:0-43612 GCA_963934545.1 uncultured Sulfitobacter sp.
TGCCCAGAAGAGGACTCGAACCTCCACACCGTTGCCAGTACTAGCACCTGAAGCTCTTCTCTTATGTTAAAGATTATCAATACGTTACTGATCTTCTCTGTTTGAATCTAACCTGCATGAATCGTGACTACAACACCAAGTGTGTGCATCTGTAGCCTAGTTGTGTGCATCATTAATCTAGTTTTATTGAGCTTATGACTGTAGCCGTATGCCAAAAGACGCCCTTAGAATAATCATTCATTATTTATCAAGCAATATCAATTACTTATACTCAACTCTAGGTGGTGTTCCTTCATTGCCCAAGCATTCCTATAGGCACAACATGTAGATTAAAATGACATCTATTAGTATGTATTGATCAGCATGTAGTATTTTAGAGTAGATGACCACAGGCCTCTCTCGTCGACCTCGTGGTCTGTAGGCGTATCAGTGTGCATCAATCTAGCTCAACACAACGAGAGAGCCCATTAAAGTATGACTACCCAGCACCAAGTGTGGTTCCTAAGCTAGGCAACGCCCCCCCTCATTAAATATCACATAGTCCTTGGGGTCAGGCAGGGGGCAAGGGGGGTATCCTTCTATATGTACATTGGACGTTTTCATGATCTCAGAGTTTTTGAACTGATGTAAAGCTCGGCTGTGCTTACCCGTTGTTTGTGGGGTTGGAGCTTAGATGATGGCCCTGACAGCCCCTAAGCCTTGCTGACAGCCACGCAATAGGCCCCACCCTAGGCTGGGTACTGCAAGCACTGCCGTCGCCCCATCAGCAATTGTATAGCCCAACCTGATGACTTTCCTAAGAACCTCATGGGACAAGGCTTCGTTGCTAGCTACAGGCAAACCCGCCATAACTAGTTCATGATAATGCCTTAAAATTAGCACCAACGCCGACCCTTAAGGCAATGAATGGCTAGTAAAAAATGGGTATTTGGTGTATAATAGCAAGAGCTAACCACATACAAAGAGCTTAGAGACATCTGATTAAATTGAATGCAAGAAAGGGACTAGTGTACCCCTAAAGGCATTCCCCTAAAAGTAGACCCTTAACTTATGACTACATCTAAACCTAAACACACTAAAGGTAGCTCCGTAGCAGGTAACATTGATCTATCTACGGGGTCCTTTGTAGAACCTATCTATCAAGAGTTATCTGGTTCCTTGAATGACCTTTACAGTGAGTTGTCTTTCAAGACATCAGGACCCAAACACACAGCCAAAAGGATGCAGGTCTTCGGGTCCATCATAAGGGCTGCACTTCTAGACCCAAAGCAAGAAGTCTATTGGATATCTTATAAGACTAATTTTACTTCTGAAGGCTACGGTGTTTCTCACAAAGCCTTCTACAATGTCGTTAAAGCAATGAACCAGAAGGGCTGGCTATCCCCTAGAACAGATCAAATACCTAGAGATGGTTATGCTAGGCGTTGGATTGTAGTTCAGAGCCTTGCAGACAGTGCAGCAGCTTTAGAGTTGGACTTCGAGGACGTCTCCCCCAACTTCGGTAGACCCCCCCTCAAGCCTCAAGAGCTTATCAAGGTGAAGCACAGGACTTTACCAGACTACCTCTATAACAAAGGTTACCGCCTTCCAACACATCTGGTGCCTACTGAAGCCAAGGAGGCCTTGGTTAGCAGTCTTAACCACATCAACGAGTTGGCTTTATCATCACACACCTTCGAGGGTTTGCTTAGGAAGAACGGTTCACATTTGCAGTTCAGAGGCTTCTACAGAACCTTCAACCATAACCTGCAAGGTGGCGGGAGAACCTATGGGGCATGTGAAGCAATGAAGCCTGTAGACAGGTTGAACATCAAGATTGATGGTGAGGCTGTTGCTGAGATTGATGTAGTCTCTTGCCAACCAACGATCCTCTACAGCCGTGGGATTGTAGACCACCTGCCTCTAGAGGAGGCTCCTATAGCTTATGACTTTTATAGCTCTGTGGTCACAGCATTAGATGGCCAGCTAACAAGAGAAGACGTTAAGGCTGTAGTAACCAAAGCACTAGGCACAGCCAACATACCAAAGCATCGTTGGCCTGAAGGTCTCGAAAAGGTACGTGAGAGACTTTCAGAAGGCCCCTCAGGTTGCCCGAAGTGGTCTGATATAGTTGGGGTACTTCTGGAGTACATGCCCTTTCTAGACCTGCTACAGCCAGCCAAAGAGGATACCTTCACCTTACAAAACACAGAATCCAGCATCCTCCATGATGCAATGTACGGGCTCTACAAACACAAGGGTGTAGCCGTATTACCTGTCCATGATTCACTGGTAGTTCCTCAAAGCAAAGTAGAAGTAACTAAGAAGGCCTTGGAGAACTCATTCTGGTTCAAGACAGGTGTAGTGCCGATGCTCAGAACTACATACCTTTGAATCGACCGAACATATTTCTAATATCCACATTTTTCATATTCACTGCTCATGCACTCACGAGCCATAGTTTGGGCTTTAGAGATGTCTGCTGAGGTCATGACTTCAGTACGTTCATCACGGTATCCAACTGACTTCTTATGACCGTTGGCAGACGCAATGTTGTACCACATGTGTGCCATGACGTTATCTTGAAGAACGCCTTCGCCATACTCATAGACAACACCAAGGTTGCTTTGCGCAATGGCATTGCCTTGTACGGCAGCTAAACGAAACCAACCCACAGACTCCTCATAATTCTGAAGAACACCGTTGCCTTCTTGGTATAAGATCCCAAGATTACTTTGGGCAGCAGCAAGGCCCTGCCCAGCAGCTAGTCGTAGCCATGACACTGCTTCTTTGGAGTCTTGGACTACACCAAGTCCGTTTAAGTACATAGACCCAAGGTTATATTGTGATTCAGCATTATTTTGCTCAGCAGCTAGGCGATACCACTTAACGGCTTCCTCATAATTTTGAAGGACTTTATCGTACATAACGCCAAGATTATGCTGGCCCACGTCCAGCCCCTTCTCGGCAGCTAGTTGATAGTAACTTATAGCTTGAGCATAGTCTTTTGGGACGCCATCGCCTGCCTCATAAAGCCTTCCAAGTAAATTGGCAGCAAGAGCACTAGTAGCATCATTAGCTTCAACTAATGGCCGTAATTCTTCAACAGCTTTCGCAAAGTCACCACTCTCATAAGCCGTCGAAGCCTTTTCCCAATCTTGTGCAGCCACTGGTGTGAAGGTTAACACCACCATCGTAAAACACATGACAGATTTAAAAATCCTTAAATCAAGCATATCGAGACCAACCATCCTCATATCTAGCTCCCAATCACACCTTAGTGTCCGCATTCCGTGTAACCACTACTCATGCACTCACGGACCAACCATGCGTCAGTCGTAGTCACATTTACCATACTCGTTTTTGTAGCTCTCCCCTCCACAATCATCAGAAGCCAACAATAAAAGTGCTGCAAAAGCTAGGAATGCAAAAAAGGCAAATGCGATTATTATTGTGATAAGAACCCGCACTGGGGGAGAGGCTGTGCGCATAAATCTGAACATGTGTTGCCCTCCTGATTAGTGATTTAGTTGCTTTTGAATTTCAGCATTTTTATCAATACCCACACTTCTTGTAGCCACTGCTCATGCACTCACGGGCCATAGCTTGGGCTTTCTCTATGGCAGCACTGGTCATTAGACCTGCTCGTTCATCTCTCCATTCACCTGCCTTAGAATTTCCATTAGCAGACGCAATGTTGTACCACATGTGAGCCATGACGTTATCTTGGATCAAACTCAGCCCGTCTTCGTACATCGCTGCGAGATTATTTTGAGCAGTTGCCTCACCTTGGACAGCAGCTGATCTAAACCATTTCACTGCAAGAGCATAATCCTGAAGTACACCTTGGCCGGTAAGGTGCTTTAACCCAAGGGCGGTTTGGGCTTCAGCAACTCCTTGATCAGCAGCCAATCTATACCACAGCAAAGCTTTTGTATAATCCCTTTGAGTTCCCAAACCTTTATCGTACATCATACCCAACATAACTTGTGGACCTGCAATGCCTTGTTCCGCCAAAGGCAGCCATTCTTGAAGAGCCGCAGCAAAGTCACCGTTCTCAAAAGCAGTCATAGCTTTCTGCCAGTCCTGTGCAGCCACTGGTGTGAAGGCCAACGACAATACGGTGGCTAGGGCTAATGTTATACGTGGCATTGGTACCTTATCCTCCGAATTTCTGGTATCATTCTATCTCATAGATGCCTTACGAGCTTTCGAAAGCTGGTATCGGAGTATGACTATCCATATTGCTTGGCCCACTAGAATTATCGGCATAATAATAACAAACAGCCAAACATTTAACTCTTCGTATGACATGCCCAACCAGTTAGCTAAGTCTACGAGCAGCACAACACACAGCTTGAACACATAATCAATTATATCGTTGCCTGATGCGCCCATCGTAGTGAGTGCTCGTTGATACTCCTCAATCATCTTTGGATTCAGTAACTACGGCTATAGTATGCCATGCCCAACCCATGACTGCACCAACCAAGATTGGAGCAAGCATTTCAGGGGCGAAACCCAAAAGGCCTCGAAGTAAAAAATACCGATGGATATAGTAGTCACCTTGAATAGCTAGCAATAGGAGGGCTGCGCAATAACCAGCACCTGCTCCGATGATCATTCTTGCCATAGATTAACTTCCTCTGCTGTGCCTTCTAGTTATCTGCTTATGGTTCTTCACTAATCATAAGCACTGAAATATCAGAAACGATAACGTCTTCTAAGTATCAAAGTGAAGCTATTATCCAATGTCAACTGGCTGAAACCTAACTTCACTCTGATCCGAATAGGCTCGGCCTAGACCATCGTGTTGGAGGAAGACTCGATCTTACGGCCTCGTATAGCAATACGATCCATGTACTGCCTCAAGTGCTCGACCGAGTAACCTTGCCCATACCTTGAGCCGATATTCGAAACAGATGACCAACCGCCAATCTGATCTATTGCCTCTAGTGGGACTTCAGCAGCCCTGAGACGGTCTCTCATTGTGTGTCTCAGGCTGTGGGCCGTCATACCCCACCTTCTCTTGGTCCACTTAGCTAACGCATTGCTTGCATGTGTTGCATAGCAACCATCCTCTTTAATGTACTGTGGAAACAGCCAGTCCTCATCTGCCTTATTCATAACTAGCCTCACAGCATCCAGAGCATGACCTACAAGTGGCAAGCTACGTTCACTACCAGTAGTCTTTAGCCTTCGTTTGTCGTTGGGCCGTATGTGTAGAACCTCATCCTCAAGGTCTACATCTTCCACCCGAAGACCAACGATCTCAGCCAGTCTACACCCAGTCTCACCGAGGATTGGCATTAGGAGCTTGACCGTAGAACCTGATGACAGTGCAGAGATGTAACCGTCAACCAACTGCTCTGAAGTAAATACACCCCTCTTTGTAACATCCTTGCCCTCTTTAGGAATGATGACACGGGTGAACGGGTTACGTTGGTCGATATCCAACTCAGCATATGAGTAATTGAAGATAGCTGACAGGCTGTTGAGCCTACGTCTTACTGTAGCAGTCTTAACTTCCCTTTGCTGCATGTACCCCAAGAAGGCTCTGACATCTTCTCGTGTGTAGTCAGATATCTCTCTGTCACCTGCTACAGCAACCAGAGCATCTACAGCCAACCCCACGGGCCTCTCAGATATATCTCTTATAGCCAGATACTCTTTCAGCATGTCGGACAGCAGTGTGACCTTAGGCTTCAAGCTCTTAGCAGCAGCCCTGTAATCTAGCTTACTACCCGTCCTGAAGCTCCCCATGATTAAAGGGGTAAGCCTCTTCACTATCTGCTCTACGTCTTCAGGCTTTATATAGTTTGGCCTACCGTCACTCACATCACCTAGCTTGAACCGTACAGCAGTACCGTATGTAGATACGTGTTCGTGAGGTATACGAAGGTTATAATAATATGAATCGTTACGTATTACCGTGTTTGTGATAGTGTGCATGTCGAAGCCTCTCAAAGCTGTTAAACCGAGAGAAAATCAATCAATGTCAATAACTTAAGAAAAATACATTGGTGCCCAGAAGAGGACTCGAACCTCCACACCGTTGCCAGTACTAGCACCTGAAGCTAGCGCGTCTACCATTCCGCCACCTGGGCACTCAATGTGTTGCAGCAGCTAAGGGACTCATCTGGTTGTGTCAATCTGATTTATTCAGCCAAAGCGAAGTTCTTTTGCAGAGGGGCGCCTAGAGGATAATTGCGCCTTGTTTGGCGGGCAGCAGGGGGGTACACCCAAGCGGGATAATTCTTGAGGATAAGCGCATGTCTAAGCTGGTTACAATTTATGGCGGTTCAGGCTTTGTTGGGCGGTATATCGCGCGGCGGATGGCTAAGGCGGGCTGGCGTGTGCGGGTTGCGGTGCGGCGGCCGAACGAGGCGATTTTTGTCAAGACATATGGCGTTGTAGGGCAGGTTGAACCTGTGCTGTGCAACATCCGTGATGACGCCTCCGTTGCTTCTGTGATGAAGGGTGCTGATGCTGTGATCAACTGTGTTGGCGTACTGGCTGAGACGGGCAAGAACAGCTTTGACGCGGTGCAATCTGAAGGACCGACGCGGATCGCGCGAATTTCCAGCGAGATGGGGATCACGCGGATGGTGCAAATCTCTGCTATTGGCGCCGATCTGGATAGCGATAGCGATTATGCGCGGACCAAAGCCGAAGGTGAGGCGGGCGTACTCAAGTGCCAGCCTGATGCCATGATTGTGCGGCCTTCGATTGTGTTTGGACCTGAGGACGAGTTTTTTAACCGCTTTGCTGGAATGGCACGGATGGCGCCGGTGTTGCCGGTTGTCGGGGCCAAGACGCGGTTCCAACCTGTTTATGTAGATGATGTGGCTCAGGCTGTGGTGATGGGAGCCTTGGGTGAGGCCAAGGGTGTCTATGAGTTGGGTGGTCCAGTCACGATGAATTTTCGTGAACTGATGGATTTGATGCTGGACGTGATCCGCCGCCGTCGGCTGGTTTTGAATATCCCGTTCTTTGCTGCCAAGATTATGGCCTTTGGTTTTGACATGCTTCAGACGGTCACGTTGGGGCTGGTCAAGAACGGTATGATTACCCGCGATCAAGTTAAGAATTTGGCCAATGACAATGTTGTAGCCGAAGATGCTCAGGGTTTTGATGCGTTGGGCATTGAACCTACGGCGATGGTGTCCGTGCTGCCTGAATACTTGTGGCGCTTCCGCCCGTCGGGTCAGTATGACGCGATCAAGGAATCTGCGAGCAATCTGCGGAGTTAGGCATAAGCCAGCCAGAGCAGGAAGCACCCGAAAATTATCCTGTAGATGACATAGGGTGTGTAGCTTACTGACTGGAGCAGCTTCATCATCAACACCAGAGCGCAGAGTGCGGCGATGAAAGACATGGCAGCCACTATTGCTATGTCACCCATGACGTCCGGTGTTCCGATCACATCGAGACTGAGCAGGGTGGCAGATGCGATGATCGTCGGGATCGACATTAGCATCGACAGGCGTGCTGCGTCCGAGCGGTTGTAGCCAAGCGTGCGTGCAGCGGTGATCGTGATGCCGGAGCGCGATGTGCCCGGGATGAGGGCGATGCACTGCCACAGGCCCATGGTGATGGCATGTTTCAACGTCCACTGCTCAGCGGTGCGGGTGACAGGGCCCTTTTGATCCGCCCAGTATAAAACGATTCCGAAGATGAGCATGCTCCACCCTATAACGGCGATGCCTCGCGTCATGTCTGCCAATCCGGTGATTTTGAGAATCAACCCAACGATGACGACTGGAACGGTGGCGCTGAGCAGGGCGAGTGCGAGGAACGCGCCTTTGGTGTCGATCTTGCCCCGCATCAATCGCAGTGTGCCTGCGAGGGCAAGGCGGACGTCGGACCAGAAATAGATCATCACTGCGAAGAGTGTGCCGACGTGGGCGGCGACATCAATGACCTGACCTTGGTCTAATTGGCCTGAGAGTTGCGGGAGGAGGATCAGATGGCCGGATGAGCTGATGGGGAGAAATTCGGTAATGCCCTGAATCAATGCAACAAGCAGGAGGTAAAATGTGGTCATCAGGGTATCCATTGATTCGTTTAACGCAACATAGAGGCCTGAGAATAAGTGGGAAGAGTATATATAGGGGTTATAGCGGACCTATTTTATGGAGATCGACAAAGGGCAGGAAGGATTTGCATCGCGGAAAAGTGAATGTAGGTCAGTTTTGCTGCCTTTTATTTAGTTTGAGCTTGAGCTAAATAGCATTCTACAGCGGAATGAAGGATCGTGATCATGGCCAAGCAATCTATGTTGAAATTCACCAATGTTGAGCGGGACATGCCGGAGAAGCGTCCGCCAAGTTTGCGCAAAGAAGATTTCAACGAGATTTACGCAGAGTATGCCGAAGCAAAGGCCAAGGAGCAATCCAGCCGTTGTAGCCAGTGTGGTGTGCCGTATTGCCAAACCCATTGCCCGCTGCACAACAACATCCCTGACTGGCTGCGCATGACGGCCGAGGGGCGGTTGCAGGAAGCCTATGAGATTAGCCAAGCGACCAATACTTTCCCTGAAATTTGTGGACGCATTTGCCCGCAAGATCGCTTGTGCGAGGGCAATTGCGTAATTGAGTCGTCGGGTCATGGGACAGTTACGATTGGTTCCGTTGAGAAATATATAACGGACACTGCGTGGGAGAACGGTTGGGTCAAACCGATTGTGGCGAACCACGAGCGCACGGAGTCAGTTGGCATCATTGGTGCAGGTCCGGGTGGCTTGGCCGCTGCCGACTTCTTGCGCCGTGCGGGTGTGCAAGTAACTGTTTATGATCGTTATGATCGTGCGGGTGGCTTGATGACTTATGGCATCCCTGGTTTCAAGCTAGAGAAGGATGTGGTGATGCGCCGCAACAAGCAGTTGGAGGAAAGTGGTGTTACCTTCAAGCTCAACTGTGCTGTTGGAGAAGACATCAGTTTCGCTGATATTCGCAATGCGCATGATGCAGTGATTATCGCAACGGGCGTGTACAAAAGCCGTGATTTGGCAGCCCCAGGTGTGGGCGCAGACGGCGTTGTTCGCGCGATTGATTTCCTTACTGTGTCCAACAAGAAAAGCTTTGGCGATGATGTCCCTACGTTCGAGGATGGTAGCCTGAACGCGGAAGGCAAGCGCGTTGTTGTGATCGGTGGCGGTGACACGGCGATGGACTGTGTTCGTACTTCTATCCGTCAGGGTGCGACGAGCGTGAAGTGTCTCTATCGTCGTGACCGTGCCAATATGCCCGGCTCCCAGCGTGAAGTGGCCAATGCCGAAGAAGAGGGTGTTGTGTTTGAATGGTTGACCGCGCCCAAGGGGTTTGTCGGTGAGCCTGTGACAGGTGTCATGGCGCAAAAGATGCGTCTGGGCCAACCCGATGCGACGGGTCGTCAGGCACCCGAGATTATTGATGGCTCCGACTATGTTGAAGAGGCCGATCTGGTGGTCATGGCGCTCGGCTTTGAGGCGGAAGATTTGCCGACGCTTTGGGATTGTCCTGATCTGCCCGTGAACCGTTGGGGAACTGTGAAAGCTGACTATATTAGCGGTCGCACAGAAGCTGAGGGCGTGTTTGCTGTAGGTGACATTGTGCGTGGTGCGTCGCTGGTTGTTTGGGCGATCAAGGATGGGCGCGACTGTGCCGAGGCGATCATCGAGCAGTTCAATGGCGCGTCAGCCGTCGCGGCTGAATAAACCATGCTGCAGGAAATCCAAGGCCAGTGCCTGTGTGGCGCAGTGCAAGTGACCGCTAAAGTAGATGAGCCGCGCTTGCATGCGTGCCATTGTGATATGTGCCGCCAGCATGGTTCTGGTCCATTCTTTTCGCTTGAGGCTGTCAAAAATAGCGTGACTGTCACGGGGCCAACGCAGGATTACCAATCTTCTGGTTGGGCAAGTCGCGGCTTTTGCGGGACCTGCGGGTCCACGCTTTGGTACCAGATGGATGGGACGCGCAATCTGTCCGCGGGCCTGTTCCCTGATGCAGGAGGTGGTGTGCTGAAGGTAGAGTTTTTCGCGGATAAATGTCCGCAAGGGTATGCCCTGTGGGGTGACCAAACGAAGATGACAACACAAGAGACATTTGCGCTGTTTGCGCCCGCTGAAGGAGAAGCATAATGACCAAGTATGATGACGCATGGGTAGCACGCGAAGAAGCGAAACGCGCATTTATGGCTGAGAAGGGTTTGTACTCTCCTGAAGAGGAGCATTCCTCCTGTGGTGTTGGGCTGGTTGTGAATATCGATGGGAAGCGGAGCCGTGAGGTCGTCGACAATGGTATCGCAGCGCTTAAGGCGATTTGGCACCGAGGTGCGGTGGATGCTGATGGCAAGACGGGCGATGGCGCAGGTATCCACGTACAAATCCCTGTGCCCTTTTTCTATGATCAGGTAGAGCGCACAGGTCACAAGCCGCGCATGGACGAGATGATTGCGGTGGGGCAGGTATTCCTGCCGCGCACAGATTTTGGCGCGCAAGAGACGTGTCGTACCATCGTCGAGACTGAAGTCTTGCGCATGGGCTACTACATCTACGGCTGGCGTCATGTCCCCGTGAAGATCGAGTGTCTGGGCGAGAAGGCCAATGCGACGCGGCCCGAAATCGAGCAGATTTTGATTTCCAACGCCAAGGGTGTGGATGAAGAGACATTCGAGCGTGAGCTGTATGTGATCCGTCGCCGCATCGAGAAGGCGGCCATCGCAGCACAGGTGCCAACGCTGTATATCGCGTCGATGTCGTGCCGCTCAATCATCTATAAGGGCATGATGCTGGCGGAGCAGGTGGCGGAGTTTTATCCCGACCTGATGGACGAGAGGTTCGAGAGTGCGTTTGCGATTTATCATCAGCGCTATTCGACAAACACCTTCCCGCAGTGGTGGCTGGCACAGCCGTTTCGCATGCTCGCGCACAATGGTGAGATCAATACGCTCAAGGGTAACCTCAACTGGATGAAGTCCCATGAGATCCGCATGGCGTCTTCGGCGTTTGGGGATATGGCCGAAGATATCAAGCCTATTGTTCCAGCGGGATCATCGGATTCGGCTGCGTTAGACTCTGTTTTTGAGGTTTTGGTGCGTGCGGGGCGTTCGGCGCCGATGGCAAAGACGATGCTGGTGCCAGAGAGCTGGTCCAAGCAAGCGATTGAGTTACCGCAGACGTGGCGCGATATGTATTCCTACTGTAACTCCGTGATGGAGCCGTGGGATGGTCCGGCGGCCCTTGCGATGACGGATGGTCGTTGGGTTTGTGCAGGTCTTGACCGTAATGGTCTGCGGCCGATGCGTTATGTTGTGACGTCTGACGGGATGCTGATTGCAGGGTCAGAGGCGGGCATGGTGCCGCTGGATGAGGCGCGCGTTGTGCGCAAAGGCGCGCTTGGGCCTGGTCAATTGCTTGCTGTGGACATGCAAAAAGGCAAACTGTTTGGCGATACCGAGATCAAGGACAAGCTGGCTGCGGCGCGTCCGTTTGGCGAATGGGTCGGCAAGATCAATGAGCTGGATGACGAGCTACTGGGTGTAACTGAGAAGCCGTTGTTTGAGGGGGCCGAGCTGCGCCGCCGTCAGATTGCGGCGGGATACACCATTGAAGAGCTAGAACAAATCCTCGCACCAATGGCCGAGGACGGTAAGGAAACGCTTGCCTCGATGGGGGATGATACACCCTCGGCTGTTCTGTCGAACAAGTACCGTCCGCTGAGCCACTTCTTCCGCCAGAATTTCTCGCAGGTGACGAACCCACCGATTGACAGCTTGCGCGAGTTCCGTGTGATGAGCCTCAAGACGCGGTTTGGGAACCTCAAAAACGTGTTGGACGAGGACAGCAGCCAGACAGAAATTTTGGTGCTCGACAGTCCGTTTGTTGGTAATGCGCAGTTTGATGAGCTGATGAAGCATTTCAACGCGGATAAGGTTACGATTGATTGTACATTTGAGGCGGGCGGGACAAACTTGAACGCCGCATTGATGCGTATTCGTGCCGAAGCTGAGGATGCTGTGCGTTCGGGCGCTGGGCATATTGTGCTGACCGACCAGATGAGCAGTGAGGGTATGGTAGCGATGCCGATGATCCTTGCGACATCTGCGGTGCACAGCCATCTGACGCGAAAAGGGTTGCGGACGTTTACCTCGCTCAACGTGCGCTCGGCAGAATGTATTGATCCACATTACTTCGCGGTGTTGATTGGCTGTGGTGCGACTGTTGTGAATGCGTATCTGGCCGAGGACTCGCTGGCGGACCGTATTGGTCGCGTGTTGTTGGATGGTGATCTAACGGCGGCGATTGCGCGCTACCGTGAGGCGATTGACCAAGGCCTGCTCAAAATCATGGCAAAGATGGGGATTTCGGTTGTGTCCTCGTATCGCGGTGGCCTGAACTTTGAGGCTGTTGGTCTGTCGCGCGCGATGTGTGCGGAGTATTTCCCCGGCATGATGAGCCGCATTTCAGGCATCGGGATCACGGGTATCCAACGCAAAGCAGAAGAAGTGCACGCCAAAGGTTGGGCTGCGAACGACACTGTGATGCCGATTGGTGGGTTCTATAAGTCGCGCAAAACAGGCGAGACGCACGCGTGGGAAGCAACTTCAATGCACATGCTTCAGTCCGCGTGTAACCGTGCCTCTTATGAGATGTGGAAGCAGTATTCGGCGAAGATGCAGAGCAATCCGCCCATCCATTTGCGTGATTTGCTGGCACTCAAGCCACTTGGTGAGGCGATCCCGATTGAGCAGGTGGAAAGCATCACCGCGATTCGTAAGCGGTTTGTGACACCAGGTATGTCGTTGGGTGCGCTGTCGCCTGAGGCACATAAGACACTCAACGTGGCGATGAACCGCATTGGCGCCAAATCGGACAGTGGTGAGGGCGGTGAAGATCCCGCGCACTTCCACCCAGAACCAAACGGTGACAACCCGTCTGCGAAGATCAAGCAGGTGGCCTCTGGTCGCTTTGGTGTGACTGCGGAGTATCTAAACCAGTGTGAAGAGCTGGAAATTAAGGTCGCCCAAGGTGCCAAGCCGGGTGAGGGAGGGCAGTTGCCCGGTATGAAAGTGACAGAGCTGATTGCACGGCTGCGCCATTCGACACCCGGTGTGACGCTGATTTCGCCACCGCCGCACCACGATATCTATTCCATCGAAGACTTGGCGCAGCTGATCTATGATCTCAAGCAGATCAATCCGCGTTGTAAAGTGACGGTAAAGCTGGTGGCCTCCAGTGGTGTGGGCACGATTGCGGCGGGTGTGGCGAAGGCCAAGGCCGATGTGATCCTTATCTCGGGCCATAACGGTGGCACGGGCGCCTCTCCTGCGACCTCGATCAAATATGCGGGTTTGCCGTGGGAGATGGGCCTCACTGAGGCGCATCAGGTTCTATCGATGAATAACCTGCGTGACCGTGTGACATTGCGCACCGATGGTGGGCTTCGCACGGGCCGCGATATTGTGATGGCGGCGATGTTGGGGGCCGAGGAATACGGTATTGGCACGGCGGCCCTCATCGCGATGGGATGCATCATGGTGCGCCAGTGCCAGAGCAACACGTGCCCCGTGGGTGTGTGTACTCAGGACGAAGCTCTGCGCGACAAGTTTACGGGCAATGCCGATAAGGTTGTGAACCTGATTACGTTCTATGCCACCGAAGTGCGCGAGATTTTGGCGAGCATTGGCGCACGTAGCCTTGATGACATAATTGGTCGTGCGGACCTGCTCACTCAGGTATCACGTGGGTCGGCGCATCTGGATGATCTGGATTTGAACCCGCTCCTGATTAGCGTGGATTCGGAGAAGGGCACTGTTTATGATCGTGCCAAGCCGCGCAATGTTGTGCCTGACACGCTGGATGCGCAGATTGTTGCGGATGCGGTTCGGTTCTTGGAGGATGGCGAGAAGATGCAGCTTAGCTATGCGGTGCAGAACACGCACCGCTCGGTTGGGACGCGCACCTCGAGCCATATCGTGAAACGCTTTGGCATGCGCAATGAGTTGCAGGATAATCATCTCACAGTGAACCTTACGGGCTCGGCTGGGCAGTCGTTGGGTGCCTTTGCAGCGCCCGGTCTAAAGCTGGTCGTGGCGGGGGATGCTAACGATTATGTCGGCAAGGGTTTGTCGGGCGGTACTGTCGTTGTACGGCCCCCGATGAACAGTGCGATTGTGGCGTCAGAGAACACAATCATCGGCAACACTGTTCTCTATGGCGCAACAGACGGCTACCTGTTTGCGGCTGGTCGTGCAGGGGAGAGGTTCGCCGTTCGTAACTCTGGTGCGCAGGTTGTGATTGAGGGATGTGGCTCCAACGGGTGTGAATACATGACCGGTGGCGTGGCTGTTATTCTGGGTGAAATCGGTGCCAACTTTGGCGCGGGTATGACCGGTGGAATGGCATATCTCTACGATCCTGAAGGTGCTGCTGTAGACATGCTGAACCATGAAACATTGGTGCATTGTGTGGTGACGACGCAACATTGGGAAGATCAGCTAAAGGGTTTGATCGAGCGTCATATAGCCGAAACGGATAGCCGCAAGGCGATGGATATCTTGCAGCATTGGGAGCTGGAGAAGGTCAATTTTGTCCAGATTTGCCCCAAGGAAATGCTGAGCCGTATCCCTGCGCCATTGGGGATTGAGGATCAGGCTATCCCTGCGGAATAGGCGTAATAACGATTGTGTCAGCGGAAGAAACAGTGTGTTTCGCTGACACAATATGACCCCTTTTGGAAACAATGAGCGGCGCATTTTAGGCAAAATTTACGTTCATCTTAGGCTTAACCACAGCCAAGGATGCGCGTCAGGCCAGTCTACAGAGATCAATATTTTACCATCGACCCTGGTAACCCGCCGCCATTTGGCACGTCGCTGACCGTTCAGCGCGGCGACTTTAACGACAATGACAACAATGGTCAGATCAACTCAGGCGCTGCGGCTGGTGACACCTTTGACGGTATCACGATCACTAATGTTTGGCGCAATGACAGCATTACGATCAACGTGCCGGGCGTAGGGAATGTGACCTACATGGGCGTGACGCTGTATCTGGCGGGTGGCAACCCTGCGGTTTTCACTCCCAATGACGGCCAAGCGCTCCAGAACGGGACGTTCGTCTTCAGCACCTTTGGTTTCACGAGCACCAATGTGCTTGTCGGGACCTTTGGGCCGACATGTTTTACTCCGGGAGCCGCAATCGAGATGATGTGTGGAACAAAAGCCGTTGAGAATATTGAGGTTGGTGATCTGGTAATGACGCTGGATAACGGGGCGCAGCCTGTTCGGCTGGTTTTGCGCCAGACTGTGCGGGCTTATGGCAGCTTTGCGCCGATCCTGTTTGAGGCGGGGAGCATCGGGAATGAGCGTTCGTTCATGGTCTCGCCCGAGCATCGTATGCTGATTTCGGATTGGCGTGCAGAACTGCTTATGGGGTGTGATGAGGTTTTGGTTGCGGCCAAGCATTTGGTGAATGGTAAGGATGTGCGGATCGTTGAGGACGGCATGGTGGAGTATATTCACCTGCTGTTTGACGCGCACCAAATTGTATTTGCGGATGGATGCTCTTCCGAGAGTTGCTTGCCTGACAGTGGATTGGCGCAGCAAGGAGACAAACAACAGGCCGAGCTCCTCATGCTGTTTCCAGAACTGGCGGATGTGGAAAACCGTACATTTTCAGCGCGAACTGTGGCTAAACGGGTTGAAGCAACCTGCCTGATGGCGGCATGATTAAGATTTGTACGGAACGATTTAGAAGGATTGATATGATGACAATGATGGTCATACCGACGCGATTTTACTTTTTGCTTTGTGGTTTGGTTTTGCTGAACAGCTGTGGTGGCGTTGCCTGAGAGGCGTATCATTCAGGGCACGGGTTCGAATGATGTGCGTGCGCTGACTTGTGATCGTTCACAAGGCAGATCTGCGGCACTATAGCTGAACCATGGCAAAGCGTAGCACCAAACCAAAAGCGAAACCCAAGGCAAAGGCCAAACTCCTTGCCAAGGTCGAGGCGCGTCTGCCTTTGGGGCGACGTATCAAGCGGACCGTCTTGCGTGGGATATTTTTGGCGGTTTTTATTATGGTAGGTGCGGTCCTGTTGGGCCGTGTCGTGAACCCGCCGACGACGATGTATATGATCGGGGAGGTCCGCCGTTTGGGTGGTGTTGATCATGAATGGGTGCCTATGCGGATGATTGCGCCTGTTATGGCGCGTTCGGTCGTGGCGGCTGAGGATGCGAATTTTTGCCAGCATTGGGGGTTTGATTTACGAGCGATTAAGCTGGCGATTGCCGAAGGGTCGAACCGTGGAGCATCGACGTTGAGCCAGCAAACAGTGAAGAACGTTTATTTGTGGCATGGTCGGACCTACGTGCGCAAAGCGCTCGAGGCGGGAATTACACCACTGGTTGAGGCATTGTGGCCGAAGCGGCGTATTCTAGAAGTTTATTTGAACGTGGCTGAATTTGATGAGGGCGTGTTTGGCGTTGAAGCAGCGGCACGGCATTATTTTAAGGTAGGGCCAGAGGAATTGAGTGCACGGCAGGCGGCTCAGCTGGCAGCAGTGCTGCCCTCACCCAAAACGCGCAGTGCATCGCGACCAACGAACTACCTCAAGAAACGGGCGGCGCAAATCCGCTCGGGCGCTGCGACGATTAAGGCGGATGGCCGGAGCGATTGTTTCGAGAGTTGAATATTGCTGCGGCACAAGGCATTGATGTCTGGACCCTAGTTACGGATTTATCATGGCCCGCTTGTTCCACGTCCCGCTATCGCCCTATTGCCGTAAGATCCGGCTGAGCCTTGCTGAGAAAAAGATCGAAGTGGAGCTGGTTGAGGAGCGGTATTGGGAACAAGACCCTGATTTCTTACGGCGCAATCCTGCTGGCAAAGTGCCTGTGTTGCGGCTCGACGGGATCATGATGTCCGAGAGCGCGGCGATCTGCGAATATATCGAAGAGACGCGGCCCGAGCCATCATTGCTGCCCTCTGATCCCGCGCAAAAGCTCGAAGTGCGGCGGTTGGTGTCGTGGTTTGACGACAAGTTTCATCATGAGGTCACCAGCAAGCTTCTCTATGAGCGTGTGAACAAGAAGATGCAGAAGGCGGGTTATCCCGACAGCAAGAATGTGAAAGCGGGGGCGCGGGCGATAAAGTTCCACCTTGGCTATATGACGTGGTTGCTGGATCAGCGCCGCTGGCTTGCGGGAGATGTGATGACGCTGGCAGATTTTGCTGCGGCTGCGCATTTGTCCTCGCTTGATTATATCTCGGATGTGGATTGGAACAGTTGTCCTGAAGTGAAGGACTGGTATGCGAAAATCAAATCGCGGCCTGCGTTTCGGTCACTCTTGGCCGATCAGGTGCCGGGGTTCACGCCGCCGAAGCATTACAATGATCTGGATTTCTAGGCGCGCCCTGATTTTCGACTGTTGGTGCACGTTGAGGGTACGGGATGCAGTGTAAGGGCAAAGACCAGAATATTGACCTCAAGGCACGAGTGGTTTCCCAAGCGCTGGCCGAGGGGTTTGTGGCGTGCCGTGTGTGTAGGCCTGATGCGGTGCCAGACGTGCCTGAGCGGTTGGATACGTTTCTTGAAGCAGGATATCACGGACAGATGGGATGGATGGAGGAGCGTGTCAGCTGGCGCGGTGATCCGTCGGTTTTGTGGCCTGAAGCGAAATCTGTAATCATGTTGGTGGAGAGTTATGCGCCCGAGCATGACCCGCTGGCGATATTGGAGCGGCCTGATCTGGGCGCTGTTTCTGTGTATGCGCAGGGGCGCGATTATCATGATGTTGTGAAGAAGCGTTTGAAGCGGTTGGCGCGGTGGCTGATCGAACAAGAGGCGTGTCAGGTGAAGGTGTTTGTGGATACGGCCCCTGTCCCCGAAAAGGCATTAGCGCAGGCGGCGGGCCTTGGTTGGCAGGGCAAGCACACCAATGTAGTAAGCCGTGACTGGGGCAATTGGGCCTTTTTAGGGTCTGTTTTCACTACGCTGGAGTTGGAGCCTGATGCGGCGGAGGTGGACCGCTGTGGAAGTTGTACCGCTTGTCAGGATGTCTGTCCGACGGATGCGTTTCCCGCGCCTTATCGCCTCGATGCGCGGCTGTGTATTTCGTATTTGACGATTGAGCATAAGGGGCCTGTAGACGAGGCATTGCGCGGCAAGCTGGGCAACCGGATTTATGGCTGTGATGATTGTCTGGCAGTGTGTCCGTGGAACAAGTTCGCCGTGGCGGCGAGTGATATACGGTATCACGGGAGCGCTGGCGGGACGTTGGCGGAGTTGGTTGTGTTGGACGACGCGGCGTTTCGATTGCGGTTTTCAGGTTCGCCTATCAAGCGGATTGGGCGGGATCGCTTTGTGCGCAATGTGCTCTATGCGATTGGGAATTCAGGTGATGCCTCGTTGCGCGGGTTGGCGCAGGGATTTTGCGAGGATGCCGATGCAGCGGTGGCGGATGCGGCGCGCTGGGCAGTGTCGCGGCTGGGCGATCTATGACGCGATTGGGGCTGGCATTGAGCCGCCTCTGGGTTAGATATTTCTGAACAGTTTTGAGGAGAGTGCGGTGGCATTGCTTTTGGGCGTGGATACGGGCGGGACCTATACGGATGCGGTTCTTATTCGTGATGAGAAAGAAGTCGTTGCGAGCGCCAAGGCGCTAACCACGCGGCACGATCTGGCCATTGGAGTAGGTGGTGCTGTGCGGGCAGTGCTAGAGCAGTCGGGTGTTGCTGCGAGCGATATTGCGCTGGCGTCTTTGTCCACGACTTTAGCCACGAATGCGTTGGTCGAGGGGCAGGGCGGGCGCGTGGCGCTGGTCTATATTGGGTTCAAGGAGCGGGATCTGGAGACGCACGGATTGCTTGAGGCGCTCAAGGGTGATCCGCATATTGTGCTGGCGGGGGGGCACAACCATGCAGGCGGTGAAGCGGTGCCATTTGACGAGGATGGTTTGCGTGCATTTTTGGCAGAGCATGGTGCGGGAGTTGGCGGGTTTGCTGTGGCCTCGCAGTTTGCCACGCGCAACCCTGCGCATGAACTGCGGGCGATGGAGGTTGTGGGGCAAGTGACGTGGCGGCCTGTGTCGGCTTCGCACCAGTTGTCAGCCAAGTTGAACGGGCCGAAGCGTGCGATGACAGCGGTGCTCAATGCGCGGTTAATCGGGATGATTGACCGACTGATCGGGCGGACGGAGGATATTCTGCGTGAGATTGGTGTGGAGGCACCGCTGATGGTGGTGCGTGGCGATGGGGCGTTGATCTCATCTGCGCAGGCGCGTGAGCGGCCGATTGAGACGATCCTGAGCGGGCCTGCGGCATCCATTGTCGGGGCAAAGTGGATGACGGGGGCTGAGCACGCGCTTGTCTCTGACATTGGCGGGACAACGACGGATGTGGCGCTTCTCAAGGATGGACGGCCTGCGATTGATCCTGCGGGCGCGCGTGTGGGGCCATACCGCACGATGGTTGAAGCGGTTGCGATGCGCACAACTGGTTTGGGTGGTGACAGCGAGGTGCATTTTGTGACCGAAGGGTTGCAGGGTGGTGTGACGCTGGGGCCGCGGCGATTGTTACCGATATCACTGATCGCGGTGGATGCGGCGGAGGTGGTGCATGGCGCGCTGGATGCGCAGATGCGCGCGACGTTGCCGGGTGAGCATGACGGGCGGTTTGTGCGGGCTGTTGCGGGGCAAACGATGGAGGGAATCGGGCCGCGTGAGGAAGCGCTATTGGAGCGAATTGGCGATGCAGTGCATCCATTGGGGGATGTGTTGCGCTCTAGGGTTGAGACGGGTGCTCTCAAACAGTTGGTTGAACGCGGGTTGGTGCAGGTTGCGGGAGTGACGCCGTCGGATGCGAGCCATGTTCTTGGGCTGGCGGATGCATGGGATGGTCAGGCGGCGGAAAAGGCGCTGTCGTTGTTCGGGCGGCGGCGGACGGGTGCGGGAGAACGCCTTGCGGCAGAGCCTGTTGTCATGGCGCGGATGATTGTGGAGCGGTTGGAGCACCAGACCGTATTGGCTTTAATAGAGACTGCTTTTGCAGAGGAAGAGACCAGTTTTGGGTTGGAGCCTGATGCGTTGGCGCGGCATGTGCTGATGCAGCGTGGCCTTGGTGGGCATAAGGGTTTGGTGCGTTTGGATACGGGGCTGGCGGTGCCCGTGATTGGGTTGGGAGCTTCGGCCAGTACCTATTACCCTGCGGTGGGAACGCGGTTGGGCTGTGAGATGATCCTGCCGGAACATGCAGGTGTGGCCAATGCGATTGGCGCGGTGGTGGGGCGTGTGACGATGCGCGAAGCGGGGACCGTAACCTCGCCGAGCGAGGGGAAGTACCGTGTGCATCTGGTGGCGGGGCCTGAGGATTTTGACGATGCCGAGACGGCGCTTGCGCGGTTGGAGGATGTCCTGAGAGCGGCGGCGCTGACGGCTGCGGAAACTGCGGATGCAGCGGATATTGCCGTGAGTGTTGTGCGGGATGTGCGGGTCGCAGGCATTGAAGGCCGTGAGGTTTTTGTCGAGGCGGAGATCACGGTCGAGGCGTCGGGGCGGCCACGGGTTGCTGTCTAATAGGCCGTCTGGTGGTTTGTGGCGAATGGATTTTGTATCTATTGAAGGGCCATGCCTTCGACGATTGCTATGTTCGCCGTACATGCTGCGGCGCGGTGCGCACGGGCGGCCTGATATTCGGGTGAGTTGTAGCAAGCGAGCGCTTGTTCCTTGCTCTCAAACTCTATGACAACGTGGCGCTGCCATTCCTCGCCTTCGAGCGTGTCTGCCGCACCGCCGCGGACCAAGAACTTCGCCCCAAATTTGGCAAAGGCAGCGGGTGCATGTTCCTGATATCCTAAATAGGCGTCGGGGTCGGTGACGGTCACAAAAGCGATCCAGTATCCTTTAGGCATTCTGCTGCTCCTCTGCTGTCATGACGCGCAGTGCCGTTTGGGAGGCGTCGTCGATATGGGCGTCCACGGCACGGCGCGCGGCTTTTGGGTCTTTGCTTAGGATGGCGTCATGGATGGCTTGCATATGGGCGATGCCGGGGCGGTTGCGTTCTTTTGCGGAGAGTGTGAGGGCGCGGAGGCGGCTGATCCTGCCGTTCAGGCGCTGCACAATTTCCCAAGCGACGGTATGGCCTGCTTCCAGAAATATGATTTCATAGAACTTTGTACTGGCCTGCATCAACTCGGTCCATGTAGTGTCGTCCATGGTGTCGTCCATGGTGGCGGCAAGGGTGCGCAGGGCTGTGCCCAAGCGATCTGCTAAGTCTTTGCTTTGGCTGCTGGCGCACGCGGCTGCGGCGGAACCTTCAAGCTGGCGGCGGATATCATAGATTTGGCGGGCCTGATCCCAATCGAAGGTCGCCACGATAGGGCCACGGTTTGGTACGATCTCGACAAGGCCCTCTGCTTCGAGGAAGCGGATCGTCTCGCGCACCACTGTCCTGCTGACGCCGAGTTGGTCGCATAAGGGGCGCTCTACCAACCGTTCCCCTGATTTGAAATGGCCCGAAATAATTGCATCCCGCATACGCTCCTGCACGATGTCGCGCAGGGTCTGTGGGGCTTTTTCGATTTTTAGCAGAGGTGGGGCATTTGATTTCATTTGCTTTTCTTAACATCGCTGGACGCATGCAACAAGGATGATTGACGAATGGTATAATGGTATACCATAGTGGCATAGACTCAGATACCAAAGGAAAACCAGTGCCTGCCGATATTCGTAAAACCCTTCTTCATGTCGAAAATACTTTGATCGCGGGAGGTAAGGTGGCACCTCAGCCGCTGACCCTGATTGCTGCGATCGCAGTGATCAAAAATCCGTGGGCTGGGCTTGGGTTCGTCGAAGACCTTGGTCCTGGAATCCGTGACTGTGCCTCCGATCTGGGTGCGATGTTGACGGATATGATTTTGGACGCTGCGGGGGGCGGTGACAAAGTTGAGGGCTACGGCAAGTCTGGGATTGTTGGGCTGAACGGCGAGATTGAGCATGCCTCTGCGCTGATCCATACGCTGCATTTCGGCAATCATTATCGCAATGCAGTGGGTGCCAAATCATACCTGTCGTTTTGTAATACGCGCGGGCCAGCAAATGCGCCGCTCATGATCCCGTTGATGGACAAGAACGATGGCGGGCGGCGTTCGCATTACCTCACGATCCAGACATCGGTGGCGGATGCGCCTGCTGCGGACGAGATAGTGATCGCCCTTGGGGCGTCCATAGGGGGGCGGCCGCATCACCGGATCGGGGACCGCTATAAGGACCTTGAGGAGATGGGGCATGACGTTGACAACCCTGCAGCTGTCTAAGGGCGGCACAGTCAGTTTTCGGAGTGCGGGACGTGGTGAGCCGCTTGTTTTGTTGCATGGTGTTGGGCTTCAATCCGCTGCTTGGGGTCCGCAAATTGAGGCGCTTCAGGACCAGTTTTGTGTGATTGCAGTGGACCTTCCAGGTCATGGAGGGAGTGATCCACTGCCTGCGGGCAGTCAGTTGCCAATGTTTGTTGAATGGTGCGGGACTGTGTTGCAGGCGCTTGGCTTTGGCGCGGTGAATTTGGCGGGGCATTCGATGGGAGCCTTGATCGCGGCGGGTGTTACTGTGCGGTTTCCCGACTGCGTGAGCCGTGTGTCGATGCTGAACGGGGTATATTGCCGCAAGGCTAAGGCGGCTGATGCTGTCACAGCGCGGGCAGCGCAGATTGCAGCGGGGCACGTTGATCTTCAGGCCCCTTTGATGCGTTGGTTTGATAACAGTCCAAGCGAGATCGCGGCGCGGGATGATGTGGCAGGATGGCTGGGCGAAGTGGATACGGGCGGCTATGCCACGGCTTATGGCGCGTTTGCCGGCGGCGATGCGACCTATGCCAACCGTATGTACGAGATTGCCTGTCCGTTCCTCGCGCTGACGGGGGGCAGCGACCCTAACTCTACTCCCGCGATGTCTGATGCCATGGCAGCAGCTGTTCAAAACGGGCGGTCTGTGACGCTGACGGGTCAACGACACATGGCGAACCTAACCGCGCCAGATGCGGTCACGGCACACCTTTTGGATTGGTTGAATATGCCTGTGCAGGAGGGTGACGCGCGCAATGACGTTGCCTGATCCCCAAACGCGCGTCCTCCAAATTTTAGACGCGACCGCTCACCTATACCGAAATTTTGGCGATGCTCGCCGCGCTTTGAAGGAAGGATTACTCCATGCGCTTTTCCCTTTTTGTCCATACGGAGCGTATCTCTCCTGAGCAGGATCAACGGGCGCTTTATGGCGAGTTTGTCGAGCTTGCGAAGATGGCGGATGCTGGCGGACTGCATGCGGTTTGGACGGGTGAGCATCATGGGATGGATTTTACAATCACGCCGAACCCGTTTTTGAACCTCGTTGATCTGGCACGGCAGACGACGCAAATCCGTCTTGGGACGGGGACGATTATCGCGCCGTTCTGGCATCCGATCCAACTGGCCGGCGAAGCGGCGATGACCGACATGATCGTGGACGAGCGTTTGGAATTGGGGATCGCGCGTGGTGCTTACAGTTATGAGTATGAGCGCATGGTTCCGGGGATGGATGCATGGGACGCGGGCCTGCGTATGCGCGAGCTGGTGCCTGCGATACAAGGACTTTGGCGTGGGGATTATGCGCAGGAGGGGACCTATCATTCCTTTCCCTCTACCACGGCGATGCCACAGCCCGCCAATGGGGAGGGGCCGCCCATTTGGATTGCGGCGCGTGATCCCAATAGCCATGCGTTCGCCATTGCAAATGGTTGCCATGTTCAGGTGACGCCGCTGTGGCAAGGCGATGGTGAGATTACACGGCTAATGGAGACGTTCAGCGCGGCTTGTGCCGATAACCCCGATGTAGCGCGGCCGCAGATTATGCTGCTCAACCATACGTACATTGCACAGGATGCTGAGGATGCGTGGCAAGCGGCGGAAGAGATCAACCGCTTTTTCTGTACCTTTGGCGCGTGGTTCATGAATGATCGAAGTGTTTCAGCGGGGACGATTGATCCGCTGAGTGATGCTGAAATCGCAGCGCATCCGTTTATGTCCGCAGACGCGATGATGCGTGATAAAGTGATTGCGACGGCAGACGATGCCATTGCGCGGATCAAAACCTATGCCGATCTGGGCTATGATGAATATGCCTTTTGGATCGACAGCGGCATGAGTTTCGAGCGCAAGAAAGCCTCGCTTGCACGGTTCATCAAAGACGTGGTTCCCGCGTTTGCCTAAAGGATAAATAATGCAGGTGTTTCAGCAGTATATTGGCGGTCAGTTTAGCGACGGTGCTGCGCAGTTCGAGAGTATTGATCCTGCTACAGGTGATGTCTGGGCGGTGATGCCAGAGGCGCGGCAGGGTGATGTGAATGCAGCTGTGGAAGCGGCGGAAGCGGCGTTTTACGGTGCGGAGTGGGCGAGCATGACAGCCTCGGCGCGGGGGAAATTACTGTACCGTTTGGCGGATTTGATTGCTGAGAACGCGCAGAAACTGGCCGAGTTAGAGACACGTGACACGGGCAAGATCATCCGTGAGACATCTGCGCA
The DNA here is from genome assembly GCA_963934545.1 of uncultured Sulfitobacter sp. Classification (GTDB taxonomy): domain Bacteria; phylum Pseudomonadota; class Alphaproteobacteria; order Rhodobacterales; family Rhodobacteraceae; genus Sulfitobacter. The sequence continues at coordinate 24,515 of CAWVZA010000006.1, forward strand.
GATTGCGTACGTTGCCGAGTATTATCGCTATTATGCAGGGCTTGCTGATAAGATCGAGGGAGCGCATCTGCCGATTGATAAGCCTGACATGGAAGTGTGGCTGCGCCGTGAGCCGATTGGTGTTGTGGCTGCGATCGTCCCGTGGAACTCACAATTTTTTCTATCAGCGGTGAAGATTGGTCCCGCGCTGGCTGCGGGGTGCACAGTTGTGCTCAAGGCGTCGGAGGAGGGTCCTGCACCGATGCTGGAATTCGCGCGCATTTTTGATCAGGCAGGTTTTCCAGCAGGGGTGCTGAACGTCATTACAGGGTTCGGGGCGCAGTGTGGTGCCGTGCTAACGCAGCATCCGAAAGTGAGCCACATCGCCTTTACCGGCGGGCCAGAGACGGCCCAGCATATTGTGCGCAATTCGGCCGAGAATCTCGCGTCGACATCGCTGGAGTTGGGGGGCAAGTCACCTTTCATTGTATTTGAGGATGCGGATATCGAGAGTGCGGTGAATGCACAGATTTCGGGAATTTTTGCCGCAACAGGGCAGAGCTGTGTTGCGGGGTCACGCCTCATTATTGCGCGGGTGATCAAAGATGAGTTCCTGAGGCTGCTCAAGGAAAAGGCGGCAGCAATCGTGATTGGTGAGCCTGATGATATGACGACTGAAGTCGGCCCGCTGTGTACGCAAGCGCAGGCAATGCGGGCCAGTGATCTGGTGGCGCAGTCGCAGGCGGCAGGGGCTTTGGTGATCACTGGCGGGCAAGCGATTGCGCGTGCGGGTAACTATTTTCCACCGACGATTATTGATTGCACCGATGCGCCTGACGCACCATGTTTGACGCAGGAATTTTTCGGCCCTGTGCTGTCCGTGGTGAGTTTTGATACGGAAGCGGAGGCCTTGGCGCTGGCCAATGATACGGCCTACGGGCTGGCCTCGGGGGTGTTTACAAAAGACCTGACGCGGGCGCACCGCATGATCCGTGGCATTCAGGCGGGGATTGTGTGGGTCAACACCTACCGCGCCGTCAGCCCGATGGCGCCGTTCGGCGGGCATGGGTTGAGCGGGCATGGGCGCGAGGGCGGGCTGCGTGCCGCGCTTGATTACACAAAGACCAAAGCGGTTTGGCTGCGGACCAGTGATGAGGTGATCCCCGACCCCTTTGTGATGCGGTGACGCGAACGCTTAGAGATCTTTGACCAATCGTAGTGCGTCATAGATCGCGGCGTGGGTGTTCCGGGCCGAGACGGCATCGCCGATGCGGAAGAGTTGGAAGCTGCCTGTCTCGTTGCGCTTGATGGTCTGAGCTTTGCCATTGATGAGCGCATCGTGATCGACGGCCCCTTCATTTGAGCTGTGGGGTTTTAGGTCAAAGTAGAGGTCATCAAGCGGTAGACTGCCGTAGTTGATGACGACCTGATCATAATCTTTTTTCTGTGCCAGATCGCTGTAATCAGTGCCGATGGTCGCGGTTAGTTTGTTGCCGTTTCTGGCGACATCCAGCAGGCGCCGGGTAACGGTAAAGGTCACGTCCTTTTCCTGGAGCGAGCGCATGTAGGGGACGAGGTTCATCGCCATGACACCAGCAGCGAAGGTGCGGTCGGGGGTCATGATCTCCACAGTTGATCCAGCAGTAGCAGCGATTTCGGCGGCTTGCAGGCCTGCGTGGTCCCCGCTCTCGTCATAAATCAGGATGTTTTGGGCAGGCTTCACATCGCCTGCGATCATGTCCCATGAGGTGACAACGTGGGCTGCGTCTTTGCCTGTCTCGAAGAGTTCGGTGTTGGGAATGCCGCCTGTGGCAATGATCACCACATCGGGGTTGAGGGCCGTTAAATCGCCCGCCTCCGCCCATGTGTTGAAGTGGAATATTACATCGCGGGCGGCGCACTGGGCCATGCGCCAGTCTATGATCGAGATCATCTCGCGGCGACGTGGGCTTTGCGCGGTGAGGCGGATTTGGCCGCCGGGATCGGGCTGGGCCTCGAACACTGTCACATCATGGCCGCGCTCCGCAGCGACGCGTGCTGCTTCTAGACCAGCGGGGCCTGCGCCCACGATAACGAATTTGCGCCGGATCTCGGCGGGTTGGATCGTGTGGGGCATGGTGAGTTCACGGCCAGTGGCGGCGTTGTGGATGCACAGGGCATCGCCCGCTTCATAGATGCGATCAAGGCAATAGGTGGCACCGACGCAAGGGCGGATGTCATCCTCACGGCCCTCCATGATCTTTTTCACTACATGGGGGTCGGCCATATGGGCGCGGGTCATACCGACCATGTCGAGCAATCCTGTCTCGACCGCATGGCGGGCGGTCGCCACATCAGGGATTTTGGCAGCGTGGAAGGTGGGCATGCCAGTGAGCTTCTTCACTTCACCCGCAAAGTCGAGATGGGGGGCGTTTTTCATGCCTTGGATCGGGATGAGATCGGTCATGGCGGGGTCGGTGTGGATGCGGCCGCGCACCACATTGAGGAAATCAAGCTGGCCTGTGTCGGCGAGTGTTTTGGAGATTTTCAGGCCGTCTTGGGCTGTGATGCCGCCCTTCTGCGCCTCATCCGCGGTGTAGCGGAAGCCGATTATGAACTCTGCGCCCACGCGTTTGCGGATCGCGGCGAGTACGTCGAGCGGGAAGCGCATGCGGTTTTCCAGCGTATCCGCGCCATATGGTCCTGTCAGATCGTTGGTGAGGGGGGACCAGAATTGATCCAGCAGATGGCCATATACCTGTAATTCGATCCCATCCATACCGCCCGCTTTCATCCGCTCGGCGGCGTCTGCGAAATCGGTGATGATACGCTCGATGTCCCAATCCTCGATCAGTTTTGGAAAGGCGCGGTGGGCGGGTTCGCGGTGTTTCGACGACGAGACGGAGGGGAGCCAGTCGCCCTTGTTCCATGTGGTGCGGCGGCCAAGGTGGGTGAGCTGGATCATCACGGCGCAGCCATGCTCATGGCAGGCATTGGTGAGATTTTGGATGTGTGGCACTACTTCGTCTTTGTAGGCGAGAATGTTGTTGAAGACGGGTGGGCTGTCTTTTGATACGGCGGCCGAGCCTGCGGTCATGGTGAGGGCGACGCCGGCTTTTGCACGCTCTGCGTGGTAGGCACGGTAGCGATCTTTTGGCATGCCGTCTTCGGGGTAAGCTGGTTCATGACTAGTGGTCATGATCCGGTTCTTCAACGTGAGATGTTTGAGCTGGTAGGGCTGAAGCAGCGGATCTTTTGACATGATTAGGCTCGCAAATTGGGAGGTAGGGTCTGCGATTTGTAGCCTGTCCTAGATTGGCGCTTTGCGCCAGTATTCTGTGGTGGGAGATGGAAAATGTTGCGGTTCACGAATGAAAAAGGGCCGCCCGATTGTGTGGGCCACCCTTTGTTAATTTATTCTGCAGCGGCGCGTTTGGGGAGGACCCAGTCGGCGCGCGGAAAGTGGCAGGTGTAGCCATTGGGAATGCGCTGGATGTAGTCTTGATGCTCTGGCTCTGCTTCCCAGAAGTCTGAGACAGGCTTGATCTCGGTCACGACTTTACGAGGCCAGATGCCTGACGCCTCGATATCGGTGATTGTGTCGAGGGCGACTGCTTTTTGGTCCTCGTCCTCGAAGTAGATCGCGGAGCGGTAGCTCATGCCCATGTCATTGCCTTGGCGGTTCATGGTTGTGGGGTCATGGATCTGGAAGAACAGCTCCAGCAGCTCGCGGTAGCTGATCACGCTGGGGTCAAAGATCACTTCGATCGCTTCGGCGTGTGTGCCGTGGTTGCGGTAGGTGGCATTTGGCACGTCGCCGCCTGAATAACCAACGCGGGTGCTGATCACGCCGCTGCGTTTGCGGATGAGGTCCTGCATGCCCCAGAAACATCCGCCTGCCAGTACTGACCGTTCATTCATGCTACGTCCTCCACTTGATTGATGTATTTGCCGTATCCCTCATCGTCCATGTCATCGCGATGGATGAAGCGGAGGGATGCGGAGTTGATGCAATAGCGTAGGCCGCCGCGATCACGGGGGCCATCGGGAAAGACGTGACCGAGGTGGCTGTCGCCATGGGCGCTGCGCACTTCGGTGCGGGTCATGCCGAGGGTGCGGTCCTCGATCTCGATCACGTTCTCGATTGCTTTGGTAAAGCTGGGCCAGCCGCAGCCGCTCTCGTATTTGTCACTGGATGCGAACAATGGCTCGCCCGATACGATGTCGACATAGATGCCCGGCTCTTTGTTGTTGAGCAGCTTTCCGGTGCCGGGACGTTCGGTGCCGCTTTCTTGGGTGACGTAGAGTTCCTCTGGCGACAGGGTCGCGATAACATCGGGGTTTTTGGTGTACTCTGGCATGGGTCGCTCCTTGCGCTGTTGTCCCATTAGATGGGGCTTTTGCGCGAAAATCAAAGGGGCATGTGTGATTAGTGAAATTGTTTGTGAACTTTTTGCTGCTTTGGAACGTAGTATTTGTGGAGGAACTTCTATGCGCTTGGTTATTGGATTGGTTTTATCGCTTTGGGCGGGGACGGCTTTGGCCGCGCCGCAAGATGCAGTGTTTCCGTCAATTGACGGGGGCAACATTGCGCTGAGCGATTTTGCGGGGCAACCTGTTTTGGTGGTGAATACGGCGTCGCAATGTGGGTTTACCTATCAATACGATGGTCTTCAGGCTGTATACGACCGCTTCAAAGATCAAGGTTTGGTTGTGCTGGCGGTGCCGTCTGACGACTTCAATCAAGAGCTGGGATCAGCCGCTGAAGTCAAAGAGTTCTGTGATATCAATTTTAACCTCACGCTGCCCATGACGGACATGATGCATGTGCGCGGCGGTAAGGCGCATCCGTTTTACAAAGCGGTAAAGGCGGAGACGGGGTTCGTTCCGAAGTGGAATTTTAACAAAGTGCTGATTGATCCGGCGGGCAACGTTGTGGGTACTTGGGGTTCAAATGCACGACCTGATCGTGGTGCGATCCCACGTGAGATTGAGAAGTTGTTGAACTAACTTAAGCGCGGTCTGACCATAGGACTTTGCCATCGGCCGCCTCCAGCCCCGGTGGGATGCCGTAGGTGGCGCGATAGCTTTTTGAGAAATGCGAGAGCGATTTGAAGCCGCAGGCCACGCACACATCTGTGACGGACAGGTCTGTTTGGCGGAGTAAGTTACGCCCCTTCTCAAGGCGGATGCGTAGGTAGTGCCGCTTGGGCGAAATGCTCAGATATTTGGCGAACAGGCGCTCAAGCTGGCGGGTGGAGAGACCGACAACGCCCGAGATCTCGTCTGGTGTCAGGGGGTCTTCGATGTTGTTTTCCATCACTTGCATTGCGAGCAGCAGTTTTGGATTGCGGACCTCGGGGCGCGATTGGAGGGACATGCGCTGGGCATCTGAATGGGCGCGGGGGGCCGTATATATCATCTGGTCTGCGACCCATGTGGCCAGATCGGTCCCGTAATCGGCACGCAAGCGGTCGAGCATCATATCCATCGACGCGGCCCCGCCTGCGGACGTGAAGATGCGGCCATCGACGGAGAAGATGCTGTCTTCCATGATTACATCGGGGAGCATTTCGGCCAGTGCGGTTTTGTATTCCCAATGGGTCGTGACGCGTTTGCCGCCGATGAGGCCTGCGAGGGCGAGGATGTAGGTGCCAGATGACAATGCGCCCAGATCGCCGCCACGGCGTGCCTCGCGGCGCAGCCAACTCAGGATGGTTTTGGAGCTGGACTGGCCTGCGTTTTCGCCCGCACAAACGATGAGGGTTTCATTGAGGTCAAGCGGGCATAGGGCGCTGTCGACGGCGATTTTCACGCCGTTGTAGGCCTCGACGGGTTGGCCATCTTCGGACAGTAGCCGCCAGCGGTAGAATTTGCGCCCTGAGGGGTGGTGGTTGGCCAGCGATAACGCGTCGAGCGCACAGGAAAAGCCAAGTGTAGAGAAGCCCGGCAGGAGCAGGAAGGCGTATGCTTTGGTTGGGGCTGTGTCGGTCATAGACAAAAGATTAGCGGAGCTATGCATCTCTGCATGGCTTCAGGCGGCATAGAGGTGTCGGTTTTAGGCGTTGCGTTGGCGTGAGATTTGTACGGCGAGGATGCCAGCGGCGATTATGGTGACGCCGAGGATGTCGCGCGGGCCGAGTTGTTCGCCAAGTAGCTCGGCGGCGATGGCCACGCCGAAGAAGGGGTTGAGGAAGTGGAAAGTTGCTGCGCGGGTGGCACCGATGCGGCCCACCAACATGAACCAGACCCATGTCGCCGTGAGGCCAGGGACGAGGCAGGTATAGATGAAGGCAATGCCGAGCGGCCAGCTAAGCGTGACTTGGGGTGTCTCGAGTAGAAGAGTGGCGATCGTGAGGGCCACGGAGCCGACGAGCATTTGCAGGCCCACAACCATCAACAGGTTCCCGCCTGCGGACGCTCCGCGCACGGTGAGGGTGGCGATGGTGAGGGCCAGTACGCCGATAAAGCAGATTGCAACGCCAACGAGATCGAGGTCATCGGTGAGGCGTGCGCCCATGATGAGTGCGACCCCTGCCAGCCCTGCGATGAGGCCGATGATGCCAAGGGGTCCGAGCCTGTCGCCCATGAAGGCCCATGCAGCGAGTGCCACCATCAGGGGCATGGTGGAGGCGATGATTGCGGCGAGGGAAGCTTCGATCGTCTGCATGGCGATGAAGAATAGACCAAGGTAGACGGCGTTTTGTAGGATGCCAAAGGCGATGGTGGCGCGCCACTGAGGCTTGGTCAAATGCCAGCTTTGCCCCAATGCGCGGGCGAGGGCGATGCCGATGATGCCAGACACCAGATAGCGCAGCGAAAGGGCAAAGAGCGGCGTTGCATCGGCCACAATGATGCGCGCAGACGTGAAGGCCGACGACCACATAAGCGCGAAGGCGAGGCCAAGTCCGATTGCGCGCATGTCCATGTGGTGCTGTCCTTTAGATACAGGGACAGTATTGGGATGGAAAAGTCGAAAGGGCAACCTGCCGTGGGGTACAATAGCCTTGTTTTGATGGGGAGGTTGCCAGTTGGTTCAATGTTGAGATAACCGACTGACACCTTGGCATGGATCAGCTACGACTTGGATTGGATGTAATTGAAAACATCTGGATGCCCCGAGTGTTGAGCCCAGATCAGCGCGTCCGCATTGTGATGAATATCCCTGATGTCCAGTCTAGCACCGCTTTCCACCAGCACTTTGACCGTCTCCAAATTCCCTTCGGCGATTGCAGATTGAAGCGCCGTGCAATGGGAGTGGCCGCCAGGTGGATTGTATTCATTGGGGTCAGCCCCTGCGGAGAGGAGTGCAGACACTGCTTCTGCTCGATTGTTTTGGGCGGCAAGTGCCAAGGCTAACTGCATTTGTCCTTCGTCAGCTTGGCCTAACAGTTTTGATATGTCGTCCATCCAGCCCAACGCCGCCGCCGTTGATAGATCAAGCGGCGCACCGCGTCTCAGCAAAAGCTTTACTGCGGCTGTTTCGCAGTGGGCCAATGCGGCATGGATACCTGCGCAGGGATCAGCGCCATAGTCACAGAGCAGATTTATCAGCGGCAGTTGGGCACCATGCTTTCTTACGATACGTCCCGATGCGACGAGCATGACCGTTTCATCGAGGGATTTTTGATTATCCTTCGCGCCCGCGTCCAAAACGATGCGGGCGATGTCGACAATATTGGGAGGAAGGCTGTAGTTCCGCATCGGATTTTCGGCAACAAACTCGATCAAGGGCGGCTCGGAGAAGTAGTTTCCGCCCTCAAACATCATCTTTTGATGAACCAATTTTGGGTGGTCCGCGAGATGCTTGCGCAGCAATGCCTCGGCTCCCTCGTCGAGGAAGTCGAGCGCTTGGCGGAAAACATCGTCATCTATGCGCTCATTATGGTTGAGCGGTACATCATGCCCCTGAGCTTTGTCCACAACTGTCTTGAGGCGTGGCCAGCTTGGATAGCCGTACTCTCGTGCGATAGACAGCAGAGCATCGCTAAGGCTGAATGTCTGAGATGACAGCTCATTATCTGAGAGGCCTGATGATTTTGGGTGGAATTCGCGCACCCGTTGATAGGCGCTCATCTTTCCTTTGCGGAAATCCGAAAGCATGTCTTTTGCTTGATGCTTGAGGTGATCGATATCCGCAGACGCGGGGAGCCATTTGGTTGGCATGGAACTTTCCTTTCTGAACGCTCAATGCCTGCATCACGAGCTAAAGGTCAATTCATCTGACAAATGTAGATTGAGAGTGAACTTCTGTTCTTTCCACAGGCTGGAGGCACCTCAAAGCACCTGCACCATGCTCACATATGCGCATGTCCAAGTAAAACTGGAAAATCCTGACTGTCGTATCGTGCCAGACTATGGATTGGGGAAACGAAAAAGGGCCGCCCAAATGGACGACCCTCTCCCTAGAATGTGACGTATATCGGACTTAACCGTTTACGCTGTCTTTCAACGCCTTGGCGATTGTCATTTTGACAACCTTGTCCGCGTCTTTTTTGAACTGTTCGCCAGTCGCAGGGTTGCGAACCATACGCTCTGGACGTTCACGGCAATAGATTTTGCCAACGCCTGGAAGAGTAACGGCACCGCCGCCGGACACTTCTTTTGTGATCAGGTTGCAAACTGCGTCGAGCGCTGCGCCTGCTGCTTTTTTGTCGGTGCCCATTTCATCGGCCAATGCGGCGACGAGTTGAGTTTTTGTCATTGGTTTCGTTGTCATTTTATTCTCCTCGACTGCCCTAAAATTGGGCCTCATGTGTGGAATGTAGCGGAAGGTTGTGAGCAAACACAACGTAGACAAGCGACTTTTCCGAAGAAACTTTAGTTTTTTTTGCATTTTTCAGGTTTGGAACGGATCAGAGGAAGGCTGTTTCGTCAAATGAACGCAATTTTCTGCTGTGAATCCGCTCCAGCGGCATGCCGCGCAACTGCTCCATTGCGCGAATTCCAATCATCAAATGGCGTGACACTTGGGATTTATAGAAATCTGATGCCATCCCAGGGAGTTTCAATTCACCGTGCAAGGGTTTGTCGGAAACACACAGAAGCGTGCCATAGGGGACGCGGAAGCGGTAGCCGTTGGCAGCGATTGTGGCACTTTCCATGTCGAGGGCGACAGCACGGGATTGGCTAAGGCGTTGCACAGGGCCTGATTGGTCACGCAGCTCCCAATTGCGGTTGTCGATTGTGGCAACAGTGCCCGTCCGCATGATCCGCTTGAGCTCATAACCCTCAAGCTGGGTGACTTGGGCCACAGCATTCTCAAGCGCGATCTGAATTTCTGCGAGGGCGGGGATCGGGACCCAAATAGGCAGATCGTCATCGAGGACGTGATCTTCGCGCAGGTAAGCGTGGGCAAGGACGAAGTCACCAAGGGCCTGAGTGTTTCGCAGGCCCGCGCAGTGACCGACCATCAGCCACGCATGCGGGCGCAGTACGGCGATATGATCAGTGGCAGTTTTAGCGTTTGAGGGACCTACACCGATGTTGACCAAGGTAATGCCGCCACCGTTCTCACGTTTGAGGTGGTAGGTCGGCATTTGTGGGAGTTTGAGCGGTGTTTCAATTGGAGCGTCGGGGTCTGTTATCTCTTGATTGCCGGTCGAGACAAAAGAGGTGTAGCCGCTGTCGGGATCTGCCAGCATTTTGCGGGCGTAGTCCTCGAATTCGGTCACGTAGAACTGGTAGTTCGTAAACAGCACATGACACTGGAAATGATCGGGATCCGTGGCAGTGTAGTGGGCGAGGCGGGCGAGCGAATAGTCCACGCGTTGGGCTGTGAAAGGTGCAAGAGGACCCACATCATCAGGCGCAACATAGGTGCCATTCACGATGTCATCATTGGTGGTGCTGAGGTCCGGGACATCAAACACATCGCGCAGGGTAAAATCGGCAGCGCCGTCTTGGGGTACAGTCATGCCAGTCTTGGGCGTCATGGCAAAGTGGACGGGAATTGGCGTGTCGGACGTGCCGATATAGACGGGCTGCCCATGGTTTATGATCAGCAGTCCAATTTGCTGGATCAGATAGTGGCGAAAAAGGTCAGGGCGCGTGACGGTGGTCGCATATTTGCCAGGACCAGAGACATGACCAAAGTTGAGGCGGGTGTCGACCTGCGCATAGGAAGAGGTCGTAAAGCGTACTTCTGGATAGAATGCACGGATGCGGGTGTCAGGGACGACCTCGGTCATGGCTGCGGTAAACTGCGTGCGTAGGAAATCAACGGCCTGATCATACAGCATAGTGAGGCGGTCCACAGCGGCGGTGGCATCGGTAAAGGCTTCTGCTTGTGGCGCGTCGGGCGTGAGTATCTGATATGGCTTCATGATGTGGCGTTAATCCTTGGCTTGGAAGAGAGTACCGATTTTGCTCATAATCGTTTCGGTGTCGTCGTCATCTTTGATGTTGAGAGATTCAACTGTGCGCATCAACTCCATCTCATACGCCAGTTCGGCTTCAGAGGGTGGTGGCGTTACCTCTGCAATCCAGCGCGCGAACGGATCGGCTGTCTCACTGTCATGATAGGGTGCGAAAGCTGCAATGCCTATGGCGCGTGCAGAGGCAGGCATACCCAACCCGAAACGTTGTTTGAGGAAACCTTGAAATGCCAATGGATACACTGGCCTATCTTCTGGCGAAAATTCATTCATGTCGTAAATGCCATGATAGTCAAAGAACGCTTGTTGCGGTGTCATGTCGGTCTATTCCAGAATTCCAGGCTCGGGATATCCCATCGCGAGGAATTGCAGCACGGCGAGGGGATCATCCGTGATGATGCCCGCATTGTCGTGGCTGAGATGAACAAACTGTTGCGTACCTGTGTCGTCCCTCCAAATTGCCAATCGGCAACCATCCTCCGAAGTTTCACCAATCTCAAACAAGCGATTGTTGAGAGCTGGCTTGGGTGTTTCCCAATGGCCTGTAAAGGTCAGACTTGTGCCACCGAACGTTACGCTGCTGGCGCTTGGATGATTGAGGTATTGATCGGGGTAGATAGAGAGCCAGTGATCTTCGGGCTGACCGCCGTCACGGATATGGAGCCAGCCTTGGTCCTCCATCCAGTCAAACGTTTGAGCCAATTCAGAGGGCAGTGCCGCCCATTCTGGAGCGAGCTTCATCAGGTTTTGGGTGAACACTTTCATTTCGCTATGACATCTATAAACTCAAACGTACGCACGTCGACGAGGCCAAGATCGGATATCCGCAGTTCGGGAATCACAACAAGGGCGAGTAGGGAGTGCTGCATGTAAGCGTTGTTGAGGGTGCAGCCGCAATCGCGCATGGCTTGCATCATCGCGTCGGTTTTTGCGGCGACTTCTTGTGCGTGGCTGTCTGACATGAGGCCTGCGATGGGTAAGTCGATGGTTGCGAGAGGTGCGCCGTCTTTGTAGATTGTGATGCCGCCACCGAGGGTTCGCAGATGGTTGGTGGCGAGTGCCATTTGCTCCGTGTCAGTGCCAACGACGATCATATGGTGGCTGTCATGAGCTACGGTGGAGGCCATCGCCATTTTGCCTGTGTAACCGAAGCCTGAGACGAGTGCGTTGACCACGCCACCTGTGGCGCGGTGACGCTCGACAAGCGCGATTTGGGCGACGTCGCCGTGAGCGGTGACACGGCCTTCGGTGACTGGCAACTCAAACTGGAGCGCCTTGGTGGGTGCTTGGTTCTCGACCACGCCAATAACGTTTGTTGTGACGGCGTTGGCACCAGCGGGTGCTGTGATGATAAAATCGTTTGCGCTGAGATTACGGGCCATGTTGACGGTTTGGCGGGCATCTTTTGGCCATTCATAATGGGGGCAATCCACGATGCATGTGCCGCCTTCGGCGACGATTTGACCACGGGCGATGACCGTCTCAATGGGGAGTGTTTTGAGGTCAGAGGTTAGGATTACATCGGCACGACGGCCAGGTGTGAGGGAGCCGATCTCACGTTCCAACCCAAAGTGTGTGGCTGTATTGATCGTTGCCATTTGCAGGGCGACAAGCGGGTCACAGCCGCGGTCGATAGCATGGCGTAGGGCGCGGTTCATGTGCCCGTCATTCACCAGCGTGCCAGAGTGGCAATCGTCGGTGCACAAGATCATGTTGCGGCTGTCGAGACCCTTTTCGGTGATTGCGGTGATCTGGCTCTCCACATCATACCACGCGGAGCCGAGGCGGATCATCGCGCGCATGCCTTGGCGCATGCGAGCGATTGCACCAGCCTCGCAGGTTCCCTCATGATCATCGGCGGGACCACCTGCGACGTATGCCGCGAAGGCGGGGCCGAGGTCGGGGGACGCATAGTGACCACCCACGGTTTTACCGCTCCGCTGGGTCGCAGCGATCTCGGCCAACATCTGGGGATCCGCATTTATCACACCTGGGAAATTCATCATCTCGCCCAAGCCAATGATGCCTTCCCATTGCATCGCCTCTGCTACATCTTCGGCGGTAATTTCAAATCCTGTCGTTTCCATCCCGGGTGCGCTGGGCGCGCAAGACGGCATTTGGGTGAAGATGTTAACGGGCTGCATAAGCGCCTCGTCGTGCATCATGCGGACCCCTTTGAGACCCAAGACATTTGCGATCTCATGAGGGTCGGTGAACATGGATGTGGTGCCGTGGGGTATCACAGCGCGGGCAAATTCAGCGGGGGTGAGCATGCCGCTCTCGATATGCATATGGCCGTCGCACAGACCGGGGATCATATAGCGGCCCTGCGCCTCGATGATTTGGGTATCGGGGCCTGTGCAGTGATCGGCGGAAGGGCCGACAAATGCGATGCGACCTTTTACGATTGCGATGTCATGGTCTGGCAGCGTTTCGCGGGTGTGGACGTTGATCCAGATGCCGCCGGTGATGATTAGGTCGGCAGGGCTGCGCCCTGCTGCGACGTTAACCAGATCGGCGGCCACATCGGGCCATGAAGGGAATGTTGCTTGTGTCATGTCCTATAATTTCACAGGGTTGATGCGGGTACAAGCGGAAGTGGAAATGATGGACTATGGTACAGTGGGCGGCGCGGCCTTCGGAAAGAGCCTGCGCGGGATGGGTCTCAACCTACTCGTTCGCGACGTGGGGGTGCAAGTTTTTTTTTAGAGACTGTATTTGGCATGAAAGCCTATCAGCCCACGGCGGATTTTGCGATCATGACCTACGGTGATCAAGTGTTTCAAATTCACAGTGACGAGACGTATCATTCCAACCCGTTGCTTGGTTTGCTGCCCGAGAACCCTCCGCGTGGGGCGGGGATTGAAATACGTCTGTATGACACCGATCCCGAAGAGGCCTGTAGCTTGGCTGAGGCGGCGGGTGGCACTATTTTACAAGGGCCAACTGACAAACCGCATGGTTTGAGAGAGGCATATATTCTGTGTGGGAATGGATATACGTGGGTGGTAAGCCGAGGGCTGAAACAAGATGGCTAATGTCGCTTATGGGCTGGACGTTGCGATGGCAGACTGGTCGAGTGATGCAAAAGATGGAGACAAGCCGATGAGCGCGACACATACGAAACCGAAAATGGACCACTGGCAAGAGCGGGTTGATTTGGCGGCAGCATTTCGATGGACTGCGCGATTGAACATGCACGAGGGGGTGGCGAACCACTTCTCCTTGGCTGTGAATGAAAGTGGCTCGCAGTTTTTGATGAACCCCAATCAGGCCCATTTCAGCCGTATCAAAGCGAGCGATATGCTGCTCATTGATGCGGATGATCCTGAAACTTATGCGGGGCCGAATGCACCTGACCCTACGGCGTGGGGATTGCACGGTGGTGTTCACGCCGCTGTTCCGCATGCGCGGTGTGTGATGCATGTCCATTCAATTTTCGCCACAGTGCTGGCATGCTTGCAAGACAGCCGCTTGCCACCGATTGATCAAAACTGTTGTACCTTTTTCAACCGCGTCGTGATCGATGCGGATTACGGTGGGTTGGCGTTTGAGGATGAAGGCGCGCGTTGCGCCACTCTGCTCACTGATCCGAAGCAGAAGGTGATGGTGATGGGCAGCCACGGTGTGCTGGTGATTGGCGATACGGTCGCCGAGACGTTCAATCGCCTCTACTATTTTGAGAGAGCGGCCGAAACGTACATTCGCGCTTTGCAAACGGGCTTACCACTGCGCCGGATAAGTGATGAGATTGCAGAAAAGACAGCACAGGAATTGGAGAACTACCCCGAGCAGGACGCGCGGCATCTCGCGGAGTTGAAGGCGATTTTAGACGATGAAAAATCGAACTACGCTGCGTAGGCAGACCGTTTGAAGAGATGATGCCTGTCTCGGGGCAGGTGAGAATGTTTCGTGTGGCGGGAAAAGCCATGATGCGCAACTGGTTGAAGAGCGGGAAAAGAATATGATTTACGGGCTGACAGACGAACATACGATGATTGCTGATACGGTGCGCAGCTTTGTCGAGAAAGAGATTTATCCGCATGAGAATTTGGTCGAACGTACGGGCGAAGTGCCCGCAGAGATCGCTCAGGAGATCAAGCAAAAGACAATTGATCTGGGGTTTTATGCCTGCAACTTTCCCGAGAGCGTTGGCTGTGCAGGGCTGAACCATGTAGAGTTTGCGCTGGTTGAGCGGGAGTTGGGGCGGGGGTCTATGGCGCTTAACCATTTCTTTGGGCGGCCACAAAATATACTGATGGCCTGTGATGGAGAACAGATTGAACGCTACCTCATGCCTGCAGTGCGTGGGGAGCGGATGGACGCGTTGGCGATGACTGAGCCGGGGGCGGGATCAGACGTGCGGGGGATGAAATGTACGGCGGTACGCGATGGCGGGGATTGGGTGGTCAACGGAACCAAACACTTTATCTCCGGTGCGGATCATGCGGATTTCATCATCGTGTTCATAGCGACGGGTGAGGACCAGACCCCCAAGGGGCCCAAAAAACGGATTACCGCGTTTCTGGTAGATCGAGGCACGCCGGGTTTCACCATTCGTGATGGGTACAAATCTGTGAGTCACCGTGGCTATAAGAACATGATCCTCGATTTTGACGATTGCCGTTTGCCCGATGCGCAGGTTTTGGGTGAGGTCGATAGCGGGTTTGATGTGATGAACACGTGGCTCTATGCGACGCGGATCACTGTGGCGACTATGAGTGTGGGCCGTGCGCGCCGTGCATTTGATTATGCCCTCAACTATGCGGCAGAGCGAGAGCAATTCGGCCAGAAGATCGGTAAGTTTCAGGGAGTGTCGTTCCAGCTTGCGGATATGGTGACAGAGATTGACGCGGCGGATTTGCTGACGCTGGCGGCGGCAGACCGTCTGGATAAGGGGCTTTCTGCGAACCGCGAGATTGCGAGTGCAAAACTTTATGCAAGCGAGATGCTGGCGCGGGTTACGGATGCTGCGATACAGGTGCATGGTGGGATGGGATTGATGGACGACTTCCCACTTGAGCGGTTCTGGCGCGATGCGCGGGTCGAGCGGATTTGGGACGGTACGTCGGAAATCCAGCGTCATATCATTAGCCGCGAAATGCTGCGGGAATTGGGTGCGTGAGATTGGTTTCGCTGCGTGTTCGCATCGACGTGAGTGGGGGCCAGCCCCCATCGTCGCTTTGTGTCGATTCCCCCGGAGGATATATTGCCAAGAAAGATAGAGGGGCCCGTTTCCAGACCCCTCTTCGTAACATAGCTAAGCTATCTCACTTGGCACGGCCATCGGCCCTCTGGCTTGTTCCGCGTCCTCAGCATCAAGCGATTCTGGTTAATAATTGGGTTTCTTATTTGGCCATATATGCTCTCGCCGAAGGCACTAATCTCTTTTGGAGCAAGCGTGTCCATGGCGCGTGATCTTTCGCAATTGCTGCGACCTAAGTCGATTGCGGTTGTCGGTGGCGGTGCGTGGTGTGCGCAGATCATTCGGCAATCGCGACTTATGAATTTTGCGGGGCGGATTGATGTCGTTCATCCGCGGGGCGGGATTATTGAGGGCATTCAGGCCGTGATGGAATTGGGGCTGTTGGAGACGCCTCCGGATGCTGTGTTCATCGGTGTGAACCGAATTGCGACGATTGAGGTTGTTGCCGCTTTGTCAGAGATGGGGGCGGGTGGTGCGGTTTGTTTTGCGTCAGGGTTTACCGAGGCCGCTGCTGAGGATGACAGTGGGGCGGAGTTGCAGGCGGCATTGGTTCAGGCGGCGGGAGAGATGCCTGTTTTGGGACCCAACTGTTACGGGTTTATCAATGCGCTGGATGGTGCATTGTTGTGGCCAGACCAGCATGGTTGCGTGGCCGTGGAGCGCGGTGTTGCGATCCTGACGCAATCGTCAAACATCGCTATCAATCTTTCGATGCAGCAGCGTGGATTGCCAATTGCTTATGTTGTTGCGTGCGGGAACATGGCGCAGACCTCGCAGGCGCAAATTGCGATTGAGCTGTTGGATGACCCTCGGGTGACGGTGATTGGGCTGCACATCGAAGGGTTTGGGGATTTGGCTGCGTGGCATGCTTTGGCTGTGAAGGCACGGGCGAAGGGTGTGCCTTTGGTAGCGCTGAAAGTTGGCCGTTCGGATCAGGCGCAGCAGGCGGCGGTGTCGCATACGGCTTCGCTTGTGGGAAGTGATGCGGGGGCCTCTGCCTTGTTGGCACGATTGGGGATTGGGCGGGTTAATGATTTGCCGACGTTTCTAGAGACGTTGAAGCTATTGCATATGGTGGGGCCATTGGATGCGCCGACGTTGTCCTCGGTTAGTTGTTCGGGGGGCGAGGCGAGTTTGGCGGCGGATACGGCCGAAGGGTCGGGGATGTCGTTTCCTGCGTTGACGGATGGGCAGCGGTTGGATTTGGCCGCAGCGTTGGGGCCTATGGTGGCGCTGGGCAATCCGCTTGATTATCATACCTATGTCTGGCGCGATGTTGAGAAGATGACGGCGGCGTGGTTGCCGATGGCGGCGGAGCATATTGGGCTGACCATGATCATCGTTGACTATCCGCATACGGATGCGAGTGATTGGATTTGTGCGACGCAAGCGGCGTTGGCGGTGCGTGCGCAGAGTGGGCGGCCTATTGCTGTTGTGGCTACTTTGCCAGAGTTGATGCCTGCGAATGTTGCGGCGCAGTTGATGGCGGGTGGTGTCGTGCCGATGAGTGGCTTGACCGAGGCCATTGCGGCGGCAGCTGTTGCTGCCACGATGGGTGCGCCTGAGGTAGGTATGGTGCTTTTGCCTGCATCGGATCGTGATGCAGAACTGATTGATGAGGGAACAGCGAAAGCTGCACTTGCTGCGTTTGGTTTGGCTGTTCCGAAGGGTGCGCAGGTTTTGGATAAGGATGCGTTGGCGGATGCGGCGGTTGGCTTGAGTGGCCCTCTCGTTTTGAAAGTCACGGGGTTGGCGCACAAGTCGGAGGCTGGCGGGGTTCAGTTGGGATTATCAACTGATACTGTGGTCGCTGCCGCGCGGGAGATGCCTGCGGGTGGTTATCTGCTGGAAGAAATGGTGCAGGGTGCTGTGGCAGAGTTGCTGGTTGGTGTGTTGCGCGATCCGGCGCATGGATTTGTGCTGACGTTGGGTGCGGGCGGTGTGCTAACGGAGTTGTGGCAAGATACTGCGTCGCTCTTGGTGCCTGCGCGGGCGGAGGCTATTGAAGCTGCGCTGCGTGGACTCAGAATATGGCCATTGATTGAGGGATATCGTGGCAAATCAGCGGCGAATTTGAATGCGATTGTTGCTGCTGTGATGGCGGTGCAGGATTATTTGATTGCGAATGCCGACAGTGTCAGTGAAATAGAAATTAACCCGCTTATGTGTACGCCTGATGCTGCTGTTGCAGTGGACGCGTTGCTGCGAACAGCCCCTAGGAGATGAGTATGGATCCGATCAAAACCCGCCGTGAGGGCGCAATTCTGGAAGTGACGCTGGACCGTCCCAAGGCAAATGCGATTGATCTGGTGACATCGCGGATGATGGGTGAAGTGTTCGCCGGCTTCCGTGATGATCCCGAATTGCGGGTTGCGATTATCACTGGTGCAGGGGCCAAGTTCTTTTGCCCCGGTTGGGATCTCAAGGCAGCGGCGGATGGTGATGCTGTTGATGGCGATTATGGGATTGGTGGCTTTGGTGGGTTGCAGGAGTTGCCGCGTTTGAACAAGCCTGTGATCGCGGCAGTGAATGGAATTTGCTGTGGTGGTGGGTTGGAGCTTGCGCTGAGTGCTGACATGATATTGGCGGCGGATCACGCGACGTTTGCTTTGCCTGAAATCCGCTCAGGTACCGTTGCGGACGCGGCGAGTGTGAAATTGCCTAAGCGGATTCCCTATTATATCGCTATGGAGCTTTTGCTCACGGGGCGGTGGTTTGATGCGCAGGAGGGCAAGGGCTGGGGCCTAATCAACGAAGTGGTGCCTGCGGATCAATTAATGGACCGCGCGTGGGAGCTGGCGCGGCTGTTGGCCTCTGGTCCCCCGTTGGTCTATGCCGCGATCAAGGAGATCGTGCGCGATGCGGAAGATGCGAAATTTGCCGACAGCATGAACCGTATTACCAAGCGGCAGTTGGGATTGGTGGACACGCTCTATGCCTCGGAGGACCAGCTGGAAGGGGCGCGGGCATTTGCGGAAAAGCGTGATCCCGTTTGGAAGGGTAAATAAGGCATTTGCCAAAGGACTGCGCGCAGGGTTATCGGGGCACAAACATACTGTCAGTTAGAGGCGCGCCGCATCCATGAATATCCTTTTTGTGCACCAAAACATGCCGGGTCAATATCGTGAACTGATGTAATGGTTGGCGGCGCAAAAGGCGCACACGATCTATTTTCTGACCCAACGCAAAAATCCGGCCAAGATTGAGGGTGTGCAAGCGCGTATCTATAAATCCCACTATGTGCCGAAGAAGGATGCTTATGGTCTGAGTAAGGTTTGGGAAGAGGGCACTGGTGCGGGTTTGGGGCTGTGATCGCGGCTAAACAGATCGAGCGTGAAGACGGGTTCAAGCCTGACATTATTGTGGGGCATGTTGGATGGGGTGAGCTCACGTTCTTCAAACAACTTTGGCCAGACGTCCCGATCATTGGCTTTTTCGAGTATTATTACCGGCTGCACGGGGGTCCCATTAATTTCGACAAAGAAGAGCCGGTGACAGAGCATACGCCGTTTTTGCTGCAGGCGCGAAACGCTGTGCCGAATTCAAACATTATGACTG